>CAZNHN010000010.1:34319-42801 GCA_964572415.1 uncultured Phaeodactylibacter sp.
CGTACACGGCATTGGTAGGCAGGCCATCATTGGCCGTATACTGTTTAAAATGGTAGGTTTGCCCATCTGCACTGACAGCCCAAAATAAGGATAGCCCCAGGCATATCAGGCTGAGGGCGACCTTCAACTTTTTGCTGCTCATCGCGCTTGGTGTCATGAATGATGTGCAATAAATGTTTAGGGGCTGGCATAGTCGGCAGGCAATTTACTGGCCGCAAACCCTTCGTTGCCTTAGATCGGCAGGTTCAATTCTTTTGCCAGGTAACGGTGATAAATGAAAAGGACGAGCACGGCACCGCCCGTAGCAATCAGAATCCTGCCGATAAAATGGGTGCTTTGAACACCAATGATGCCCCCTAAAAAGTGGCCAACAAAGGAGCCAATGATACCAATGACAATAGAAGAAATCCAGCCGCCCTTCTCATTTTGTGGCGTAATCATTTTGGCAAGTGCCCCGGCAACGAGGCCGATAATTAAGGTGTAGATTAAACCCATGGCTTTGTTGTTTTTCGTTATAATCGGTGCAGAGCAACCCCTGCGATCTTAAAAATACGCAATTTAGATGAGCTGTTCTAGAAATTCTTCCCCTGTTATGATTTGAAGGCGCTGAGTTATTGTCTCTGCGGTTGTTCCTTTCCATGAATATTTTGATGAACAACCCGGAAGCCATCTTTAAGGTTAGAAAAGAAAACGTAACTAAATACAACACAAAATGAAAGGCATTCTTTTTTTCGTAATGGTCTTATCATTGCTGAGTTCCTGTCAAATGGAACAAGACGTTTCCTCAGACATTGAGGCCATAAAAGCAATGAGCAACGCAAGGGCACAGGCCTTCAATGAGGGCGACGCTAAAACGATAGCGGACTATTTCACCCAAGACGCGGTGCTGATGGCGCCGGGTGCTGAACCCAAGATAGGGCCTGAGGCGGTGGAGGCCTATTATCAATCCATTTTTGACCAATATGAAACCCGCTTGAACAGTTCCTACGATGAAGTCGAGGTGTCCGGTGGCTTAGCGTTCGGAAGAGGTACAGCGGAAGTGACGCTCATCCCCAGAAACGGGGACAGCACAACAGTTTCAGTATCCAAATATCTGAATATCCTCCAAAAACAGCCCAACGGCCAATGGAAAACGACCCATGATATCTGGAATGACAACCAATAGGAAATACGCTTTTAATGTGGCTGGTACTCCAGCAAAGCGATAACTGGAAAATGGTCAGACAAATAGTTGTTATTGTAAGAAAGGTTATTAGTTTCATAAAGCTCCACTGAAAACCCTTTGAAGAAGACATAATCAATGCGGCGATCATGGCTGGCATTCGGATTGAAGCCATTGAAGGTTCCGGTTGGTCCCAGCCGGACTTTGGCCTGTTCGTAGCTGTCTTGCAAATCGGTTTGCACGATAGTTTTGTAAGCTTCCATATTGGGCTCAACATTAAAGTCGCCGCTTAGGATGACCCAATGGCCATCGCTTTTAGAAGCTATAGAGTCCATAATCAGGGTAGCGCTGTTTACCCGCGCGGCTTTTCCGACATGGTCGAAGTGGGTATTATAGAAATGTACCTCCCGGCCGTTACGCCTGTCTTTCAAAACAGCGTAGGTACATATCCTTTCCATAGCGGCATCCCAGCCCACAGAAGGCTGCTCCGGCGTTTCGGATAACCAGAAGGTGCCACTGTCTAAAACGGTAAACATGTCGTCACGGTAGAAAATAGGAGCGTACTCTCCTTTACTAATGCCATCCTCCCTGCCTACACCGATGGCTTTGTATTGGTCTAATTCATTTTTCAGGTACTGGAACTGATTATCAAGCACCTCCTGCATGCCAATAATGTGCAGGTTTTCAGACTCAATATAGGCCGCCACTGCTGCCTTGCGTTTGTGCCAGTTATTGGCTCCATCGCCAGCGTGATCCAACCGGATATTGAAGGAGCAAGCCTTAATCTGATCGCCCGTTATCGCATTATGGGGCGTTGCTGCTTTCTTCAGTTCAAAACCGGAAAGCAGCAGAACAAGCAGGAACACAGCTGATGTCTGTAGGAAAAGTCCAGCATTGAGTCTCCTGAATTGAGATCCATTTCTTTTTCGCATGATTAAAAGGTTAATCCATTAAGTATGGCGGGACGCCATAATGGTTTGGCATGATCGGTTAGTCTCGGAATATACGCAATACGAAATGATTTACGACATCGGAGCAAGCCACTTAATCGTCAGTATAAAAACGGCTGCGTACCCTGGCAAGACCAAAGCGCGCAGCCGCAAGTTCGACAAAAAACAGGCTTAGTTATCTGTAACAGAAACGTTACCGATTCTCAGAATAGTCGCATCAAAAGTACCAGGGCCTCCTGCTCTGTATACAAAAGCAATGGCGATTACTTCACCATTAAAAGGAGAAAGGTCAAGGTCCCCTGAATTAGTGAGATCGTCTGCGCCAGGGTCATTGTCATCGATAGCTGTGAATCCAGGCTCAAATCGCTGCCAGGTAGCATTTTCCACACTTACGGAATAGTCCGTAGAGATCAGTACATCATAAGGGCCATCCGGGTATGGGAAGTTATCCGTAGGCGCAAAGCGACGGTCAAGATCAAAATTCAGGATTGGGTTAGTTGCTCCGGTGAGGTTCAGGCGGGGCGTTACCAACCATACTTCTGAACTCATGTTGTCGCTTGACCCGGCAACAAAGGAATTTACGCTTACTGCATTGAACCCGAAGAAATTCTCATCTACACAGGTCCATACAGAGGAACCCTCACCATTCTGCTGAATCACGGCTTCCGTCCATCCGTCGGGTACAGGTTGCTGTGGGTCTTCCTGGCAGCCGGCAAAGGTTTCCATAAGCGGCAGGTCCGCACCTACATCTACAATTGTAATGATAGATTCAATGGTGATGCCGGTCGTGAGGCCAGGACCAGTGCTGGTCAGCATAAGGTTTGCAGTAAGTTGCCCTTCAATACCCGCCTCAATGGGCGTAAAGGTAAAAGAGGCCGTGCTGGCACCGGACTGTACAGGGATCACCACTGTAGTGCCTGAAATAGCAGGATCAGTGCTGAAAGCTACGCCTGCGTCTGCGCCAGATATCTCAATCTCAATCTCTGAGTCTTGAGTAGCTGCCGGAGAAATAGCCAGCTCCACCTCAATCGGGCTTAGGTCACTGGTAGTCAGGTTGTAAATATCCTCTGTAAAGTTTACCGTTGAGATGGTGTCATCGCCATCATCATCGCAGCCCATGAAAGTGAGGGCGGAAACAGCAAAAAGACTAAGAATTAAATAATGCCAATTTTTCATAGATGTCTTGATTTTTAAAGATTTTGGTTTTAAAAGATCAGTATTCGTTGGGAAGCCACTGACGAGATGCCTTAGCTTCTTTATTATAACGATAGTGACCTGAATTTCGTCTACCAGTAGACGAAACTGACTATTTTGAGATTAGTGAAATTTCATGGAATAGCGCCAGCGGTCAGGAGAAGTTGAGTTACATTGGCACTTTGCGAAAAGTATTGATATAGAATGAGTCAACTGGTTTTCGTCCATAGGCTAAGATAGTAAAAAAAAGCAAAACATTAAGTTTATCTTCCTTTCTGGTCTGGACGTGTTTGTGCGAGAAAAAATGTATATTTATTGTTATGCCTCCTTTAACAGAAGTGGGAAATGGAATGTCCCATGAATTTGACCTTGCACGGAGGGCTGGTGCCGGGCATTATTACAAATCAGATACCAATGACAATGCTTACGATATTTTACCAATACTTACAAGAAAGCACCTTTATGAGGTCGACATCGCTAGTGCTTTTGCTTATACTTTCCTCTTGGGGGTATTCTGTAGCGCAATCCGTCACCTGGCAAACAGATTTAAATGGTCTGACTGGTGGCGAGTTATTAGCCAATCAGATAGGCGCCGCTACAACTAACCGGGGTGCTTTCGGCTTGAATAATGCCAACCGCAATGCCCGTGAGGTAGGAACAGGCGGTGATATACTGGTTTTTCCAGATATGATGACTGAGCTGGCGGTGAGCCCGGCCAGCCACTCCTTCCCTGATCAGCAGATTTTGCAGAGCTCTGCCCCTCAGGCTTTCGACATTCAAAATATCGGTGTGGCTCCACTGGCGCTTAGCCCCGACCAGATTTATCTGGAGGCTCAGGGCGCACAGTCGGCTCCCTTTTCTATCATGACTTACAACCTCTGGTTTGACTCTCAAAACTGGCCCGCACGCTTCAACTACATGCTGGGTGAAATCCGGGAAGCCGATCCTGATGTGATCTGCCTGCAGGAAGTTATCCAACGGCCCAACCTGCCCAATCAGGCGGCCTCAATGGCGGACTCGCTGGGCTATTTCTACGTATTTACCTCGCGCGACCCGGAAGGTGCGCCGACCCGCTTCGGCAATGCCATTCTCTCACGCTACCCCATTGAGGAAAGTAACGCGGTGGACCTGTCGCCGCTCAGTGATTTTCGCACGGCCATTCACGCGCAGATCGAGATCGGGGGCAATGTGATCGACATTTACAATACCCACCTACATAACTCTTCAGTAGGTCAGCAAATCCGGGTCGAGCAAATCGAGGACCTGAAAAGCTTTATCGACCAAACACAGACAGGTGATCTAACCTTTCTTTGCGGTGACTTCAACGCCGATCCCGACTGGGAAGAGATGGAGCTGGTGTATGAAGATTTTATCGATGTCTATCCGCTCTTTCACGAGAACGATCTGGCACCCGAGCACGGTACGCTTAATTTCAACCTGGATCATCAGCAGCGGCGTATCGACTACATCTTCTTCAGCAGGGAGAGCGCGGAGCAGCTCCGGCCTTTACAAGCCGGTATTTTGCTGGATCAGCCATCGCCTACCGGTATCTACGGCTCAGACCACTTCGCGGTTGGGGCATCTTTTGATGTGCTTTCTCATGCTGACGAGTTCGTGTTGGAAAACCTGGATGCGGAGGTGATCCTGCAGCCTGATCAAAGCGCCACAGTACAAGTAAGCTTTGTGCCCGGGACAGTGGGGCTCAAGGAAATCTTTCTGGTCGTTGATACCCTGAAAATACCGGTGAGCGGCACGGCTTTCGATGCGCGTGTGCTTTCATTCCCCTGGTTCGAGGGATTTGACGACCTGACTGATGGCAATCTGCCTCAGGGCTGGGCGCGGACCCATCCGAACTGGAGGACTGCCGATGCCAATTCGGCTGGTGGCAGTGCGCCGGAAATGAACTTTTGGAGGGAACCCCTCACTACGGGCGAGCTGAGGCTGACCACGCCTGGTATTTTTACCAGTGGCCTGGACAGTATGGCTTTCTCCTTCAAACACCGGGTGCTGGACCCTGGCGAGCCTGGCCCCTTTACTTTGAAGGTGCTTGCCATCGCTGAAGGTGAGGAGTACCTGATTCAGGAATGGGAGGATCCCGCTGATATCGCCGCCAATGAATACGAGACTGTCTTATACAAGGGTGAGCACGGCATCGGAACGGAGCCTCTGCAATTAGCCTGGGTCTTCGAGGGCAACACCGCAGGCATTACTCAGTGGGATATCGACGACATAGGTTTGCGGGCGCTGCCGGCGCTGAGCGTCAGCCCTGATTCTGCTGATTTTGGTGCGGTGGTACTGGAAGAGGTTTCTGAGCCCATCTCCTTCACCATTCGCAATATCGGGGGCGATACCCTGCGGGTAAGCCCTCAGGATATTGCCATATCCGGTCCGGCAGCGCAGGCGTATGTATTGGAAAACCTGACGGAAGAAGTAGCGTTGGGCGCTGGCGAGCAGGTCTCTGTTGCTGTATCTTTATTACCGATGGGGGAAGGGCTGCAAGAAGCCGTATTACAAGTGCAGCACCTAAGTATTCCCCTCACGGGAACGAGCGTGGACCCTACCATAGCTGAGCTGCCATGGATCGAGCCTTTCGACGGGCTGGCTGGCGGTGGGCTGCCTATCGGCTGGGATGCAGAAGTGGAGAACTGGGGTGCCTTTAACGCAAATAATGCGGGCGGTGAATCGCCGGAGATGACTTTCTGGTGGCAGCCGGAAACCCAGGGTACCTTCCCGCTGTATTCGCCCAAGGTGCTGACGGGGGATGCAGATAGCCTTCTGTTCTCCTTCAGGTATCGCATTCGTGACTTTGGTTCGCCGGGTATCTATACCCTGAAGGTAGTAGCCATTACCGGGAGCGAGCAGCACCTCATCGCAGAATGGGTGGATCCACCTCTCATTGATGCCGCTGATTTTTCCGCCATCCTCACTCAGGAGGAGCATGGGTTGGGCGCGGATGATCTACGCTTCGCCTGGATTTTTGAGGGGCAGACCGATAATATTACCCAATGGGATATTGATGACATCACGCTGGGCTTCATACCCGAAAATCCGGAACTGATGGTGAGCACAGCTGCTATTGATTTTGGTGAACAGGAGACCGGCGATGCTTCTGCGCCAACTGCACTGACCTTCAGCAACGCAGGCGGCGGGCAACTGACCTTTCAACCGGAAGATATCTTCATCGACGGAGCGGATGCCGACGATTTTGTCTTGGAAAATATCTCTCAGGAGGTTACGTTGACGACGCTTGAAGAGGCCAGTATTTCCATTGCCTTCGCACCGGAGACAGTCGGTGCAAAGCAGGCCACCTTGCACATTCAGGGCGTGGAGATCAGCCTGACGGGGCAAGCAGTGGAGCCTGCCGACTACTTTGTTTATTCCGATTTCAGCATTATTCAGGAAGGGAGGGAATATACCAATGTGGGCGGCTTCCGTGAGGTTGCTGGTTTCTCAGCAGGTAATATGACGGCTGTAGATCAGTCAGGCGTAGGCGAATACGGCGACGTAGCAGTCGAGCTGGATTTTGATACCGAGCTGACCACATCGCGTACCGTTTATTATATGTGGGCTTTCCCGCCCGTGAACTTGAGTGCCTTCAACCGTATCGTCATCGTGGCCCGGGCAGAAAACCCGGCTACGGATGTGAAAATTAATTTGCAGGATACGCAAGGTGTCAATGGTCAGGACGGTGGCAGTGAGACTTTTATCGATATTGGCACGGATTGGACGCTGATTGACCTTCCCGTTGAGGAATTTGACCTTGCGAGCTGGGCAACTAACCCACCCAATATGTCGGAGATCCAAAAAATCGATATGGAATTCGTGCAAGATGTTACCGAACCCGCTGCCAATAAGGTTTGGGTCGACCTGGTCGGCTTGTACTTCGATCCGGCTTTGTCGAGCGCTGAGGCAACCGATGAAGCGCCCTTCAAGCTATTCCCAAATCCCGCCCAGACGCACTGCTGGGTGCAGACAGAGGCTGCGGGCCGAATACAGCTCTGGAGCGCTACCGGCCAACTGCTGGAAGAAGTGCCGCTGCAAACGGCGGGCAGGCAGCAGCTTTCTATCGGAGAATTGCCGGCGGGGGTATATTGGGTGCGCTTCCTGCAAAAAGATGGTGGTACGGCGGTGCGCATGTTGCTGAAGCAGTAGAGATTGGGGTTACGCTCGTTTGAAGCGAATACCTTTACGGTTTGTGCCTTTGCCTGAAGCATAATTGAAAACTGTACTTTTTTCCGAAGGCATGCAGTTGCATATGGGCTGACAATGAAAGATTGAAGTTCAGGAAATAAAAGTATCAACCTTAGTATGATGAGATTGCTGTTATCCCTTGCTATATTCACCCTGCTACTTTCGGCCTGCCGGCAAGCTGCCGAAGAGGCGAAAGAGCGGCCCAATATCGTATTCATCATGAGTGATGATCATGCTTATCAGGCGATTAGCGCCTACGATGAGCGTCTGATCAGTACGCCCAATATCGACCGACTCGCAAGAGAAGGCATGCTCTTCACGAATGCGTCGGTCACCAATTCCATCTGTGCACCGTCCCGGGCAACAATACTGACTGGCAAGCACGCCCACATCCACGGAAAAATTGATAATGTCTTCCCTTTCGACACGAGCAACATCACTTTTCCACAAATCCTGCACGATAATGGCTATCAAACGGCCATGTTCGGCAAACTCCACTTTGGGAATAACCCCAAAGGCTTTGATGAATTTAAAATTTTGCCCGGGCAAGGCGACTACTACAACCCTGATTTTATCACCAGCGAAGGCGATACCAGCATACAGGGCTACGTGACGGATATCATTACGGATATGACCCTCGATTGGCTGGGCAACCGCCGGGAGGAAGACAAGCCTTTCATGCTATTCTACCTCCACAAAGCCTCCCACCGGGAGTGGTTCCCGGCTCCACGCCACTACAAGGAATTTACTCAGCGCACCTTTCCGGAGCCAGCTACCCTTTTCGACGATTACGAAGGCCGGGGCACAGCGGCTAAAGAGGCGGAGATGAATTTGCTGGAGCATATGACCATATCTGCCGACAATAAAATCTACCCCGAACTGGCCAAAGAACTCAAAAGGCTGGAGCAGCTCTCCGCAAAATGGAAACTGCCATAGACCGTCACGTTATCGGAAAGCGGCGTACGTACGCCGGCTTCATTGACGG
>CAZNHN010000010.1:42811-45572 GCA_964572415.1 uncultured Phaeodactylibacter sp.
CTGTACCCTACCATGGACGATAGCACGTTCATGCGTTGGAAGTATCAGCGGTATATGCAGGATTACCTGGCCTGCGTGGCAGCTGTAGACGAAAACGTAGGAAGGGTACTCGATTATCTTGATGAAAATGGGCTGAGCGATAATACCATCGTAGTATATACTTCCGATCAGGGTTTTTACCTGGGCGAACACGGCTGGTTTGACAAACGGTTCATCTATGATGAGTCTTTCCTGACTCCGTTGCTGGTCAAGTGGCCCAAAAAGATCAAGCCGGGCTCTGTCTCCAATGCAATGGTACAAAACCTCGACTTCGCCCAGACTTTCCTGGAAGCGGCAGGCGTGGAAGCCCCCGAAGATATGCAGGGAGAAAGCCTGATGCCCTTGCTGCAGGGCGACAGTCAAAAGTGGGGGCGCGATGCCGCCTACTACCACTACTACGAATACCCTGGTGCGCACATGGTTAAGCGCCACTATGGCATCGTTACTGAGAATTACAAACTGGCGCACTTTTACTACGATATTGATGAGTGGGAGCTGTACGACCGCAAAAAAGACCCCAGAGAGCTGAATAATGTCTACAATGACCCGGCTTACGCCAAAGTAGTGGAAGAGCTTACGCAAAAACTCTATGAGCTTCGGGAGCAGTATAAGGATTCAGAAGAACTGGATCAGGAATACATCGAATTGTACCGGGAGCGCGGGATCATTAAAGAGAAACAGTAACCCATCAAGTCTATTGCCTTCAGGACAGTAGAATCTGCATGGCAGCCAGGATTAGCATTTCGAAGAAGAATCAATGGACAAAAAACTACTCAGTTAAGTCTATCTGCTGAAAGCCATTATAATTTCAAAAGGATGCTGCTAATCGGCTCATATGCTTACATCATAGCAACCTGCGCAGAGGGCAGGCGTTTTTTTTGTGGGTAAGCAATGGCCTGTCACAGGAATAACAAAATCGATCTTCGCTCACTGTCATGTCGGGTGCCCACCGATTATTACAGAATGTTGTGTCTTTATTCAGGGAGATTCCGGGAATTGTATATCTTCATAATTCACTAGCCCACAGTTGTAACAGCTATTCAAAAGCTGAAAGAATACAGCACCCAGTTCGCTCCAAAGGGTTACCCTTCGTTGTGTAAGCCCTGATTCACACAACAATCCATCAATCATCGAAATAGTCACTTCGTAATATGCCACTAACCAATCGTCTGCTACCTTTCCTGGCGTTACTACTATTCGCGTCCCTTTGCTTCCTTTCCTGTGAAAAGGAAGAAGACCCTTCAGGTATGGGGATGGAGCGCCTGACAATAACTTTCGTCCGCCTGGGGAGCCAGAATATTTCCGATATGAGTACCGTGGACGGCGATGGGGATCTTACCATGCGGTTCTCCAGCCCGGTGGAAGTGACCTCAAACGACCTGTTCCAGATATACGCCGATGGGGTACTATTGGAGGATACAGAATCCTGGAATTCGCTGGATGAAAGACTAACGATTCAGCTAGAGGAAGATTGGGTGGAAGGTCAAACCTATACCTTACAGACAAGTACACCAATCACGAGCCCGGGACTGGAGCCTCTGGAAGCTTTCTCCATTAGTTTTACCATCGGCCTCGGAGCCCTCTCTGTCGAAGCGCTGACGTCTGATACAGTCGCCTTTGCACTCGATGGCGAGTCCCTTAATGACGAAATCCCGGTGGCGGGGCCATTTACCATTACTTTTTCGCACGCTTTGTCCATGTCGCCGGAGGAACTGGGGGATCAGATGGCTATAGAAGGGTCTGAGGCGGTGGACTTTACCGTTGTGGCACAGAATGATGCCGTTTTTCAGTTGCAATTCGCGCAGCCACTGGCCGATTTTACAACCTATCAGTTATCTGTAGCCCCAAGCCTTGGAGCAGTCGCCGGGCGTGATTTCAATGGCTTGAACCTGTCGTTTTATACCGGGGCCTCGGAAGAGCTGGATTTCCCGTTGTTGTCAGATGAAGACCTAATGACCAAAGTGCAAGAGCAAACCTTCGGCTACTTTTGGGACTTTGGCCATCCGGTTTCGGGTATGGCCCGCGAGCGCAACACCAGCCTGAATACGGTCACGAGCGGGGGCAGCGGCTTTGGCCTCATGGCGATGATCGCAGGGGTAGAGCGAGACTTTATCACTTTGAGCGAAGCCATCAGCCGCTGGGAGCAGGTCGTTGGATTTCTGGAAAATGCCGACCGTTTTCACGGGGCATGGGCGCACTGGATGGATGGAGAAACCGGAGCAGCCCGGCCATTCAGCGCACTGGACAACGGTGGCGATTTGGTAGAAACGGCTTTTTTGGTACAGGGCCTGCTAACCGTGCGCGAGTACCTGAAACAAGAAGTGCCTGGCCAAACTGATCTGATCGATCGTATTACAGTGCTCTGGGAAGGTGTGGAGTGGGACTGGTACACCAAAGGGCAGGATCAGGCACTGTACTGGCACTGGTCGCCGGATCACGAATTCGAAATCAATTTGCTAATACGCGGGCACAATGAAACCCAGATGACCTATATCCTGGCAGCTGCTTCGCCAACCTATCCGATAGAACCATCCGTATATCATTCGGGCTACGCAAGGGGAGGGGCAATGGTCAATGGCGATTCCTTCTACGGCGTCACCCTGCCGTTGGGCAATAGTGACTTTGGCGGGCCTCTGTTTTTTACCCACTATTCCTACCTCGGGCTCGACCCCCGAAATCTGGAAGACGACTATGCCAACTACTGGACACAAAATGTCAATCA
>CAZNHN010000011.1:0-7289 GCA_964572415.1 uncultured Phaeodactylibacter sp.
GTCTTTCGCGAAATGGGTGGCGATACTTACTTGGTCAACCTTATTGAGCGCTCCAACCTTTCCGCCATGACTTTCCTAGCCTTGGTGATGGTGGTGGTCTTCATCGCGGGATTTTTTATCGACTTCATTGAGATCATCTTTATCATTGTGCCAGTGGTGGCGCCTATTTTTACCACTCTGGGGATCGACTTGATCTGGATTGGCGTACTGCTGGGCTTGAACTTGCAGACCTCGTTTTTGTCTCCGCCATTTGGCTTTTCCTTGTTTTACCTGAAGGGGGTAGCCCCGCCTGGCGTGACGACGCAGCATTTATACCGGGGGATCCTGCCGTTTGTGATTATACAATTGGTGTTCTTGGCGGCGGTGATTTTCTTTCCGGAGGTGGTGTACTTTTTGGTTGATTGATAGCTGAAAGATGTCTTCTGATATTAGTCAGGTATGTTTTCGTAAGTGCTTATGTGGATGATGTCGCTATTTGTACGTGATAGGAACACTGATTAAACTGATCTGACTGATTGTACTGATCTGTCCGTCCCTTTGGGACAGACGGCGGCAGAATTACCCCAATCTAAGCTGCCCTTCCTGCTGTATTTTATCATAATAAGCCTTCTCCGTGATCAGGGAGTAATTGGCCGCTTTGCGCTGAAAATCGGAATAGGAGGCGTATATCTTTTTGCTCATAGGGTCGCGTTGTGTGATTTCCGCAATCGCCTCTTGCGTATACACCCGCAGCTGGTCTAGCACCTCATCAGGAAACTGCCGGATATCAATGCCCATGTCCAAGAATTTAGCGAGGGCAGCCGCATTATTGGCCTCCATCTGACTATGCACCCAGATTGCGGTGGCATCGCCCACGGTGAGGATAATTTGCTGTAAGTCGTTAGGCAAACGCTCAAATAGCTCCTTGTTCACAAAAAACTCCAGCATGGTACCCGGTTCATGCCAGCCCGGGCTGTAGTAGTACTTCGCAATTTCGTGAAAGCCCATCAAGGTATCGTGAAAGGGCCCTAGCCATTCCGTGGCGTCAATTACACTGCGCTCCAAGCCGGTATAAATCTCTCCGCCCGCTAGCAGCACCGGCGAGCCGCCTGCCCGGTCGAGCACTTTGCCACCCAGGCCAGGGATACGCATTTTCAATCCCTTCAGATCTTCTATAGAGTTGATTGCCCGGTTGAACCAGCCGCCCATCTGTACTCCGGTATTGCCGCCCGGCATAGGGATGAGGTTGAAATCGGCGTACAGCTCCTCCCACAGCTTTAGCCCGCCACTGACCATCCACGCATTGAGCTGCTGGGCGTTCATACCAAAAGGGACGGAGGCAAAAAACTGCGCGGCTTCTGTTTTGCCCGCCCAGTAATAGGCGGCTCCGCAACCCAATTCTGCCCCTCCTTCCCGAACTGTATCGAAAGCTTCCAGTGCCGGCACCAGCTCATTGCCACCGTAGACTCTGATGTCCATACGCCCACCGGATAACTGCCGTACGCGGTCAGCAAAAAGCTCACAGGCTTCGCCCAGGATCGGGAACTTAGGCGGCCAGGTGGTCACCATTTTCCAGCGGTATTTTTTGGCGGTGATGATGTTAGGGCTGCCATCGCTTTCTTCCTGCGCATGGCTAACGCCGCCCAGTCCTTTAATCACGAAAGGGAGAGAAATGGTGCCAAGAGCTAAGCCTTTAAAAAAGGTTTTACGATTGAGCTTCATATGCCGAAAGGGTTAAAATGTGATTCGGTGATAGATTTGTTCCAGTGGGATCCGGTGATCAAGCCTGGGGATTATCAGTTGGTCAGCTGCTGCGGCAAGAGGGGTCATCAGCCATTGCCCGTTGGGGGCTCGTTCGAAAGATTCTACGGCCAGCTGATGTTGGGCAATGAATATGCATTGCTCCACACTTGGAATTCGCTGATATTGGAAAAACTTTTCGGTCCGGTCGTACTGCGCAGTACCCTGGGAAAGGATTTCGATGATCACGCAAGGGAATTCAATAATCAAAGGGTCTTGGTCTTCCGGGTTGCAGGTGAGAACGATGTCCGGATAGACATATCGCCTTTTGGACTGTATTTGTGTCATGACGTTTTCGTCAAATAGTTCACAGCCTTTGCTTTCCAATATTTGCTGAGGGATTTGAGCGATAAGGTTCCGCTTGATACGGTTATGGTTCTTGGTAGTAGCCTCCAATTCGATGAGCATCCCATCCCAAAAGTCAAAACGCTGCCCCTCACCCCGCTGTGAAGCCAGATATTCCTCGAAACTGACGGGCTGCAATCGTCTTGCCAGGCTCATGATAAAAATTTTTAACAAGATAGTGGAAATTTCAGAACAGAGGAAACCTGATTTTGTATATTTTGTTTTAAATTTACGAAACACAAAACAAATCAATGTCAGATCAACCCGCAAAATACAATCAGGGTAGGGGAGCCCAAATCAACCCGGCCAACCGCTTTCATGAGCACGACTATGGACTGGAGCCTTTGCAGCCGGATGCCAGGACGCAGTACATCCCGGTTTACCCCAAAACCATCCTCAACCGGGTGGAAAGCCCGGACATCGGCATGGCCTGGTCGATGAACCCCTATCAGGGCTGTGAGCATGGCTGTATTTACTGTTACGCCCGCAACACCCACAATTACTGGGGCTACAGTGCGGGACTGGACTTTGAACAAAAGGTGCTGTACAAAAAAGATGCGCCACAACTACTCGAACAGCAGCTGAAAAAGAAAAACTGGAAGCCCGAACCCATTATGCTGGCAGGCAATACGGACTGCTATCAACCGGCAGAGCAAACGCTGGGCATCACCCGCGAAATCCTCAAAGTGCTGTGGAAGTACCGCCATCCGGTAGGCATTATCACCAAAAACAGTATGGTGCTGCGCGACCTTGACCTGCTGCAGCCTATGGCAGAGAACCGCTTGCTACGGGTATCTATTTCCCTGACCACGCTGAACGAAAAGCTGCGCCGCCTGCTCGAGCCCCGGACCGCCTCCGTGAAGGCCCGCCTGAAAACCATCGAAGTGCTCGCAGAGAAAGGCATCCCGGTGAATGTCATGATGGCGCCTATTATTCCTGGTTTGAATGACCACGAGATTCTGGAGGTGGGTCAAAAGGTCAGCAGCCTGGGCGCGGTTTCTATGGCTTACACCATGGTGCGCCTCAACGGAGATGTCGCTGCCATTTTTGAGGACTGGATCCGCAAGACGATGCCTGACCGGGCAGACCGGGTGCTCAACCGCATCCGTGATGTGCACGGGGGCGAGCTGAACGACAGCCGCTTTGGCACCCGAATGAGAGGAGAGGGGCAGTTTGCGGAGGTTGTGAAACAGCAGTTTCAATTGGCGCGTCAGCGGTACTTTGCAGATAAGGTCAAGCCTGAATACAACCTGGATTTGTTCGAGCAGGGCCGCAACCCTCAAATGTCCCTGTTCTGAACTTGCATGAGTGGCAAGCGTTTCAGAGATTAGCTGCTCATTGGCTTTTTTGCAAACACAAAACCACTATGCCCGAAACCTCACTGCTTGCTGCTGCTGAAACGGCCGTTTACCAATATTTGGCGGAACACCTGCCGCCCCGTTATGTCTTTCACGATTTCAACCATGCTAAAGCTACAGCAGATGTCGCTGCCAAGCTTACCGCTGAAGCAGATTTATTGGAAGCAACGCGCAACGCCCTGATTATTGCAGCCTGGTTTCATGATGTAGGTTACACAGAGGGCGAAGAAGGGCATGAACAACGCAGCGCCGAACAGGCGAAGCAATTCCTTAAGGCATTCCCGGATGCAGTCATTGACCACGCGCTGGCAGAGCAGTTGATCCTGAGCACCATGCCCGGCCAAAAGCCCGGTACCAAACTGGAGCAATGGCTGCACGATGCCCACTATTCCTTCCTGGGCCGGAAACGCTTTGAACGGCGCGGGCAACTGCTCCGCCTCGAAGAAGAAGCCATCTCCGGCAAGAACTACACCACCCACGAGTGGGAAAGGCGCTTGCTGGAGCTTCAGTTGGATACGAAATTCCTGACCCCGGAAGCCCACGAAGCATTCGCCAGCCGAAAAAACAAAAATATAGCCGGGCAACGGGATAAAATCCGTAAAGCCCGGAAAACAACCGTCCGGAAGAAGACCGGAAAAGACTTTGGCCGGGGCGTTGATACTGTCTACAGGGTAACCCTGCGCAACCACATCAACCTGAGCTCTATTGCTGATGGGAAGGCCAATATGATCATCAGTATCAACACCTTGGTACTGTCTATCCTTATCACCGCAGGATCAGCAGGTTTCTCGATCAGCCCTGCTAATTTTGAGAAAAATTTGGAGTATATCCTACCCGTGCTCCTGCTTATGGTCACTTCACTGATGGCCATTACCTTCGCCGTATTTTCAGCCATACCAAAGGTGTCCGGGCAGGATTTTACCGATGAGGACGTCAAAAAACATAATGTGAGCCTGTTGTATTTCGGCAACTTTCTAAGCCTGCCCAAGGAGCAATTTGTAGGGTACCTGCGCGATCTAAAAGAGGATCAGGAGGTCTTGTACGATGACCTTTCCCGGGATTTGTACAATCTGGGCCTCGTACTGAAGAAAAAATACCGCCTGCTCACTTACGCCTATCGGACTTTTGTAGGAGGGCTGGTGCTGAGCTTCCTCGTCTTTATATTCACCCTCCTGCTGAAATAACCTTCCCACTTTAAGCCTCTCCTATCTTTTGTTCAAAGCGTTGTCACGGAGTCTGTCCGTAGCCGTCCGGTTTTGGCTTTCTGACCCCCTTCGGATGTATTGAAATAATACACCACTCCAACACTTAGCAGAAAATAGGCGGCAAGGGCATAAGTCGCTATTGGGGAAAGGCTGTTGAGCCCAAACCAGTCTCCGGTAGTCCAGATCAGGACGAGTCCAATACCCGACTTCACCAGCTCTACCGCCCAGGCATAGCGGCTTTGATCCATCAGCATGCTGTAACTGAAAATACAGAGGACCAGAAACAAACCATACAAAATAGCCTGTTGCGCACCAATTTCCGCCAGGTTATTAAAGAGGTACATCATCAGTAAGAACACGGCGGTGAACTGCACCCAGGACCACCACTGCATCGCCCTGGAGAGCTTTGGATCGTACTTTTCGTAAGCGTAAGGGTCTTCAATTCCGGAAAGCGGATACTTTTCCTTTACATCAGCCGGACGCCACCCGGTTGGTTTGAACCAGATCGTGAACTTGGCTTTCCAGTCTTTTGTGCGCCACGCATCCTTGATGAGCTGCCATAAGTGCACAAAGTTGATAATGATGGGGTTCCAGGTGCGCACCGGGCGGGTTACCCCATAGACTGGCGGCACTTCGTCCAGCTCTTCCTGGAAAGTACCAAACATTTTGTCCCAGACGATGAAAATCTGAGAGAGGTTCTTATCCAGATATTCCTTGTTGATGGCGTGGTGGACGCGGTGATGAGAGGGTGTGACAATAATGTGCTCCAAAACGCCCATTTTACCGATCAGGCGGGTATGGTACCAATACTGTGCAAACAAGTGGAGTGGGGCGACCACGGCGACCACTTCTCCCGGCACGCCCAAAATGGCGATCGGCAGCAGGAAAAAGACCGTGATGGCCACAAATCCGGAGATGGACTGCCGTAAAGCACAGCCCAGGTTGAATTCCTCGCTGCTGTGGTGGATGATATGGCGGTTCCAAAAGTAGTTGACACTATGCGAAAGGCGGTGTACCCAGTAGCCGGCAAAGTCGAGCCCGATAAAAGCCAGGGTATAGACCAGCCAGGTGGATTTGATTTCAACCAGCCCAATTTTTCCTGCGAGCCAGTCGTAGGACACTACAACAACGGTGAGTCCAAGCACATCTTTAATCACATTGGTCAGGCCAGAACTCAGGCTGGATAAGGTGTCCATACTGCGGATCACCTTTTCGCCTTTCCACCAGGCGATGCCAGCTTCCAAAAGGAGGAGAGCCATAAAAAACGGGATGGCGTAATTCAGTACGGCGGCGTAGGATTCCATGTTAATTTAGTTTGGCGAAATTTCGCTATAATTTGCAAATATATGGAATCCGATACAAAAAAAGTACCGGCAAACGACTGTAAGCCGTCTGCCAGGTACCACTTTTTGGGGTTATAATTTGTTAAACTTTACGATTTCAGGGCCCGCCTCGGACTGCATATGGCAGAAATAAGTGCCCGATGGCAGAGCGCTCACATCAATTTCGGTTTGGTGGTGCGCTTTTGCCTGACTTTCCCAAACCAACTGACCGGTAGCTGCAAAGACCTGCACCGTAAAATCCTGATTAGTCCACCTTAGGGTCAAGGTCGCAGTAGTAGGATTAGGAAAAAGGGTAGGGGGGCTGGCTTCTTTGTTCCATCCACTGCTCAGGTGATGGTGCGCCCAGTTTGTACCCTCTGATGCCAGGCTGTTAACCGGTACTCCAGCCGGGAAATCACCATCACAGAAGCGATTGATACGGGCCCTAAACTGACCAAAATTGCCCGGAGTAGCAGAGAAACCCGGTTGTAACGTTACGGCATCTTCAGCTACGAACTGCACCTGAGCGAAACCGGTTGCTTCGTAATCGGCGACAGTGATGGTAGAAAGCGCGGCTTCATGGACAAACCCGGAAAGCACGGTTGCACAGCACAGGTTGAGGTTAGCATTCGTAACCAGAATATTATTGGCCGAGGCAAAGGGGCTGGACAGAATGCCGTGCATCCGCTTTTCCTGCATGGGCGTGAAAGCGCCCCGGCAGTGGAATGGGGCGTAGCTCATCGTGTTAGTCACGTCGGGGCTGTAATTGTCCCCGTTCCCATCGGTTTCTGTGCCGATAAAGCTACAAGTCGTATCGTCTACGTTACTGCCCAGGCTGGGATCGGCAGGGGTGTCACAAAGCTTATCGCCTGCGCCTGCGCAATTGCTGCCGTCCACCAGTTCGGCTCCGAACGCAGTTTCGTGGGTGTGGTACAGCCCCAGGCAATGCCCCATTTCGTGCGCCAGGTGAGGAGTGTTGAACCGGCCGGCGTAAATGGTGGTGTAAGTATTGGGAATGGCGTAGGCAGTGCCCCGGAAGAAGGTGTAATCCGGCAAGACATTAATGGTAATGACATCATCTAATGGCGGATAAACAGCGATGAGGTCATCGGCAGTATCGCCATCAAATCCATCAGCAGGGCTGGCGAAGTTGGAATCATTGATACTGTAGATGCCCATCAGCGCAAAGCAGATGCCGTGGGGCGCATAGTAGGCTTCCAGGCGGTCAATTTCATCCAGGACTTTCTGCCGGGTGGGCCCTCCGGTGCCATTATCTTCGT
>CAZNHN010000011.1:7299-8460 GCA_964572415.1 uncultured Phaeodactylibacter sp.
TGACCGAAGCCGGTTGGCAAGAAGACGACTTACCGAATCTGGTATACGGACTGGAAAGCAGTGTCCAGCAACGCCAGATGTTCGAGCAGTTCCGCGCCTGGCTGGCGGCGGTGGGCTACCCGGGCGAAAGACTGATCCCGAGGTCCTACGGCAGCTTCGGGGAGTATGCGAGGGCGATCGGCCAGCGCGAGCTCGACGTCTTCCTGCTCGGCTGGACGCTGGCCGTTGTGCGGGTGTTCGCCGGGCTGCCGGATACCGCTCCAGATAGTCGGGCGAAGCGGGTGTCAGGCAGTTAGGATCCTGCCCAAACAGTGCTAAGCCCAGCATCAACAGGGTAGTGGTAAGGATTAAATGTTTCATGTCGTTGGTCTTTTGGGCTTATTGTTGTTCTAATTGTGCAAGGCGGGCCTCCAGGGCTTCGAGCTGCGCTTTTAGTGCTTTGTTTTCCTGATCTGCGGCGATGGCGTAGAGGGTCAGTTCCTCGACTTTTTCCACCAGCAGCCGCTGTGTGCTGCCGATTTCAAAGCCGCCTTTGGCTTCTATGGTTTGGGCGGATTGAAAGCCGGGAAGGTGCCTGTGCTGTTTTATAAAGTCGGCGACCTCCTGCAGTTCAGGCAGGTTGTAGCTGTCGCTAAATACGTAATCGGGCCAGTTGGCTTCCAGCTTGACAGTCACTTCCTCCGCCAGTACGGACCCTCCAACGTACAGGCGATGGCTGCCCGGGGTTGCGGTGGTGGCTATGGAAAGAGTCTGGTCTACGCTAGCCGTATTGCAGTCTAAATGCCCGGTAATACTGGTGTTATCGGTAACAGTAAGTTTGCCGCCAATCTGCGTAATGCCGCCCACTTTAAGCTGGCCACCGATGATGCCATTATCGGCTACGCTGATATCCTCACCTATGAGTGCATCTCTGCCTACTTGCAGGTCTTCTTTTACCGTAGCATTTTTTTCGACGATGAATTCTTCGCTGACCAATGTACGGCCCGCAATCTCCAGAAGGAAGCCCGCTTCAGGAGCATCTGTTCCCAGTCCGATCTGCGTGCCATCATCCCAAAGCTGACTATTACCGAGTGTGCTTCCACTTGTGAACTTAGCCAAGCGGTTGGGGGTGCCCCGGCAGTCGCTCATCAAAATCCTCATCGCCCAGCACCTCGAGAAGGC
>CAZNHN010000011.1:8470-20209 GCA_964572415.1 uncultured Phaeodactylibacter sp.
TGAACTTAGCCAAGCGGTTGGGGGTGCCGACAACTCCTTCACTTGTGAGTAATTGGTGCCAGCTTGCTGTGCCCCAATCCGTCGCATCGCCATTCCAACGACGGTGGAAAATGCCGTCTTCGGCAAAAAACAACTGATGATCAGGGCTGTTGCCGCCGGGAGCTAGTGTTAGCAGGCCACCATCACCAGCGGTGGTAACGGGCAAAACACTGAAGGCGGTACTGGCGTGGCGCTCCAGGTATAGCTCATCTTCGTAAGTATCTGGTGCACTGTCAACTGAACCATTGTCGTCCACATGGAGCCGCCCAAAGAAATCACCAGTAGTATGCGTGTGGCCAATCGTATGCAGGTCGAATGATGGGGTAGTGGTGCCGATACCAACTCTCCCTTCCGCACTGATCGACATACGGGGAAGGAGCTTTGGATAGCCGGTTTGAAAGCGAAGGTCTGCTGCAAAGCCATCCGCTTGCACGGGGCCGGAAACATAGGCACGCATTTCAGCTCCGGTGAAGTATCCGCCTTCGGTCACCCAGCCTTGCAGCCGGACTGCCCCCAGGCTGTCATCGTCTACAACGGGGAGTGGCCCGACACCAAACTCAAAGCCATTATTTTTGGCTGCGAACAAGGTAGGGTCGTTACCAAAAAATTGTGCGTTTAACAGGGTAGTGGTGCTTCCTGTAGCGAACAGGATAGCGAGGATAATTAGTTTTCTCATGATCTTTTGGAGTTTTATCTTTGGTTTACTCCTTTATCATGAAGAATTTAAAAGCGTTACACTTTTTTAAAAAAATATCCCCTTAGGACTTTTTTCACCGCTTTTCCCTGAAGTCGAGGTAAATACTGCCATTCAAATAGAAATGAGGCCGGTCCCGGTTGGCAAAAAACTCATTGGTGTAGCTCTGCGGCCCCAGGTTCTCCGGTTGCTTGAATTTTGTGCCGATGGGGCTTATCGCGTGAAGGACAGAAATATTCTTCCCGGGGAATTTCCCATCTGTATTGGTATTGTAAGCGCCCTCCGGCTCATCGGGGGTGAAAAGGTGGAGGAATAAATTGTTCGAAGGAATCATCAAAGCAAAAGGTTGGTCTTTGGTTTGAATCTCCGCCCAATAGACTTCGTCGTGGTAGCCTTTGAATTCGGGATAGTCCCAGGTTTCTCCGGTTACGGTGTTGTTGTAGGCTTTTTCCCAGATGCCGAACTGCAGGCCTTTTCTGCGGTTTTTCCAAACGCGGTAGGGGCCCCTGCCCAGGTACTTCACCCCGGTCACCTGATCTTCGGGGTAATCAAAGCTTACGCCAAGGAAGTCGTAGGTGCCGTTTCCTGGAAGATAGGCGTAGTCGATTTGGAGGATACCGCTGCCCGGCATCCTGTAAACCACCTTTCTTAAAACGCCTTCAAATTCAGCCTCAATGACATAGTCGTTGCCATCGGAATAGTGCTTGATGGACTTGAAGGTGGAGGCGCCGATGATAGTATCGGGTAAGGGGCCTCCTGAGAAAGGAAAATTGCCTTTTTCGTTGCTTACGGTCTCGATCAGACCGCTTGCTAAACCTATACCCATTTCCACCCCATTAGCTGAGGTAAGCAGCATGCCATTCTGTTCTTTTGCCGTTGCTTTACTGATTGCAGAGGGCAGGAGGTTTTCAATGATTTGCGCTTCCGTTTGCAATGCCCATGACCAGGTGAAGATTTCCCTGCCGTGCGGGTCGGTTGCGGTGAGCAGCAATCCCTGATATTTCCGCCAGTTATCCGGAAGACCCAATTCCAATTTACCCCATTCCCAGGGTTTGATGTTTCCTGCCGGCACTTCCTTTTCCTGCCGGACAATTGGAGCGGTATTCGTTGCACCTGCTGCCGGGAAATCCACCAACTGCCACTTGAATTGACATTTATTGAGATTGGTATAGTGAAACCGGTTGTGGACAGGGATTACCCCATCGAACGAGGCCGGTATGTGCTGAAGATCCAGGTACACCGGCGACCAAATCTCCTTAATCGTGAAGAAACTCGCTTCCTTTTCCCGGTAGGGCCCTACGATGCCGTCCGGTGCGTTACTGCGCTGACAGTCGAGTTCGCCATCCCGGTCGGAGCGTTGCACACATTCGTCTACCAGTGCCCAGAGAAAGCCACCTGCCGATAGGGGATGGTCTACCATCGCTTTCCAAAAATCATCAAGTCCGGCCCCATGCCCGCCATCGTACAACCCGTGCAGGAACTCTGTGGGAAAGAAGACGTCGTCTCCATGGAATAAGCCATCGGCACAGCAGCCAAAGCTTTTGTAATGCTGTGTATCGGTGTCCCGGAACTTCGCCCAGGGATGGATTACTGGCCTTTTTTGCGGGTCATAGAGGTGAAAGTCATCATCGAGGGCGAAGTTATTGCCTCCTTCATTGCCATTGTCCCAAATCACGATGGACGGATGGTTGACATCCCTTTTAACCATTTCCTTTACGAGCTGACGGCCCACTACAGTGTCATAGGCCGTTTGCCAGCCGGCCAGCTCATTCAGCACAAATAAGCCGAGTGAATCGCAGGCCTCCAGAAAGTGCTTATCTGGTGGGTAGTGCGCCATTCTTACGGCGTTCATATTCATATCCTTAATAAGGTTGACATCATCTACGCTGATCTCGTAACTGGTTGTCCTGCCGGACGATGGCCAGAAACTATGGCGGTTTACACCTTTAAACTTGATTTTTTGCCCATTTACATAGAATCCATCGTGGGGGCGGAGCTCTACCGTTCTAAAGCCGAAGGCCTCCGTAACCGTGTGCAGAGGCGTCCCTTTAGCCATCAGGCTGAACTTCACCTGATAGCGATTGGGGAATTCCGGCGACCAGGTTTTTACGCCATTAAGCTTTTGGGAAACCACGACCATATCCATGCCTTTCTCAATAGGAGAGGAGAAGGGGTTTCCTACTGGGTTGCCATCCATATCCATTACCTGTACTTCCACGGCATCCGCTTTACGGGCATTGTTCAGGTAAACATTAGCCCTGAATGAGCCGTCCGCTTTGGCATCAATGGCTGTCCACTCAATGTGCGTCTTAGGTTTAGCCTCCAGGTAGACCGGCCGGTAAATGCCGCCAAAAACCCAGTAATCGGCTTCCCGTTCTGCGGTATTGACAGATGGGTTGTCCGACCAGTTTTTCACCACAACTTCCAGGTCGTTATCAGCACCATACTTCAGCAAGCTGGAAATATCATATTTGAACCGGTAGAAACTACCCTGATGCGTAGGGCCAGCAGATTTGCCATTAATGAACACTTCGGTATCCGTCATAACCCCCTCAAAAACAATATGTACAGATTTATCTTTCCAGAAGGCAGGCACGGTAAATTTATGCCGGTAAGTTCCGGTTTCGTTAGACTCCGGCTGCTTGCCGCGCCCATAGTTGTACACCCCGAACCCTTCGGTTTCCCAGTTGGAAGGTACAGGGATGGTAGTCCATTTCCCACTGTTCATGCCGCGGTCGATATGGAAGTCCCATTCTATTGTATGATCTTTATCTATACCCGAAAGATACTGTATTTCAGTGGATTGCGCTATGGATTTAAATGCGCATCCCAAGATAAAACAGGTGGAAAAGAGAAGTGGAAAGAGGATAGTATTGGGTCTCATAATCAATCAATGTTGGTTTAATTTGAGCGGGAAATCTGATAATTACAGCCTGTAAGCGACCTCCGGAAAGCAGATTCGCACTAAATAGATAAGGCTGAAGGATGTATTATGTAACCTATAATATTTGTCCACAATGTTTATTGTAAAAAAAAACAAATCAAATCAGGGTAGGGGTAAACAAATTGTTTGTTCCGAAATGCGTGAAAACCGGTTTTATGTTAAGTGTGGTTTTTAATCCAGGCAAGCCATGTTAATTGAGCTTGGAATTTACGCGAAATGTTTAGTTTGGATTTTTTGGCGCAAATTGACATTTCAGGCGCTGGACAAGCTGGAGACATGCAGAGATGTCTGCACAGTAAATTTACGCAAAGCGCTATGGACAACTTATCTAATTCAGAGACAGTGCGCTTTGATGTTCAAGGGTATCGATGCTTACGCAGCTTACTTACAAAGTATTACAGACGGCTTTAAACCGCTATTTCCCAGTTATATTTTACCCTATAATTTATATTATGTTAAGTAGAGTTTTGAAAAAGCGGAATCCCTGTCCTATTTCTTCCCCGCTCCCACATAGCCACTCTGCCACATATTTTTTATCTTTTCGCATTCTTTCAAAACAAAAACCATCACCTATGCAAGACCGGCGAAAATTTTTGAAGCAATCTACCAAGGCAGCCGTAGCCGCCGCGCTACTCCCCTACTATGGCTGCAGCAGCGAATCTTCGGATGGCGCAACAGGCAGTGAAGATGCTGCAGCGGCGGCGGAGAAAATGGCAGAAACAGGCCATAAGCTCGACAAATTCGGCATACAGCTTTGGACCCTTCGTGATATCATTGCCGAGGACCCTAAAGGCGTACTGAAAGCGCTCTCTGAATTCGGCTACAAACAAATTGAAAGCTACGAAGGCAAAGACGGCATCTTCTGGGGCATGACTAATACGGAGTACAAAGCCTATCTGGATGAACTGGGGATGGACGCCATTTCCTCTCACTGCGACATCAACAAAGATTTTGAGCAAAAGGCACAGCAGGCCGGAGAAATTGGAATGCCTTATCTGATTTGCCCTTACGTTGGCATGAAGGAGTCTCTGGATGATTACAAGCGCATTGTAGACCAATTCAATGAATGTGGCGCTATCGCTAAGAAATACGGCCTTCGGTTTGGTTACCACAATCATGATTATTCTTTTCAGGAGCTGGAAGGGCAGATCATACAGGATTACATGATGGAAAATACGGATCCTGATACTGTAGACTTTGAAATGGATATTTACTGGGTAGTAACCGGTGGTGCGGATCCTATTGAGTATTTGAAGAAATACCCCGGCCGCTTTAAGCTGTCGCACGTCAAGGACCGGATGAAGAATGTCCCCGCTGACGAAAGATCAGCCTCCTGCGTACTTGGCAACGGAGTAATCGATCATCCCAAGATTCTCGACATTGCGGAACAGCAAGGCATGGAATACTTCATCGTAGAACAGGAGCGCTACGACGAGTGCGCACCGATAGACTGTGCCAAAGCGGATGCAGACTACCTGAAGGAAATAAAAATCTAAACGCTGAATGAAGCTATTGAGCAGAGCTGCGGTGGGCCGGGAGACGGCCCACCCTATTCGTGTCCTTCAATTTGGAGGCGGTAATTTTCTGCGCGCTTTCGCAGACTACCTCATTCAAATCCTGAACGAAGAGACGGATTTTGATGGTGGTGTAGCTTTAGTGAAACCTACGGCTCGTGGCGACTACGCAAGCCTCCGGCAACAAGACGGGCTCTTTCATGTACTGACCCAAGGCATACAAGAAGGGCAACCGGTTCGGGAGATCAAACGGGTGGAGTGCATACAGCGAATCATCCACCCGTACCAAAACTGGGCGGCTTATATGTCCACTGCCATCCTGCCTGAAGTCCGCTTCGTGCTTTCCAACACCACCGAAGCGGGCATTACTTTCCGTGAAGAGTCGATGCCCACAGATGCTCCTGCAAAAGAATTCCCCGGCAAGCTCACGCAATGGCTGTTCCATCGCTTTCAGCACTTTGAAGGTGCGAAGGACAAAGGGCTGATCTTTTTACCCTGTGAATTAATCGAGCAAAACGGGCAGGAACTGAAGCATTGCATCCTGAAGTACAGTAAGCATTGGAACCTTGACGCGTCTTTCGAGTCCTGGATTGAAGACCACAATACTTTCTGTAACACCCTCGTGGACCGGATCGTCCCGGGCGCACCGGCTAATGCAGCAGATATTTGGTCGGAAACCGGATGGGAAGACCGCGAAATCGTCACCGCCGAGCCCTACCTACTGTGGGCTATCGAAGCTACTGAACAGGTGAAACGGGAAATCCCATTTGACCAAACCCGGCAGAATGTTGTATTCACAGATGAGCTGAACCGCTTCCGTATGCTCAAGGTCAGGCTGCTGAATGGGGCGCATACCGCTATGGTGCCGGTTGGGCTAACTAATGGAATACAAACCGTCCGTGAATTTGTAGAACACCCGGAATGGAGCGCATGGCTTACCAAGCTGCTTCAAAAAGAAATCGCCCCTACCCTGCCGTTTGATCATCAGGATATCCAAGATTACATTGTGGCCATTCTTGACCGCTTCCGGAACCCATATATTCATCACAAACTGTCGGACATCGCGCTGAACAGCACCTCAAAATTCAGGGTCCGATTGCTGCCTACTGCCAAAGCCTTTCACCAAAAAAGGAATGCCGTACCTGAGCACATTGCGCAATCGCTGGCGGCCCTTCTCCTATTATACAGAGGCGGCCTTGAGGGCCTGCCCAGGGATAGCCGGGAAGTAATTGACTTTTTTAAGGCGTGCTGGTCCTCGTTAGGAGATCGGCGGGAAATAACTGATAAGATATTGTCCAATAAGGATTTATGGGGGGAGGATATCCGTTTCCTATCAGATGGCGTGACCCGAAACCTACAAATGATGCTGGATGAATAAAACCAGCCCGTAAGTGAAGTTTAAGTGGTTCCTGGCCTATTAAGACAACGTTATTTCGGCTTTCAGCGCATTTACACAGGCCTGAAAGTTGTCAAAAAATTGATCCTCTCCGAGGACATCCGGCAGAAGCTGAACCCGGGCAAAACTCTCCTTAATCAGATCATTAGCCCCGGTAATATAGACCGTAATCCCCCGTTTCTGCCAATCGGTAATCACGTCTTCCAGGGTTACCATACCACTTTGATCCATAAAGGGTACTCTTTCCATTCGGATAATAACTGCATCTACGCCCTTTATGTCGTGGCAGTGCTCGCGGTACCGGTTAGCAAACCCGAAGAACATCGGGCCATCGAAAGATTGAACGTAGATTCTTTCTGCGATCTCCTCAGGAACAGCATCGCTTTCCCCCATGAAATCCTGCAGGGTCTTCGATTCCTGGGAAGAAGTCAGGGATCGGCTCATTTTATTCATAAAGAAAATCGAAGAAGCGACAAACCCTATTGCCACAGCATTGAGCAGGTTGTCGAAAAGGGTCACCAGCAGGACAATCGCCCAGGTGGCAGCATCCGATTTTGGGATCCGGAAAAACATTTTAATCCCCTTGGTATCTATAATGCTTGCCCCAACGGTTACCAGAATTCCTCCCAGTACGCTCATCGGAATAAACCGTACATAATCCGCCGTGGTTAGCACGATCAAGAGTAAGATCACCCCCTTAAGCAGGCCTGACCGCTTGGTTTGAGCCCCCGCATTGATATTAGTGACCGTACCCATGGTAGCACCAGCTCCGGGCAGCCCCCCGAACGCAGCTGACAGAAAGTTTCCCGCTCCCTGCCCGATAATGGTCCAACGGCTGTTATGCTTGGTTTTGGTCAGGTTGTCCGCGACTACTGAAGTCAGCAGTGAGTCAATAACCCCCAACCCACCCAGCATGACCGCTGGCGTGATGATGTACTGCAGGTCTCCAACTTCCAGTTCCAGCAGCCGGTTGAGCTGAAGAGCGGGCAGTTGGGTTGGGATTTCACCGATAACCGGGACATCAAGGTTGAGCCCAAAGGCCAATGCCGTACAAACAATAAGCGACACCAGTATGGAAGGTACCCGACGGGTAAGCTTCGGAAAAAGGTAAACGATCGCAACAGAAAGTACGCCCAGCCCTACAGCCTGTATGTTCACCTCCTCTACTCCACCCAGGCTGGTGAATATCGTCAGAAAACCACCGGGGTTATCCAGGCCAAGTATAGGGAATATTTGCGCAGCAATAATAATTAGCCCAATACCCGCCATAAAACCCGATAAGACCGGATAGGGCATAAACTTTACAAAGCGGCCGAAGTCGAAAATACCGAAAAGCAGTTCTAACAATGCGGCGAGCATAAAGGTGGCAATAATGAGCGGTATAGCATTATTTAAATCCCCTCCGGATTGCGCCAGCCCGGTAGTCACCACCGTAGCAGCCACCACTGTCATCGGGCCGGTCGGATCAGAGATCAGCGTGTTTGTCCCTCCCAAAATACCGGCAACAATAGCCAGAATAATCGCCGTGTATAATCCTGCTTCCGGCCCAAGCCCGGACTGAACGCCAAAGGCCAGTGCCATGGGTAGTGCGATGATGGCAGCAAGAAAGGCACCGGTTAAGTCGCCTTTTATAGAGGGTGCGGGTGTCCGCTTCCTGAATATGGGTTTGAACGGCATGAAAAAAGTGTTATCAGGACTAACTTTGATTGATAAATGTAATCCTAATCACACAGTTACCCAAATTACCACCTCAGACCTTCGATTATTTTCAAAAGCGTTTGCCGACGCCCAGACCTATAGAGATAGTGGTAAAGGCATCCTCGCGGGTATCATAAAAAAATGTAGGATAAAGATCCCAGTGGTGCCCTAGTTCAACTTCGTATTCCATGCCAAGCCTAAATAAAAAGAAGGTCTCATTTTTATCAATTTCAATGCCGGGCCCAATCTGGAAAACAAGACCTTTCCAGGGGCGGTACAATAAATCTAATGAGGATACCAGAGGATACTCCCGCTCCAAAAACTCTTCATGATCTTGTTCAATGATAAAGTTTTCCAATTCAAGGTCATTATGCAGGCCAATGCCCCAGTCGTGATTGAACCAGTATTCGAGGTCAAGCCCGTAGGAAGGGATAGCTACACGGGTATTCTCTGCAACCGCAGGTATGAAAGTGTGGCTGATAAAGACTGCGCCCCGAAAGTGCGGAAAGAAGTTGTGGCGCTTAATGGTCTTCGTGATGTGTGTGGAATCTACCGTTGTTGCAGTAGGGATATCCTCATGATGCTGAGCAGATAGTACTGAGGCATTAGCAACAATAGCAAACAGGACAAAAATGATTTGTTTTGTATGGCGCATGTCTTTTCCTTTTCTGCAAAAGAAAAAACAATTGACATTAACGTCGGTGAATCAAGTCACAGATAGGAATCAAAAACGGGATTACCGTTAAAACTTAACGCGTTCCTTAAGATAGGAATGCACCTGTGGTAAATTTATTTCGATAAACTGCTGTACTTTCTTGGAGCGGGTCAGCAGGACCGCGAGGATGATACTAGTAATCATGGGATTATTCAAAGGATGTTCATGGAAACGACTATAGAACGCCTGCGGCACCCGAAATGTTGCCACTACCACCCCAGCAAAAGCTTTAAGGAAATAATAAAAGTCATTACAATCACAAAATAACGAAAGGCCAGCTCAGGAATCCGCTTCACAATTAGGATACCGATAAACACTCCCAGTACAATGGCAGGCAGCGCCATCAGGTTCGCCCGGAAACTGTGCCAGGTGATGGTCCCCCACACGAAAATATGAAACGGGAACTTAAAGAGGTTGATGATCATAAAAAACCAGGCGGTGGTGCCGATATAGTTGTTCTTGGGTATCCGGGTGGACAGCAGGTAAACGGCCATCACCGGCCCGGCAGCATTCCCGATCATGGTGGTAAACCCGCCCAGCCCGCCGAAAATGCCCGCCACGTATTTGTTGCGCGCCATAAAAGAGGAAAAGCTCGTTCGTTCCTGCAAAATCAGCAGCACCAGGCTACCGATAATAATGACAGCTATCATGTCCGTGAATACTGCATCATTTACATAGTAGCCCACCCCGATTGCAATGAGTACGCCCACGATAGCCATCGGCAGCAGACGCCGTATGTAGTGCCATTCCGCATGACGGTTGTAGTAGCTGACTGCAAAAATATCCGCCATAGAAAGCATCGGTAGCACAAGCCCTACCGATGCTTTTCCACCAAAAGCAGCTGCCATCATGGGTACGATAAACATACCAAGCCCTTTAATGCCTGCTTTGGCCATGCCAATCAGCAGGGCGGCAATAAATAGCACCATCCACTGATCGGAATTAAACTGCTGCCAGATTTCACTCATCATTTTCACTTTGGAATACACCTTAAACAACAAGCCGGTCGCTTCCCGTCAAGGAAAACAACCGGCTTGGTTTTCTTGTGCCGAAATGGCTTATGCGTTGATGTATAGTACTTCTTTGGCTGCCTTCACAATTTTATCGGCATTCGGAAGCCATGCATCTACCAACGTAGGGGCATAAGGCAGTGAAGTGTCCGCTGCGTTTACCCGGGTCACCGGCGCATCCAGATAGTCAAATGCATATTTTTGTATCTCGTAGGCAATCTCAGCGGATACCCCTGCGAATGGCCAGGACTCGTCAATAACAACCAGGCGGTTAGTCTTCTTTACAGACTCCACGATGGTGGCGTGATCCAATGGGCGAATAGTCCGCAGGTCAATAACTTCCGCAGAAATACCTTCGCTTTCCAGTGCTTTGGCAGCTTCCAGGGTAGGCAGCATCATCTTGTTGAAGGATACCAGCGTAATGTCTGACCCTTCCCGGCGCACGGCGGCTTCTCCAATGGGTACCAGGTACTCGTCTTCCGGAACTTCACCCTCGAAGCCGTACAACATCTCCGATTCCATCATACACACCGGGTCATTATCGCGGATAGCAGACTTGAGCAACCCTTTAGCATCCGCCGGGTCGATGCAGGAAACGACCTTGAGCCCGGGCACATTAGCCATCCAGCTTTCGAAAGTCTGGGAATGCTGCTGCGCGAGCTGACCGGCACTACCGGAAGGGCCACGGAATACGATAGGGCACATATACTGACCGGCAGACTGAGAAAGCGTCTTCGCGGCGTTGTTCACAATTTGGTCAAAAGCCAGAACTGCAAAGTTCCAGGTCATGAACTCCACGATTGGACGAAGGCCATTCATAGCGGCGCCCACACCAATGCCTGCAAAGCCAAGCTCAGCGATCGGAGTATCAATGACCCGCTTTGGCCCAAACTCATCTAACATGCCTTTGCTGACTTTGTAGGCACCGTTGTACTCGGCAACCTCCTCTCCCATAAGGAATACATTCTCGTCTCTTCGCATCTCCTCGGACATTGCCTCGTTGAGTGCATCGCGTAGTGCCAGTTTTCTTGCCATTTTTATTGATTGATTAAGTGATTTTGTTTTTGCTTTTCAGCTTTAATGTTCTGACATCAGGCTTCAAAGCAGCGCAAAAATAAGCAATCTGTCGAAACTGCAAAAAGCAGCTACACCAATTACTAAGCTCAAATTCAACAAACCAGTCCGGTGCTTGTTCTTGGTACCGGAAGGAATACTGCTCACTTTTCTACAGATAAGTCAGGAAATTCTTAATTTTGCAGCCAATGGAATAATAGCAGTCTTTGCTTTTCCGTTCCATCCCATGAATATTGATATCAATTGGAAAACAAGAAGCCATGAAAAATATCGTCAAGAATACTGCGATTGCAGTTGTTGCCATCACTGCTTTTTCTTCCTGCAACCGCGGATACGGATGCCCAAATAATTTTTCCCTGAACGATGTGCTTACTACGTTTGTTGATACGGCTATTACCGTTATCAACTACTTAGGATAAATGAGCACAATCAATTGGCTGTACCTTCAGTCGCGCAACCAGATTGAGGAAATTATTGAACATTCCAAGTCTGTCCCCTGCCTTATTTTTAAGCACAGCACTCGTTGTTCCATTAGTTCGCTTGCACAAAACAGGCTGGACAAGGGGTGGTCACTAAGTGATAATGACGTACTACCCTATCACCTTGATCTCATAGCCCAATTGAGGTACTTTCTCCATTTCCATTCTTCCTTTTG
>CAZNHN010000011.1:20219-24171 GCA_964572415.1 uncultured Phaeodactylibacter sp.
CATGAGTCCCCTCAAATCCTTCTGATAAAAGATGGGCAGTGTGTATATGATGCTTCCCACCTTAGCATAAGCGCCGGTGAAATCGCTGCACAACTTACAGCCTGATCTACTTTTGAACCTTAAACGCATTGGTGAGACATGAGCGAACTGACTGTCATCAAAACGCAGGATGGCTCCGATTCTGTATTTTCTGAGCAATTTGGAGTCTCTTACCACTCCAAATACGGTGCTATTCAGGAATCGATGCATGTTTTTGTGCAATCAGGGCTATACCCAAGGATGCAGGTTTTAGACCAACTAGCTGTTCTGGAGGCCGGGCTCGGGACAGGGTTGAATGCTATTTTAACCTGCCTGGAAGCCGGGAAAGCTCAAAAAAAGGTGCATTACGTGGCTCTCGAAGCCTTTCCATTGCCAATCGTGCAGGCAGATACGTTAAATTATGCGGAGCTGCTTGGCGTAGATGCAGGTTCGGTCTTACAACAAATCCACCATTCGCCCTGGGAAGAAAAGGTAGAGATTACCCCGTACTTCACTTTTGAAAAGCGCCTCACCTCTTTCGAAGATTTTATTCAGGAAGACTGGTTTGATGTAGTATATTTCGATGCTTTCGCGCCGAATGCCCAGCCTGAGCTGTGGGAAGTGGATGTCCTGGGCAGAATGTACCGGGCACTTAAGGCAGGAGGTGTTTTTGTTACCTATTGTGCAAAAGGAAGCGTAAAGCGCTGCCTCAAAAGCCTGGGCCTTAATGTGGAAGCCTTGCCTGGCCCTCCCGGTAAGCGCGAAATGACCAGAGGCTGGAAAACTATTCCGGAGGTGTGAAATCTTCACTCCGTTCCCGCGACCGTTTTGGCTTTATGATGTTGATTTTCCCTTCTTCGCCGTAGAGCTCCTTTGATTTTTTGTTGTAAGCCAGGGCTGCTTCCTCTGCAGTATCGAACATACCGATGTGTATAGATTTCCGGTTAACGGATATGACCGCCCGGTACCGGTTGTTTTCCTGATAAACGCCTGTGTAGCCCGCCTTACTGCTTGTTTTTCGCTTTCGGCTTGCCACGCTCCTTGAGCGGTACTGAATGTTGCTTAGCCGGCAATCGAGCTTATTGCCGTTTTTAGTACCAACGAGGTTGGAGGTCGGTGTTTTTTCGTGCGCAAGAAATCGCTCCGCTATTAGTTTGTGAAGGTAGAGGGTTTCTGTTTTATATTTTCCATCTGCTTTTTTCCAGGTTTTCTGGAAAACCGCGCAACCACTGGAATGCTTTCTTAGGTTATTGATGAAGTTGACCTTGACCAGGTAGGAATCCGTGGTAAGGTATTCATAGACTTGAGCATCGACTAATACCGAGTCATCTGAATTCTTCAGTTTGACTTTGTAAAGCAAAACATGTGGTTTTTTGGTAAAAATACATAACATTTGGCAGCTGCTCGTGCTATGCAAATTTAGTTTTAATAATCAGGAGGAAATCAAAAGGGATGGGTCGCTCCTTTTGTCCCTCTAAAATAAAGCAATTCTCTAAAACTTAAAAGCTAAAGCAGGATTAATTCCCGTAAACCCCGGATATCCTTACTTTTGCCACAAAACCAGGCATTTCATGGAAAACCGCGATGAGCATTATATGCAGCGTTGCTTTGACTTAGCCCGCTTAGGAGCCGGCTCAGTGGCTCCAAATCCAATGGTAGGCGCGGTGATCGTCCATAAAAACCGGATTATCGGCGAAGGCTATCACCAGATGTACGGGAAAGCTCATGCGGAGGTTAATGCGGTCAACAGCGTAACGGCTGAAGACCGCCACCTGCTAAAGGAATCCACTATCTATATATCGCTTGAACCATGTAATATCCATCGAAATACGCCACCTTGTACACTGCTTATTCTTCGGGAAGAGATACCCAGAGTTGTCGTGTCCAGCGTGGATCAGACACCGGGCGTAAATGGCAGTGGCCTGAACCGTTTGCGGCAGGCAGGAGTTGAGGTGGTAGAGGGGGTTCTTAAAGAGCAGGGGCAGCGACTAAGCGAACCGCGTAATACATTCGTCACGGAAAACCGGCCGTATGTTCAATTGAAATTTGCACAGTCCTCCAATGGTGTTTTCGCCCCCGAAAAAAATGAACAGCTCTGGCTTACTCACCCTTACACTAAAAGACTAGTCCATAAATGGCGGAGTGAAGCTTCAGCAATCCTGGCTGGAGCAAATACAGTATTAACAGATGACCCCAAGTTGACCAACCGGCTCTATTTCGGGCATTCCCCCGTGCGCGTCTTGCTCGATCTTCAGGGCAACCTGCCTTCCGGATTGAACCTGTTTTCGGACGAAGCCCCTACCCTGCTCTTTCGGGCTGATGGCCTGGGGCCTATCCGTGATTTGCCCGATTCGGTTACTGTTTTTCCGGTCACGGAGGATGAACAGCCACTGCAGTACCTGCTCCGGCAGTTGCACGACCTAAAGATAAGTACACTTATGGTAGAAGGCGGAATTAAGACGCTCAAGGCTTTTATTCATGCCGGGCTATGGGATGAAGCGTTGGTTCTCACCGGTAAGCACTATTTATCTGAAGGAAGAGCCGCCCCCCGGTTACCGGTAGCACCAAATGCTGTCTGCCGTTTAGGCACTGACTGTATTAGCCATTTTTATCGCCGCCCAATTCGTTAAACTTCCTTTAAAGGCCGCTGTCAACGACATAAGAAACGGGCAAATTTTGTTTGTTTGTTGTATAATCAATCACGGTTAATTGCCAAATCATTGACATTTATGAATAAGTACCGCAGCGTGGTCGTCTTTATTCTGGCCTTCTCAGCTATGAGCTTCGTACCCCAGCGGGCTGTAGCGCCGACGGGTGAAATTCAATGGATGAAGTGGGAAGAAGCCATAGGCTACATCGGGCAGCAAGACAAAAAAGTACTGCTGAATATCTATACCGATTGGTGTACCTGGTGCAAAAGGATGGATACCATTACCTTCAACACGGAGCCTATCGCCTCCTATGTCAATGACCGCTTTTATCCTGTTCGCCTCAATGCCGAGCGCAAGTCCAGTATTGAATATAAAGACAAAACGTATGAGTATGTTGAAAATGGCAAACGCGGCTATCATCAGTTTGCGGCGGAGCTTCTTCGGGGCCGTATGAGCTTCCCTTCTGTCGTCTTTATGGATGAGCAGGGGGAAGTCATTCAATCCATTGTCGGCTACAAATCCCCGGAAGAATTTGAGCGCATTCTGACCTATTTTGCAGAGGACTATTACAAGGAGACACCATGGTCAGCCTTCAAACGCAATTATGCGCCTAAGCTGATCAAAAAAGAGGATTAACTACAGCACGCCGCACAAGCTCTACCGGCGCTTTTTTACCCCCAGGACTCCAAGTATACCGCGCGTTAGCTCCCTTGCGACCGTGCGTCCAATCTGCCGCGTGGTCGGGCTGTTCAGGATTTTCTCGAACATGCTTTTCTGAGCCCGGCGGGAGGAAGTCTTAGCTGCTTTATCCTGCTGCGATTTCAGTTCTTCCTGTCGCTCTTCCGTCTGGGCTGCTTTAATTTTCGCGGTTAAGATTTCATGAGCAGACTCCCGGTCGATTTCCTCGTTATACTTGTCTGCGATCCGGGATTTCCGGATGATGCTGTCAATTTCTTTTGCTGTCAGTACATCCATTCTGGATTGCGGTGCCCGAAGCAAGGTGTGCGCCAATGGCGTTGGGATGCCCTTCTCGTTTAGGGCAGTGACCAGCGCTTCTCCGATTCCTAACTGGGTCACCACCTCCGCCACATCGTAGTAATCCGACTCCGGATAGTTCTGAGCAGCAAGCTTGATGGCTTTGCGGTCTTTGGCGGTGAAGGCGCGCAGGGCGTGCTGTACTTTCAGTCCCAACTGTCCGAGCACGTCATCCGGAATATCAGCAGGGTTTTGGGTGACGAAGAACAATCCCACCCCTTTGGAGCGGATGAGCTTGACCATGACCT
>CAZNHN010000011.1:24181-29606 GCA_964572415.1 uncultured Phaeodactylibacter sp.
GATTTGATCAAGAAGTGCATCCGAGGCTTCCTCAAAGACCAGGTGGGCTTCATCAATGAAAAGCACAAGCTTCGGACGATCCATATCCCCCTCTTCCGGGAAAGTAGCATAGATTTCTGCCAGGATTTGCAGCATAAAGGTGGAGAACAGCTTCGGACGGTCCTGTATGTCTGTCAGGCGGATCACAGATACTATGCCTTTACCTTCTTCATTGATGCGGCAGAGGTCTTCCACATCAAAGGAGCGCTCCCCGAAGAACCGGTCCGCTCCCTGCTGTTCCAACTCCACGATGCGCCGCATAATCGCACCAACTGAAGCCGTGGAAATCCGGCCGTAGAGCGATTCCATTTCTTCCTTGCCCTCATTAGTGGCATACTGAAGCAGCTTTTTAAAATCCTCCAGGTCAACCAGCGGCATTTGGTTGTCATCGCAGTATTTGAATAGGACAGCCGTAATGCCACCCTGGGTATCATTCAGGTCGAGGATTTTAGAGAATAACACAGGCCCAAATTCATGTACCGTTGCCCGCAGGCGCAGCCCTTTTTCTTCTGAAAGCGAGAGGAACTCCACCGGGCTCTGCCCCGGCTCGAAAGGGAAACCGATCTGAGCATGGCGCTCATCGATTTTGGGGTGCCCGCCGCTGGGTACCGCTATGCCCGACAAATCGCCTTTGATGTCCATTAGCAAAGAGGGTACTCCTTCAGCCGATAGCTGTTCTGCAATAATCTGCAGAGTTTTGGTTTTGCCCGAGCCGGTAGCGCCTGCAATCAGGCCGTGCCGGTTGAGGGTTTCCAGAGGTACGCGGACCAGAGCGTTGGTCAGGCATTCCCCATCCAGCATGGCACCGCCCAGAGTAATGCTCGCCCCCTCAAAAGTGTAGCCTTCATCTATAACTTGTCGGAATTGGTCTTGCTTTGACATATTGCTTATCGGTTGTTCCAGTTTTCGATTCGTTTTCTGAATTTATTTTTATCTAGAGGCCACAAATCAATATCAGCCTTCGCTTCCAGCTCAGTTTCCAGCTCTTCCGGCAGGAAACCGGCGAAGAAGTCCAGCCCGGTCATCGCCTCCACTTCATCTACCGTTGCCACAAATTTATACAAAGGCTCGTAGGAAATGGTATTCGGGAGCACAAATCCGATAGCTTTAAGCTGTGGCTCCTCGAGATCAAGCAGCACTTTGAAGTATCCGCCGGGGATGGTGACCTCGTTGTTGCCAATAACACCCTTCGGCTCCATCTCTAGTAAAGGGCCGGTCACCACATACAGTTCGCCTGCATCTTTGGCCCATTCCCGGGCCAGTTCCTCAAGCTCCCGCCATATGCCTCCATTGAACTGACGGGCCTGAGGAGAAATATTGCTCATCAGAAAGGTTTCGGACATGGCCGATTGGCTGTAAGCCCGGTCTGCGGCTGGTATCAAGTGCCCGCGGTCGTAGCCGGAGTGTCGGTAGTCATTAGGGTGAGCGGAGCCGGTAGTGATGGCGGGGTCAGGCCGGAAGTCGTCTGTGCGTTCCACGTAGGGTTCGCGAAGCGTAGCGCCGGAAAGTTTGTAGGCCACCCACTCCGCTTGTTCGTGCGTCTCATTGTAAGATAAGGCATAAGTGTTTTTCTCCAAGACGACTCCCCTGCCGCCTTTCGGCAAAAAGTAGGACAACTCCGGGTCCGCAGGGTTGGTTTCAAAATGCTCGCCGGTGAATAAATTGAAGATAAAGAACAGCCCGGCAATCAGCGCACTGAAAATCCCTACCTTAGCCACCATACCGGTGCTGCCCTTCCCACGCCGCTGATGATTGGTCCTGAAATTGGCCATGTTTTGTATTTTTATTCCAAAAGTAGTAGATTCAGGGATTATTATGTCCCGGTTTCCTGAAAAATGTCCTAATGCCTCTTATCAACATCTTAAAACGCTCAAGTGACCTTGTAGCAAGCTTCGACAAAAACTATCGGGTCATTCACTGGAACAACAGCATAGAAGAGCATACCGGTATTCCCAGAGAAAAAGCCCTGGGAAAGTCTGTTTATGATATCCTGCCAGGATTGGAAGCTCATTTGGGGGCCCTTATTGCAAAGCGGGTTTTTGAGGAAAAAACGGAAGTAGAGTACCTGCATGATTTAAAACTTCGGCTGATTAACGGGGTAATGCTTCATGCTTCCGCAGCTATTTTCCCCTATCAATATATCAGCCAGGTATCTGCTTCGGAAATCACAGGCGGCGTCCTGCTTCTTTACCCCTTTGAAAAAAGCGCGCCTTATCCGCCTAAACTTTCCAAGCTGCTCCTATCCATCCCCTACTATTCCAGTGAAGCGATAATCATCACTGAAGCCAGCCCTGTGGATTTGCCCAAGGGTCCCTCTATCGTTTATGTCAACCGGGCCTTTACAGAAATGACGGGTTATGAAGAGCACGAAGTACTGGGCAAGACCCCAAGAATGCTGCAGGGGCCAAAAACAGACCGGGCTGAGCTTGACCGGATCAAAAAAGCGCTGAAAGAAAAAGTAGCCGTACAGGCAGAACTTCAAAACTACCATAAAGATGGCTCTTGCTATTGGGTTGGGATCAATATCGTGCCGGTAAAAAATGAGGCAGGCTGGACCACTCACTTCATTGGGGTGCAGCGGGATATTACGGAAAAAATTGAGTCCCGCCTAAACCTGGAAAAAACCGTCGAAGAGCGAACCCACCGCCTGCGTCAGGCCATAGAGGACCTTGAGGCTTTCGCTTACAGTGCTTCCCACGACTTAAAACAGCCGCTGCGCTCTGTGACTTCCCACCTTGGCCTGCTGAAACGGAAAGCCAAAGGAAAAATTGACGCCGAACTGCTGACCTATATTGATGAAGCAGTAGATGGCGCCCGGCGGATGTACGGGCTGCTGGAAGGCGTACTGCAATATTCACGGATTACTGCTGTAGAAGATGAGTACGAAATGGTAGACCTTCAACAGCTGTTTGCCCGAAAGATCAAAGAGCTGGAACAGGCCTACCCTCAGCAGCGCGTCGAGGTGGAACTTCCGGAACAGCCCTTACCGGTTGTGGAAGGCTATGAGGTCCATTTGGAACAAGTCGTGCAGAACCTGCTTAGCAATGCCGTGAAATACTGCGATGCAGCTATTGTCAAAATTCAGATAGCAGCAGGCAAGGCAGAGGGAAAGTACTGCATTTCCATTACGGACAACGGCCCCGGTATCCCGGAAGAAGACCGGCGGAAAATATTCAACTTGTTTAGCCGCAACCACGAGCTTGTGGAAGGAACGGGCATTGGGCTCGCCATCTGCAAAAGGATCCTTCAACGGCATGGCGGCACCATTGCTATCGCACCCTACGAAAAAGAGAAAGGCGCCACATTCACCTTTACCCTCCCGAAGCCGAAAGGACCTGTTCCACAGCCTTCGCGGGCTGAATAAGCTTACCGGTCTGATCCGTCTGCTGAGTGGACTTACCCGTTTTGTTGAGGATTTGATACGCCTGATCTGTGGTCAGCCCTGGCTTGAAACTCTTCATCAATCCAAGTAGCCCCGCTACGTAAGGCGTTGCCATAGAAGTGCCGTTATAGGTGTCGTACTGATTGCCGGGAATGGTGGAATAAATGCCTACACCGGGCGCAGCAACGCCCCGTTTCAGGTCGGTCACGTAGTTGGAGAATACCGCTTTGCGGAGCTCATTGTCCACTGCGCTTACGCTGATTACCCCGTCCACCGCTGCCGGCACGTAATTTTTAGCATTCCGGTTGGCATTGCCAGCCGCCGCCACTACGATTGCCCCCTTGTCGTTGGCGTACTTAACGGCTTTGCGGTAAGCCCGCTCCTTGCTTTGGTTGGACAAGCCGCCCAGGGACATGGAAATAACATCTGCCCCGGCATCTGCAGCCTTGATCATACCATTGATGATGCTTTTCTGTGTCCCCATCCCCGAAGCATTCAGTACCTTAATGCTCGTCACCTGTACATAGGAAGCACCAGGGGAAAAGGAAGCAATGCCGATGCCGTTGTTCGTCACAGCTGCCGCAATACCTGCACAGTGTGTGCCATGCCCTCTTGGGTCATTATCGTCCGTTGAATTTAGTGATTTGTAATTCGCAGACAGGTCTTCGTGCTTAGCATCTACACCCGTATCCAAAATGGCAATGAGAGCCGTTTTAGCAGGTTTGCCCGATTGCTGCTGCAAAAGCCGGTACAAATCACTGACGGCCATGGCCTCAAATCCCCATAATTCCGAGATGCCAGGGTCGTTGACCCCGAACTTTTTATTCACCCCCGGCAGCTTCTCACCCGTTACCGGGCTGATGCTGATGCGCTCGTTGGGTTCCACCCAGTCTACCTCAGGCACCGCGCGCAGGTCGTTCAGGATGTCCTCCAGGTCGGCCAGGTGGCTTTCCGGTATATTGACTACCAGGTAGTCATCCAATTCTGTAAGATCAGCTTCACCTACCTCAAAAGCAGTGGAAAAGGTCAGGTCGTACTTATAGGCCGGCGTGCCCAGCACATCCTGATCCGCTCCTTCGGCCAGTTCCAGCAGCAACTCCCCATCCGGGTCATAGCTTACCGGCGCGGCTTCAAGCGTGTGCAGGCTACCGCTCATCTGAGCCGGCACAAACCAGGCCAGGAACACCGCAGAAGCCAGCGCAGCGCCCATAAACCAAAGCCGCTTATGAGTAGCCAGCTGAAAAACGGTTCCCAACAGCCCCAGAACCAGCAAGTCGCGGAACAATACCCACAGCTTGACGCCAAACTTCACATCAGCGGTAAAAACCACCAGCGCATAGCTAAGAAAGAGGCCGAAGAAAACCCGCTGCAGCCAGCGCTCCCGCTCTTCATCCGAGCGGTACAAAAACCAGAGGGCAAGGCTTGCAGTCGTAGCAATATATAAGGTTGGGTATAACATCTTTTCGGCTTTGAGTCCTAATTCACAAACGTTCAACCTAAGCTACCTATTTTCTGCCTGACGGGCAAAAGAATCCGACGAAAGGAGGTAATTTATACTATCCACCTTCCCCTTGGCCCCACAAAGGATACAGGAATAGAAACATGCAGTCTTGCAAACAGTGATCTTAATGGTTAATTCAGTTTGACCTGAAGCTGCTCTACCCCGCCAGTTGACGTTCGGAACGTAACGTACCGGGACGAGCCGTAACGCTGCATATTAACCTGCAAAGGCTGCTCATTCCTGGTCACTTCAGCGCTGCTATAGGTGTCCGGCAAAAGAATTCTATAATTTCTATGCACCGCATTCCCTGTAGCTGTTAAGCTTATCAGCCTTTCTGCTGGTTCAAACTCATACTGATACGCCACATAGCCATCAGATGCAGGCAGGTGCACTACCGTTTTCACTTTTTGTTCATCTGTAGCCGCCCAGCGCGGAGCAATCTCTACAGAGTCCATCCCTACGCCCTGATCTTTGACACCTGCCAGTCCTTCCAGCAAAGCGTA
>CAZNHN010000011.1:29616-40707 GCA_964572415.1 uncultured Phaeodactylibacter sp.
CGACCGCAGCGGCACCCCAATTGTCCGGTATGCCACGGGAGACGATGCCGGGTGCAAAATACACCGGATGATCGCTGAGCGTTACAGCTTTAATAATCCACTCTCGCCCATCTTCTGTTCCGGTAAACTGAATCGCATCAATCGTCTTTTCCGGATGTGGATTGTTCAGCCCGTAGTTGTAGTAGGCTACAAAATGATGCTCATCGTTGCTGCGCCAGGCTTTCTTGCATATCGGCCCCTTCTTGCGCGGAATGGCTTCAAACCACCAATTGCCAATTTTCTCCCGGTCAATATAATCGGTAAAAGTTGAGCCATCTGAATACAACAACCTGACTTCACCAGCGTACCTGCCGGAAGACCCGGTGTGCAGTAAATAAAGAGATTGTGCTTTCTGGTTGACCTCAAGGCGCTGCACGCGGTTGGCTTCTGTAATGCGCAGGGCATTCGCAGCTCCCTCTGAAATCAGGAAGGGAATGCCATTGAAGGCCCACTGCCCATTCTCCCGGTTAGCCGTAATGGGTTGGCCATTGTACAGGGCGCCGCCGGGGTGTGAGGCATTTGCGAGTGTACCCAGCGCTACGGGCTGGAAGTTCTGTGTCGGTGGTTCCGGCATAGCCCCGCGGTAGGCACTGTGCAGGTAATCATCTGTCTCTTGAGCGAGTGCCTGTATGCGGTTTAAGATATCAACCCCGTAGGTTTCCTGCCCGTTCTGTAAAGCGCCATGGGCCAGTTCGCCGGCCACGATACTCGTAACGCCACCGTTCATATATTCCCATTTTTCGGAATGGTCGCCAACTCCGAAGCCCCGCTCAAAGGGCGGATAAATGGTGTACCACTCGCCGGGAGAAGAAGCCGGCATCTCTTCACGTATACGCTGATAGGTTTCAATGATGGCCCGCTTTTTATCTCTGGATATTTGCCGGTTCAGAGTGTAAGCATTAGATAGGGAAACCTGTTGGCTTTGGTCTACGCCGAGGTCGCGGTGCACGTCAGGGTCTTCCGGAATGTGGTGGGTGTAGAATTGCCCGTTCCAGGCCAGGCTGTCAATTCGGGCCTGCAAGTTATGCCCCAGCTGATCCACACGTTCGGCTTCTTCCGTTTCGCCTGCGTAGGCGAGCATTTCAGACAGATAGGCACAGGAGGCAGCCATTCCGGTATTGTCTCCGAACATAATGCCAAAGCGGGTGGTGTCAAGCTTCACTACCATCACATCGCCCCCTACCCGTGCGGCATCTTCAGTGGTTTGAAAATCCCAGGTATCGATGGTGAAGCCGCGTTTGAGCAGTTGGTACTTTTCGGACCAGCGGTATGGGTCGGTAGTCGCGTATTGCAGAGCCAGAAGGGCATTATCGAGGTTGGAGGCCATCCACTGGTCATCGCCGGTGGCTTTCCAGGTATAGTACAGGCCCTCGATGAAAAGGTATTCCACATCGTTTTCGACCGGAATCCTGCGGAATTCCAGCCGCCCGTTTTCCGCATCACGAATAAAGCCTCCGTACCGGAACCGGCGGTCCCACCAGGTCTTTTCCTGGAAACGTTCGTTGACGTTGTCCCAAATCATGCCATCCTCCCGCTGGGAATCAGCGTACAAATCTATTCCGGACTTTAATTCCGGATAGAAGTATTTCATTCCCTTTAGTGTATGCACATGATCGCGGAGCCAGCGAACAAAAAAGTGGTAATGCCGGTCCTGGAAGCGCACCATTTCGGCTTCCTGCCCTTTCCACCCCACCATCGAATGGTAGAGGGTGTTCAGTAAACCATGATACCTTTTAGAACTATCATTTATTTGCGTACGGGCTTCCATTTCAAAAGCAAGCTGAGCTAAAATGCGCCCCTTGGAATCCAGCAACAGTAAAAGCTGATTGCCCAATGCGCCACCAACAGTAAACTGAAGAGAGTCTCTGATAGGCTTTTCAAGATAAGTATGCCCGTTTCCATCGACTACACTTAGCTGTCCGGGCTGATCAGTATAGACTGTCAGCATCTGCAAGGGTTTAGCTGCTCCGGCTTCGCTCAGGGTTAATACCTGACCTGCCGAGGATAGACTGATGCTGCAAAAGAGTAGATAAATAAGTAACCTCTTCATAGTATCAGATTTTGTTGACCTTCAAATCGAAACCCGCCAGCCGCCCTTTGGGGGCGACTTTCACAGAGACCCCCTTCGGCGCTTCGTAACGAAGCCACAGCTGATCGCCTTTAATTGCCCAACGGACCTTCACCGGGCCTGCCGGATGCGCGACTGTTCCTTCTGCCCAGTTCAGGTGGGCAGACTGAGGCGCAATAAGGATTTCATCCCGGTCCAATGCCCTGTTAAATCCAAGGTTGACGCCCAGCGCTTCAGTAGCCAAAAAGTAAGTCGGATGCCCGCTCCAGGCATGGCTCGAAGTCCCCTGATTGCCGGCAATGCTGAAGTTTTCCCAGACCGTGGGCGTACAGCTGTGCAAAGCCATTGGACCCCAGTGCTTTTTCATAAAGTATTCTGCAAGCTCAGCCTCCCCTTCCCGGTAAAGCAGCGCAAACAGGTAGAAAGAGGAATAAGGCGTAATTTTCCGGTTGCGGTGCTCCTCTCCGATATCCATTAGCTCCGTTTTCAGGAAGCGGATAATCTTTTGTGTTCTATCAGGGTCTGTTATCCCCAGCAGTGCCGGCCAGATACTTGAGGTCGGGTAATAATTGGGGATGGGCGCTCCGTTTTTCCAGCCATCATAAAAAGCCTGTCGCTTTGCATCCCAAAGATGTTCATTGACAGCCTGCTTCAGGTTCTGACCTTCTCTCCGGAATAGAGAAACATCTTCCGGATGCCCGAACCGCTCTGCCCAGTGTGCTAATACCTCCATGGATCGGACTAGCTGTGCCTGATAGGCCGTCATGGCTGCATTAGACTTATTGATTTGGCTCCATTCCAGAAATACTTTTTCGGCAGGGATCAAGCCCACTTCGTTTTTTTTGTTCAAATGATGCCTTAGTAGCGTGGCGTAGTTGTTGTAGGTCTCCGCTGCCAGGCTCCAGTCGCCGTTGTACTTTGCAGCATAGTCCAGTGTAATCAGGGTCCAAAGTGGAAAATCGTTGTGCCGGTTTTCCAGCCCCTGCTGCATTTCCTCCCGGTACATATCCTGGAATACGCGCAGGGAGTACTCCGCCAGCCGCATATCACCGGCAACGGCCATTGTAATGGCCACTTCCGGGAGCATATCGCCAGCGTACAGCCCGCGTTCCCGGAAGGGCGTGTCGGTGTAAGTATCTTCAGCGCAAAGCTGCAGGGTGCGCCAGCCGGCTTCCCAGATGCGGTTGAGTAGCGGATCGCTGCATTTGAACGTACCTACCTGCTCAAAAGGATAAACCTGCCGGAATACCCCGATATCCTTAAGCTTAAAGGGACGCTCATGCCCTGAAAAATTGACCTGCAGGTACTTCATACCGTAGGGTTTGAAGGAGGCATAATGATCCTCCTTTCCATCCGCAATGAACCGAAGCCCCGCACCAATCTGATAACGTTTATACAGCCATGGCGTTTCTCCGGGGCCTAGCTCTTCGCTGAAACCGATATCGATTTGGGTGCCTTCCGGAAAGTCCCCTTCCACGAATACGCGGCCGAGTTGAATCTCGTTCAGGTCGAAAAGTAAGGTTACTCCCTGATCCGCTACAGGGATGGTGTAGTACCCGTTCTCATTGGGCTCCATTTCAAGCGGATTTGACTGGTCAAATTCCTGCCAGGCCAGATCCCGGGCGGGCTGATTGGCATTTGTCGTTTTGGCGTGGGCAAGCCAGTCTTTAAGAGTTGCCTTGCGGATAGCTGCAATGGAACGCGTCATGTCTATTTGGGCTAAGGCGTCATTCGCAGAGGTACCAAATGGCCCATAAGTGTAAAACCGGGCTTCTGTATCAGCTTGGTGTTCACCCCTGACTTCAATGGCAGCCTCTTTGGGAAGCGCCATATAAAAATCCCAGGAACCCCAGATAATGCCATAGCGGAAAACCAATTCATTGACGCCCTTTTTTAGCTTCAGCTGATAGGTTTGCCGGTATTGGCTTCGGGCGGGGTCTGTAGGCTGCTGTTGTAGCTTTTGCCCGTTGAGGTAATAATCACCCCACCAAAGCCCTGCCTCCACCGTTTGTGCTTTTGGGGAAACCAAGTAAGTGTACCCCAAAGCCGTTTGAGAAGCGTTGTAGTCGCTGTGCACTTCATCCTTAGTTGGGATACGAAAGGAGTAAATGACTTCATCATCCTTTAGTGGGTAAGCACCTCTGAGGCGAAGGGCGCTGATGCGTTGCTGGGTAAGCGGCGGATAAGGCCGGGGGCTGAACGCACCCCATTGGCTTTGATCCGAGAGGCGTACAGGTACGTCCCAACCCTCTGTAGTGGTCTCCATGCGGTACCAGTCGGCTTCGCCACGGCTGTCCCAGTTTTCAATAGCTCCGGTAGCGAAGGAGAACTTGGGGGCTGTTTGGTCATAGCCTTCAGATTTCCGGGCCACCCAGCCTTCCGTAATGCTCAGGTCAATGTTTTGTTTTGATGTACGAATCTGCCCCCAGGCGGAAAACCCTCCCTTATAGTCGAACAGCTGATAAGTCTCCATGCCGTTGCTGAGCGCTTTAAGGGCAATGACATTGCTACCTGTTTTCAGGAGGGAGCTAATGTCATAAGTATCGTAAACAGGGTTCGCATGGTAAGACCGGATGGGCCCAAAGCCAACGTATTGCTCATTCACATATAGCGCGTATCGGGAATCGGCATAAAGGTGCAGCAGGGCTTGTTCGGTTGCTGTTTCCAGGTCGAAGGTCCGGCGGAAAAAGACGTATTCGTTCCGCTCACCGCCCTCAGGTTGTATCCATACCAGCTCTGGATTCACCTCTTGTGCCAGTAGCGGTATGCTCATTACCAGCCAAATACCAAACCACAGGGACTTTCGCTTCATGATTCCTTTTTTTTGGAAAAGTTAAGGTTTCCCGGGGCGTACAGTCCAGTAGACTTCAAGAATCGTCTGATCTCCGGGCGCCAGTACCTCGTAGGGCCCCTGTATTTCCAGCTCTGCAAATTGGGCAAAGGGGTCGTAGTAAATTTCTATGGAGGCCTGACCGGGCGCAATGCCATCCGATGTAAATGGTGACCAGGTCCGTTCCAGTACCAACCCATTTAATTCATGGCGGATACCGGGCGCAGTGGCCTTAATAAATAGTTTGTGCTTTTGGAGATGGGCTCCAAGTTGAAGCCGGGTTTGGCTCCCTGACTCCTTCCAGCCCGGAATGCTGTCCGGAGGGTTTTCTGAAGCCTCCCAACTTGCCTCTCCCTGAAGCGGCACCCGGGCATTCTCCCAAATCCCGGTACGAACGCTATCCGGGCCCTGATTGATAAAGGTATAGGTGACCCGGATGGTATCTGTTCCAATGGGCACAAAAGACTTTTCTACCTGCAATCCTTGATAAGCATTGGGTGGGCTCCTGAGCAAAACCCGCTTTGGCATCGACTCTATCAATTCATACGACCCCTGATCCATCAGCTCCGGAGGCGGCCAGCGCCAGGCGGATTGTGGTGCCGGCCATACGGTGCTCCCCCACTGTAGGTTTTGGCTGTCCCGCTCGGTTTTCAGGAAGTCAACGCCGTGGTAAGTCAGGCTCGCGATGCGCCCTCCGGCCTGGGGGTCAATTGACATTTGGAGCTCGCCACTACGTATCTTCAGTAAGGGGCTCCGTTCGCAGTTCAGCAGGATTGGCAACAGAAGGACGGCGAAAACAATTTGCTTCATAATACTGGATTTAGACTACTTTGAGCATTTGTCCCGGCTGGATTTTAACCGGCTTTTCAAATAATGCCACAAGATAGCCTTGTTCTTCCTTCCAATCTTCTACCTCTGCTGTATTCCCATCCAGTAAAAGCCGGGAATTTTCACCTTCCGGCCAGCACTCCGGTTTCAGGCCCAGGCTGCAAAGTTCGAGGGAACCACTATGCGTTTTGATTCCACACCGTCCGTTTTCGTTTGAAATAAATAACCCAGTGCCTGTACTGGCAGAAAAGAAGAAACGGTCTATGCCATTGGTCAGTTCGGGTGGATCAAACCGGTAATTATTTTTCGAAATGGAAAGCCCGGCCAGCGCATTCATAGTTGCCCAGGCCGACATAGGACGGTAGTAGTGGCCACCGAACTCCTGATGGTCCCAATATAAGCCGGCTTTTCGGTAGCGGTCGTCAATAGCTTTGATGACCGCCTTTCCCTCCTCCACCATGCCCTCGTAGATCAGGAAGGACGCAAAGCCCAGTTCCACGCCGGTCCAGGGAGTATTGGCCTGATCGACCCAAAGGTTGGTATCCTGAATCGGAAACAAATCCCGGTGCTCCGGCCAGGTGCAATTGCGCAGAAACTGCCCGTCGATGAATGAATAATCCAAAACAGACTGGAGGGCTTTCCGGATCTTGCCCTTGTCCCAAAGTCGGCCCAGCCCGGCGGTATGGGCCACCCACTGCCCAATCAGCTGGTCGGTAAGGCAGCCTTCATCTTTGCCCTTTTCACCGTGATAATCATTAGCCAGCCGGAAGTAGGAGCCATTCCAGAGGTATTCTTCCATTAACTGCTTTCCGCGATCCGCAATCTTCTGATACTTTTTCGAGAGCTGTGCTTCTCCCAAATCTGCTGCCGCTATACCTGCCAGAGACATCGCTGCGACCCACTGTGACTGCAGATAGGCGGCCAGCCCATACATTGGAAAATTATCATAACTGCACATGATGCCGTGCATATCTGGCATTTGGTCACCGTCCTGGTCAAGCTCACGAAGGACATAGTCAATGCCTTTTTTGACAGAAGGCCACATCTCTTCGAGGTAGGCTTTGTCGTTAGTCCAGAGGTAATCACGAAGCACCATCTGAATGTAATTGGGCGTGAGGTCTACCCGGTGGTTCACCCCGAAGGTTCCGTTTTGGGTATAGTCCAGGTCATACCCCAGGCCATGATGGATACTGCCCTCTTTTGTTTGCAGGTTTCGGTGCAGGCGCATCATGGTTTTAGCCAGCTCCGGGAAAAGCCCGGTAATCATCACGGAGCCGTAGAGGCTCACGTCAGCAGTAATATTTGGCCCCCATGACTTGCTGGGCGTCAGGCCTTCCCGTATCCCAAAGCTACCGTTTTTAGTCAGGGTTGCTGAGGTGATGAAAGTGTTGAAATGAGAATTAACCTGATCCAGGATATAGAGGTCAGTAGTTGTGGCATACATGCCCTCCATAAAATGGCGGGTACGTTGCTTCAGGTCCGTTTTCTGTTCGATACAGTAATCGGCAAGAGCACGGTAACCGGCAAAGAAGTTCTCGTAGTAGTGACCGATACGCTTTGTAGGCTTTAGCCCGTTGGTATACCGCTGCTTCAAAGGCCGGTCCGGACCGAGTTCACCCCGGTCGTGAATGGCACCGTAAGCATTGGGGAAATACCAGTTCATAAAAAATTGGCCTTCCATTTCCGCCCCTGCCTGAAGCGTCCGGGATACCGCAATAGAGCTGAAACACCGCTGATCGTTGGTGCGCCCTCCTACCCTGCCGATTAACGCTCCGTCCTTTGTTTTGATGTTCCGGTTTGGCGTATCGTCTATATTTGGGAAACGCGGGCTGACCAACAGCTCTTCGTAATACGGGTGTTTATGCTCCCAGCCCAGATAAAAGGAAACTTCATCGCCGCCCATAGCACCAAGGCCCATTTGCCCATAACTGCTTCGGCTTTGGTCCATGCCGCCGGCATCATGGATAAAATACTTATAGCCCGAAGTAGTCTCATGCTCTGATTTAAAGTGCTTCATCACCTCATCGTAGCCCACCAGGTTCCGCAGCGTGCCTACCAGAGTAACCTCCACGGGTTTATCAATCCTGGACTTCACCTTGAGGGCAGAATGCTTGATATCATGCGGGATGAAGGGAGAAAAAGCCTCCAGCTCAATATCAAAGGGCATCTCCGGATCCTGGAAACGCATGTTGATGATGGGAAAACGGGCGGCGTAATCGATCTGCTCTACACCGGACATCCAGGGGTAATAATAAGCGATGCCTTCCAGCCCCCCTTCCCGCAGCCCATCGTTGAGCTGTAGAATTTTCAGCTTGGGTTGCTCGCCCGCTACCTGATACCGGACCAGGAAAAACAGAAGGCTATCTTCCAGGTCAGAATGCGGCAGGTCCGGCAATTCGAAAACCGGGCCCGTGCCCTTTGGTTGGTTGTTGAAGATGGACCAATTATAAAAGTTGCCGTCTTTTCTGAGCTCAATCCCGCCGGTGCCAATCCCGCCCAGGGCCATTCCGCTTCTGACCCGGTTGGACCGTTTATGGGTTTCGATCTGCGGTGGCCGGTCGTACTGTTCGGTTAAGCCCTCCCAATCCGCTGAAAGCCTTTCTTTATCCAGCGAAAGCCCGCTGAGCTGCTGAGGAGCAAGCCCTATTCCGGTGAGCCCGAGCCCACCTGTTTTCAGAAAATGTCTGCGTTTCATAAGTTAATTGGTTTTATTGGCCTTTCGGATTAATGTTGCGTTGGCGGGGGCCATTCGATTTCTCCCCAGTCCCGTTTGTACCAGGGAATGGAATTGGGGTCCAGCCGGAGCGTCGCTTTCTTCAGGCGCCCGAAAGCTTCGCCGTCTCTGAACGCGTCATAAGCCATTGGGAAAGGGCGCTGAAAATCCGAAAGGTGCCGTTGTAATGTCGTCTTCATCCTGGCCAGCACATCTGCATGCGCCGGATCATTAGCAAGGTTATATTGCTCATAGGGGTCGTTTTCCAGGTCATACAATTGATTGGCATCAAAGTAGTGCGGATAAAACCGGGCGGCAATGATGGATTGCCCCTGCCAGTATTGCCCGAAGACATTAGGTGCGTACTCCAGCGTCCCGTTTTTCATTTGCTGCAGCAGGCTGTCCGGGTAGCGGAAGGCAATGTATTTGTAGCGCCCGTCACTTACAGAACGGGTGTAACCAGATTCTGCGAAAGTGTAGGTACGGCCCTCTGTTTCGGGCTCCTTAAGGACCGTCAGAAAGCTCTTACTGTCCGGTGAAGCGGGAGGTGCACCCACAATTTCTGCCAGTGTACCCATCCAGTCAGTAAGCTGTACCCGTGCATCTGTAGTGGCGCCTGCAGGCACCTGCCCCGGCCAGCGGACAATCATCGGGATGTGGATGCCCTTTTCGTAGCAGGTGGCTTTGGCAGGCTCTGTATTATGGTCAGGTACAAAGACTATAAGGGTCTCCTCTTCCAGTCCTTTTTGCTCTAGTAATTCCAGGATTTGCCCCACCTGATGGTCCAGGAAGGCCAGCCCGGCAGTCCGGTGAACCATTGGAGAAGCCATGGTGTCGATAACTTGCCGGAGTGCTTTTGTATCTAAGTTGCAGGCACGAACCTCAGGCCTACGGCCTTCGGGAGTGTATTGATAATCGCGGTTCAGTCCTGCTGCATGGTGGGGGCCATGCAGGGAGGTTGGCGTTACCATTAGAAAGAAAGGTTTTTCGGATACCGCCGCCTTTTCCAAAAAGGATATTGCGCCGGCGGTAATCCAGGGGAAATGATGGTAGTGGAGCTGCTCCGCCGGGAAGCCATCGAAGTTGCTGTACATTACACTATTCGCGACATCAAAACCACCGCCTTTCCTTACAGCTTCCTGGCACCAACGCTGGAACCTTCGCAGTGTGGCATCAGCCTCAGGAGTATCCAGATTTTTAAGGGCAGCCACCTCAGCTTCCACGGAATCGTAATGAGAGCCGAGGTGCCATTTCCCCGCCATTCCGGTTAAATAGCCCTGTCCGGAAAGCATTCTTGGAATGGTATAGGTGTTTTCATCCAAAAAGGAGTTCCACCCCACATTGTACGGTGCTTCGGCTGGCGTATCTTCCAAAAATGCAGGATGGGCGCACCGGCCCGGGTACTGACCGGTCAGTAAGGCATACCGGCTGGGCGTACACATGGAAGCAACTGTATAGGCCTTGGTAAAACGCAGCCCTTCCGCCGCAAGCCGGTCAATATTTGGAGTGGGTATGCTCCCACCGTAGCAACCCAGATCTTCCAACTGCAATTCATCCGAAAAGATGAAGACGATATTAGGCGGGGACGGTTGCTCTTCCTGACAACTGAAGCCCAGCATCATGATCAGCAAACCAATAAATAGATTAATCCATGTCAATCTTCTTTCCATATTTAGTGCTTTACAGGTGGATATTCCAATTCACGCTTCCACCAGGGGATAAAACCGGAGCCCCTTGCCTTTACCGCAGCGGCAGCCGCCTGGTAAGCCGGTCGTTTGGCATAGGAAGTATCCTGGATGGGGAAAGCGTGGTCAAAAGTGGCCGTATGTTCTGCAAGGACTGCCTTTAGAGATGCAAGCGTATCTGCATAGGCAGGCAGCGATGCCAGATTTTGCTGCTCGTAGGGGTCGGCTTCTAAATCATAAAGCTGATCAGCGTGGAAATACGCCGGATGGTACTCCTGAGCGATATACCCAAAGGCATGAATGGGCTGCCCCAGATGAGTTATCCCAGTCTGCACTCCGCTTTCCATCTGGGCGATGAGGGTATCGGGAAAGCGCATGGCGATGTACTTCCAACGCCCGTTGGTAACAGCTCGGGTGTAGCCTTCCTCGAAATACAGATGCGTGCGCTCCGGCGAAGCTTTGCCTTCAAATAGCGCCCCCGACCAGTCCACCCCATCAGTTTGAGGCAGTTTGTCATCGGCTTGTGCGATGCCCGCGAGAGTGGGCAACAGGTCAACAAAGCTGATCAGGTCATCATTGGTCGTGCCTGCCTCCACCTTGCCGGGCCAGCGCACCAGAAAAGGCACCCTGAGCCCCTTTTCGTAAACGGTAGACTTGCCGGGTTCCAGGTTATGGTCAGCCGTAAGTATGACTAACGTATTGTCCTTCAATCCCTTTTCCTCCAGTACCTGAAGCAAAGCTTTAATTTGTGCATCCAGGTAGAGAGTACCGATATTGTAATGATTGATGTGATCCGGTACGCCCGTTCCGTGCGGTAGTCCGAGCGTTTCCAGTTGCTGAAAGTAAGAGGACCGTTCAGGCATAGGGTGGTTGGAAAGGTCAAGCCGGCCTTCCGGCGAAAACCGGGCATCCATTTTCAGGTCTTCGT
>CAZNHN010000011.1:40717-43391 GCA_964572415.1 uncultured Phaeodactylibacter sp.
CGTAATGGTTGGGGCCGTGCAGGGCAGTAGTATTGAAATGCAGAAAGAACGGTTGCTCCTGCTGTGAAGTGGCTTCCAGGAATTCCAGGCTTCCGTTGAGCATCCATTCCAGATGGTGGTGACGGATGCCAGGGTGCGGCAGTTCTTCGGAGTTCTCCCAAAGGATGGAAGCTGCATAGTCAGCGCCGGTCAGTGCCCGGACTTGTTCTTGTAAAACCTTTTGATATTGCATCAGCAGGCGGTCGGCTTCTTCAGTGTTTAAATCCAGCGTTTCAGGGATAAGGGGGATATCCGGATTCGCCTCCGGGGTATCTTCATGAAGGCCTCCAATATGAAATTTACCCACATAGCCCGTGAAGTAGTCCGGTTGAAGCACTTCGTGCAGGGTTGTATTGGCGGGTGTAACTGGCGTATTCCAGGTGATCGTATACGGTTGGTCCAATGGCTGCCCTTCCAGAAAACCAGGGTGCTGACAACGCCCGGGGTATAGCCCGGTAATGACACTGAAGCGGCTTGGTGTACATGCCGAAGCCGTTGTATGTACATTTTGAAACCGCATGCCCTCTGCTGCCAGCTGATCGATACCCGGTGTGGGGATGCTGCCCCCGTAGCAGGAGAAATTGGTGAAATCCACATCGTCAGTCATGATGAGCACGATATTGGGTGGCGATTGCACTTCCGGCTCTGCTGTGCATCCTCCAAAAGAACAGGTTAACAGCAGGCCGGAAGTGATGATCAACCAAGTGTGATATAGACGGAGCTTCATAAACGGCAATTAAAAATATACTTCAATGGTATTCTGCTCTTTCAAGGTATCTACAGGCAAAAAGCCGTTTGCCATATCCTGCCCATTCAAAGTGACTGTACCTTTTCTGTCTTCGGAGCGGATAAACCGGATAGCGAGGTTTTTACCCCGGAAGCGGCGTTGCATACGGGCTTCTTTCCAGTCCTTTGGCAAACAAGGCTTAATGTACAGCCCCTGGTAATCCGGCTGAATGCCCAAAATGTATTGCGTAGCCGCGTAGTACATCCAGGTAGCGGAGCCGCTCAGCCACGGAATTCTGGAGACCCCGGCTTTAGGGCTAGGTGCTGCATGTGTACTCTGGCATAAAACATAGGGCTCGATTTCCCGAATTTCGGCTTTATCGTTTTGAGCAGCTGGCAGAAAAGCACGCAGGTAAGCGTAGGCCCGCTCCTGCTGGCCGAGCATAGCCGCCGCCATTACAGCCCAACCCTGTGGGTGCATAAAGATTCCTCCGTTTTCCTTCAGCCCGGGGTTCATCAGCTGCGCCCGGACAATGGTGTAGTCAGAATTGGTGTAAGGCGGTGTGCAGACTTTATGCCCAAACGGGGTGAACAATCTTTCATGCACCGCGTCCATTGCTTTTTGGGCTTGTTCTGGGGTCGCTGCCCCGCTCAACACCGCCCAGGTTTGAGCATTGAGGAACAACTGCCCTTCTTCAGACCCAGCTGAACCGAATATCATGCCATCGGCACGGAAGCCGCGGCGGAACCAATTGCCGTCCCAGGTATGGGCCTGTAGGTTTTGATCTAAAATCGATAGTTGCTTTTCTGCCCAGGCGACTTCTTCTGAGGCCTGCTGCAATCCAGACAATTCTGCATAGACCTGCAAAGCCAAACGCAATTGCATGGCTACAAAAACAGACTCCCCGGTATCCCCAAATTGCAGGCAGTCATTCCAGTCTGCCTTTAAGCCACAGGGGAGGCCGTGTTGGCCCGTTCTGTACAGGTTGAACTGTATGGCGCGGCGGAGGTGTTCCAAAACCGTCCCTTCCCCTTCGTCAGAATAGGGAATAACCTTGTTTAGAAAATCTAAATCGCCGGTTTCCTTCAGATAGGCAGGTACGGCATTGAACAGCCACAGGCAGTCATCGGAACGGTATTCCGACTCCGGTGTTGGGGCCTCCTGACCCGGCTTATGGGTAATGGGATAGATGACCGGCTTTGCCCCACCGGTGGATTCCTGCCCGCTAATCATCAGTTCCAGTCTTTCCCGGGCGGCATCGGGCAGGGCGTGCATGATGCCCATGAGGTCCTGCACGGAGTCCCGGTACCCCAGCCCGTCCCGGTCAATGCCGGTGTAAATGAGGCTGGCTGCCCGGCTCCAGTTGAAAGTCACCACAGCATTATAGATGCCCCAGGTATTGATTGTTGCGTTGAGGTCTGTATCGGGGGTTTGGGCTTCGAAGCCAGAGATTTGATTTGTCCAGTGTGCCTGCAGCTCGGTGAGCTCTTGTGCTACCCGTCCCGGTTCTGCGTAGCGTGCCCGACAAGCCTGACCTTCTTTTTCTGCTTTTCCAATCCCGACCAGAATACAAAAGGTGCGCTCTTCTCCCGGTTCCAGATGAAGATCACCAGATAGCACGCCACAGGGGTTGTCTCCATAGCCTAGTGAACCCGTGCATTCCCCACGCTCTACCACAATGGGGTTAGCGTAAGTCCGGTAAGGACCAATAAAGGTTTCCCGGTCGGTATCGAAACCGCTGACATCCAGTCCTGCCATGGCTTGAAAAGTATGTCTCCCCTGATCTTTTTCATCAAAATTATCAGGCATTTCCGGGATATGGACGTTGGTGCCGTGATCAATAATGCCGTCTTTCACCACCATCCGGGCTATATACTGCACGTATTGCAAGTTTAATAGGTCGTCGAT
>CAZNHN010000011.1:43401-44024 GCA_964572415.1 uncultured Phaeodactylibacter sp.
AAGGTTGTATTAAGGCCTGTATACAAGTCCATGGTGCCATATCGAACCGTCGATGGCATTCCAGTTGGCCGCATACTCCAAGTAGGAAAACGCCCGGAGCCGACAAGCCTGCTTCCGATCATTTTTTACCCGGACCTGCCAGACTTCATAGGCTGCATTCAAAGGAACGTAATAGGTAACGCTGCTGCTTACCCCCGAATAGGCAGCGTCTATGCGGGTGAAGCCCATTCCATGCGTGCAAACAGACTTGAACGCCTCCAACGGCTTCCCAACCGGTTGCCAGGAAGCACTCCAGTAATCCTTGCTATCCAGGTCGTGCAGGTAGAGATAGCGCCCGGGCTGATCCAAAGGCACCGAATTGAAACGCATGCGCACAAAGCGGCCCTTGCCACCAGACCGGTAAAAGGAATACCCTCCTGCATTATTGGTAATGATGGCCCCGTAACGCGTATCGCCCAGGTAATTACTCCAGGGTTTGGGCGTGTCCGGGCGGGTAATGACATAGGTTTTATGCTGATCGTCAAAATAGCCGAATTGCATGATGTTGGTTTTAGTAGCCCGCCGGGGCCTCGCTTTCAGTGGCTTTGCCACGAATTTTGTTAATAATGGCTTCTGTTGCGGTG
>CAZNHN010000012.1:0-3702 GCA_964572415.1 uncultured Phaeodactylibacter sp.
TCAGGAACAATACTACTGGAACAGCCCGAAGGCACTGGGCGGTTCGACCTGCAAGTTTGGGGGTACACGTAATAACCATCCTGACTTCAGTCATCATTCCCACACTTTGTCCTACACCCTGAAGAACAGGGAATACCCATACCGGATGCACGTCATGGTGAATGCCTATTGGGAACATCTGAGCTTTCAAATACCAAAGCCAAAGGGCGGTCAGCCCTGGAAACGGATCATCAACACCGGTATTGAGACCCCAAATGATATTGTGGCCTTCGATAAAGCGCCGGTTATCCGGGGAGGCAGCGTGTATGTTAACGCCCGGTCCGTTGTTGTACTGGTAGACGGCCGGTAGTGGCTACACTCAGCGGGAATCAGCCCACTTTCAATCCATTGACCGCTTCCACGGCACTTACTTCCGGGATCTTGCCAATCAGAGCCTGTTCGATGCCCGCTTTCATGGTCATCATCGACATGCTGCAGTTTTCGCAGGTGCCCAGCCACTTGATTTTAACGATATGGTCTTCCGTTACATCCACTACTTCCACATTACCCCCATCGACAGCCAGGTGAGGGCGTACGTCGTTGAGCGCCTCGTCGACGCGTTGGATCAATTCTTGCTTTTTGGTATTCGACATGGCGCTTAATTATTCATTTTTACAATTCGGGTGGGGTCCTTAGTTTCATTGCGGATCGCAATCTGACGGGCGGCATTCTTAGCCACCATCTGCAGGGCTTCCGTAGCATGGGGCACGTCCCGCAGGACAACCGGCTTGCCTTCGTCTCCGCCTTCGCGTATGCTCTGTACAATCGGTACCTGGCCCAGCAAAACAGAATTGCTTTCCTTCGCCAGCCGTTTGCCGCCACCTTCCCCAAACAGGAAATACTTGTTGTCGGGCAGTTCAGCCGGTGTAAACCAGGACATATTTTCCACCACACCGAGTATGGGCACATTGACCGAAGGCAGAAGGAACATATTCATGGCTTTGATGGCATCAGCAATGGCTACTTCCTGAGGCGTAGTGACCATAATAGCGCCCGTTACAGGTACCGTTTGCACCAGGCTAAGCTGAATATCACCGGTACCAGGAGGCAGGTCAACAATTAGGTAGTCTAATGGAGGCCAGACGGTATCATTAAAAAACTGCTTGATGATGCCCGAAAGCCTTGGGCCACGGAGGACCACCGCCTGTTCCGGCTCAATGATGAACCCAATGGACATCACCGGCATATCGTAAGCTTCGAGCGGCATAATCTTGGGCTGATCGTAGATTTGCTTGACCTGAGGGCGCTGCCCCTGCAAACCGAGCATCGTTGGAATGGAAGGCCCGTAGAGATCAGCATCGATCAATCCCACCTTCGCCCCAAGCTGCTTTAGTCCGAGCGCCAGGTTGACAGCAATGGTAGATTTGCCGACTCCCCCCTTACCAGAACCTACCGCGATAATGTTCTTGATGTGGCTGACCGGGCTTTTGGGCTGCTGTTGCACGCCGGGCGCTGCACTGATCATATGCACATTAACATTCGCCTCCGGGTAAACTTCCTGAACGGCTTGCATGCAGGCGAAATTCATATCTGACTTATTCCTGGAATCCAGGGATGGTAATTCCAATGAAAAATTGATATTATTGCCGTCGATTTCGAGGTCGCGTACCATATTCATCGTAATGATGTCCTGACCAGAATTCGGGTCAGTAACTTTGGTAAGCGCCTTAACTATTTTCGTTTTATCCAAATGCACTCGAACTAATTTCTATTTAGATTGAATAGGATTAACAGGAAAATCAAAATTACAAACAATTATAAGCCCAGAACAGTTTTCTAGCTGTTTTATACATCAGCCTACTGCGAATGAGAGTTTTCAATGACCTTAATGACTTACCGGATTTTCAAAATGCTGTGGTGACTATCGGTTCCTTCGATGGTGTGCACCTGGGGCATCAGCAGATCCTGAACCGGGTCAAACGCCTCGCTCGTCAGTGCGACGGAGAAAGCGTCGTGATTACTTTCCACCCCCACCCCAGGCTGGTCATTTACCCCAGAGACAACAGCCTGCAACTCATCACCTCCATTGACGAGAAGGTAGATCTTATGCGTCGTTATGACATCGACAACGTTGTAGTGGTGCCCTTTACTGTAGAGTTCTCTCAGCAGAGTGCCGATGAGTACATCCAAAAATTTTTGGTCGGAAAGTTTCATCCACGCTATATTGTCATAGGGTATGATCACCGGTTCGGTCTCAACCGGCAGGGGGACATCAACTACCTCAAGTGGCATGGTGAGCCCTCGGGCTATGAAGTGGAGGAAATCGGCAAGCACGAAGTGGAAGATATAGCGGTTAGCTCCACCAAAATCCGCAAAGCTATTGAAAAGGGAGCCGTTGACCAGGCACAGCGCCTGCTGGGGCACTATTTTTTCCTGACCGGCACGGTAGTACATGGCAATAAGATCGGAAAAAAACTCGGCTTCCCCACCGCCAACCTCGACCTCAACAACCGCCACAAACTACTCCCCCCTGCCGGCATCTACGCTGTGTATGCCCACCACAAAGGCCAACAGTACGGCGGTATGCTTTACATTGGCGACCGCCCTACCCTTAAGGAATATCAAAACAAAACCATCGAGGTCAACCTCTTTGACTTCGACAAGGACATCTACGGCGATAAACTGCGGCTGGAACTCGTAGCCCGTACCCGGGACGATGAGGCTTTTGAAGACCTGGAGCAGCTCAGTGCGCGTCTTGCACAGGACCGCCGGGAAACTCAGGCCATCATCGAATCTCTGGAAGGCACGAAGAAAAAAAAAACCACCGATAGCCCTCGGGTCGCCATCGTCATCCTCAACTACAACGGGAGGGCATACCTTGAGCAGTTTCTGCCGAGAGTACTGGAACACACTTCCGGCAACTTTGAAATCATTATTGCAGACAATGGGTCGACGGATGACTCCCTGGACTATTTAGCACGGGCCTACCCTGAGCTGCGCCACATCGACCTGAAAACGAACTACGGCTTTGCAGAGGGCTATAATCAGGCACTGGCTCAGGTCGACGCGCCCTATTTTCTGCTGCTAAACTCAGATGTTGAGGTTACACCTGGCTGGCTTGAGCCGCTGGTGGAGCTCATGGAACGCGATGCTACAGTCGGAGCGGTTCAGCCCAAGATATTAGCCTTTCAGGAGCGCGATAAATTTGAATACGCCGGGGCTGCCGGCGGGTGGCTGGACAATCTGGGCTATCCGTTCTGCCGGGGCCGGATTTTTTCTGTAACTGAAGCAGATAAGGGGCAATACGATGAGCTACAGGAAGTTTTCTGGGCAACGGGAGCAGCCTTACTGGTCCGGTCCGGACTTTACCGGCAGCTGGGAGGCTTTGATGGGGACTACTTCGCCCATTCTGAGGAGATTGACCTGTGCTGGCGCATCAAGCGTGCAGGCTATAAAGTCATGGCACGCCCCCGGTCGGTCGTTTACCACGTAGGCGGGGGCACCTTATCTTACAACACGCCCCGCAAGGCCTTTCTGAATTTCCGAAACAGCCTGTTCACTTTGGTCAAGAATGAAACCGCCAGCCGGCTAGCCTGGATTTTGCCCGCCCGGCTCCTGCTTGATGGCGTGGCTGGATTGCTGTTTTTGTCCCAAGGCAAATTTCAGCACATCGCCTCCATTATGCGGGCACACTGGTCCTTTTTCAGGCAGTGGAAAGCAACC
>CAZNHN010000012.1:3777-13555 GCA_964572415.1 uncultured Phaeodactylibacter sp.
AAAGCATTGTTTGGGCCTTCTACGCCCGTAATATCCAGTATTTTAAAGACCTTTAATGCCTGCTCTCATGCCAAAGCACCAACTCGAAATTTTGCATCAGGACAATGACCTGCTGGCCGTGAATAAGCCTGCAGGCCTGCTGACCCTGCCCGACCGCTTTAAGCCCAATGAAAAGCCTAACCTGAAAACCCGGCTTGATCAGCTATTTGGCAAAGTCTGGACCGTACATCGCCTCGACCGGGAAACCTCTGGCCTGTTAATCTTTGCGCTAAATGAAGAAAGCCACCGCAGTCTGTCTCAACAATTTCAGGACCGAACGGTAGACAAAACCTATCTGGCAATTGTGGAAGGCTGCCCTGCCGGGAAAAGTGGGACAATCGACCGCCCAATCGGCCCTAACCCCGCCAGGCCCGGGCAGATGATGGTGGTGAAAAAAGGTAAGCCCAGCATAACACATTACGCTGTGGTGGAAGCTTTCCGGCAGTTCTCGCTTGTGGAGTTCCGTATCGAAACCGGCCGCACGCACCAGATTCGTGTTCATACCGCTGCCATCGGGCACCCGCTGGCTGTGGATGCGTTCTACGGGCGGCGCGAATCACTATACCTTTCGGAAATCAAAACCCGTGGGTTTCAGTTGGGTAAAACGAAGGAAGAGCGCCCTTTGCTAAATAGAATCGCCCTGCATTCCAGCCAAATTTCCTTTCTCCATCCCAGCTCCGGAAAAAGGCTTCAAATAGAGGCTCCGCTCCCCAAAGACCTCCGGGCGGTAATAAATCAACTCAAAAAATGGGGAAAAATACCCTAGACGTATTTGAAAACTGCGAATTTTTTGTAGCTTGCTCAGTAATTGATATCTTCCTAACACCCTTCGCTGACAATCACTAAAACAAGACAACCCTAAGTCTGTGCGACTTATTTTTGTACATCTGTCCTGTGCTGTATTTACAGGCAGGCTCACTAACAGCGGATATGCCTTTAAGAACGGTTCTGAAATTGTGGGTGGGGCTTTTACTGCCCCTTTGGGGATGGGCTCAGCCGGAAAAGGCAGGCTTGGAAATCGCCAATAAGCTGGGGCTTTGCGACGCACTTACATCCCGGAGTGGAGAAGTCTACGAAAGCGACCCCTGTGCTAACTGTAATATTGAATACGTTCCGCTCATTGGCAGCAGCCAAAATCCGGATCTCCTTTTCATCGAAATCAACTCGGCATCACACTGCGGTTCAGGGGGATGCAGTGGTCAGGTCTACGCCCGCCGGGGACCTGTCTACCAACAAGTACTTGGCCTTTTCGGCTACTTCGAGCGCAGTGTGCCCCGGACAGGCAATCAGCCCGCTGACCTGGTCTACCTTCATGTAGACAGCGGCAGCCGGGATTACGATGGGGACGGATTTGAAGACCCTGCCAGCATCTGGATCCAATACCGCTGGGATAGCAGTGCAGCGCAGTACCTGCCTTACGATATTCTGCGTATTAAAGTCAATAACAAAAGTATTCCACTGGCCGCCAAACGGGCCGCCTTGCTCAGGGAATGGACCCGGAATAACCGGTGGTCTTTTTAGCGCAACACTATTTATGCCTTACTTTTCCCAATATTTGTCGCCAGATAATTAGAATAAACAGCTTTTGAACGGGGAATTGCCCTCAGAATAGAATATTTTTGCAGCAATCCTGCTGCCAGTCGCTTTGTTCGGGGCAGCGGGTTCTGTATACCGATTAGCAAATGGCCAAACGATGATGAACCGCCCCCTGAAAGCAGCACAGGCTGCAGAAAAAGATACCTTCTGCTTTGCAGCTCATTTTAAATTACTATTTTTGTTTAGCCCTGATAACAAAGAAGCAGGCGGCAATTCATGCTTGAAAACAGCTGTAACCCTTCGTCAAGCCGCCAAATCTATCTATCTTATCCCGCCAATTTTCAGAAGCCAAAATACTGGTGCGATCAGACTAAATTACTTGATATTATCTTTAATCTTTAGCCTTTTTCGGTGCCTACACGATTACTGTCAGGAAATTACGGCTCAATGCTCCAGGTTATCCCCGGAGCACCAGGAGACCTGCAATCAAATCAAATAGAAATACTCACTTCATGAGCATGAATAAACGCTTACTCGTATTCATCGCCTTTTTCATGTCTGCTGTTTCCGGGCAGGCTCAAAACTTCCTCATGGGAGAATCTGCCCTGATCAACTCCTGCGACGGGCTGTTCCTGGACTCAGGTGGCAACATGAATGGCTATGGGCCAAATGAGAACCTTGAAATGACTTTTTGCCCAACTGGCGCCGGCGAAAATATCCAGCTTACTTTTCCGGGTATAAATATTCAGCCTGGAGATTTGCTGTGCTTTTTCGATGGAGAGGATACCAGTGCACCGCAGCTGGCCTGTTCTAATGAGCTGACTTACGGAAATGGCATCATCATTCAGGCAACAGCTGCTAATCCCTCTGGTTGCGTGACCGTTACTTTCACTTCTGATGCATCAGGCGAAGATGCAGGTTGGAGCGCAAATATTGAATGTATTCAGGACTGCCAGACTATCCTGTCCACTATCGCTTTTTCAGATCCGGAAATCGTTCCCGCAGACACAGGCTACATCGATATCTGCCCCGGTGACCGGGTGACATTTGAAGGTGCAGGCATCTATCCTCAGAACAACCTGGACTATGCACAGTCTGACCTGACCTCCACTTTTTCCTGGAATTTCGGTGACGGCTCAGAAGCAGTAGGCCCGAATGTTTCTCATGAATACACGGAGCCCGGTGGCTACACCGTGCAACTAACCATAACAGATACCGAAGGCTGCACCAGTACCAACTTCATCTCACAGCGGGTGCGGGTTTCCACTTATCCGGAATACAATTTTGGAGATGCCCTGCTACCAGGCTGCGCCGGAGATACGATTAGCCTCGTTGGCACAGTGGATACAACCGCCAGTGGCATAGACGTCTCCGCATCCACTGTGGAAGGGAGCTTCCAGCAGGGAGGCAGCCGCTCCGACACCCTTCTGCTCCCCGATGGCACTGGTACGAGCTACTTTTCTCCTATCGGCTTAAACCAATTTCCTCCGGGGGCCACCCTTACCAATTCCGACCTGCTCTCCAGCGTATGCCTGAGCCTGGAGCATTCATACAGTGGCGACCTGGATATCGAGCTGATTTGCCCCAACGGACAATCTGTTTATATTCTGGACTTCGGCACATCAAACACAGGTATTACCAACTTTGGCGAGCCCTTTGCAACCAGTGGAGTAGACACCGAATCAGATGACCTTACCCCGGGGATACCCTACGAGTACTGCTTCAGTATGACCGGGACAGACTATGGCACCCTAAACGATGAAGCAAATACTTACCAATACACTTACACTACAGTGCCGAGTGAAAACACCGGACAGACCTTTACCTATTCGGATTCCTACTTCCCTGAAGGCAGCTATTTGCCACAACAGGATTTTTCCGGGCTGGAAGGCTGCCCGCTGAACGGAGAGTGGACTATCCGCGTGCAAGACAACCTGTCCCAGGATAATGGCTGGCTTTTCCAATGGGGACTAAACTTCGACCCCAGCTTATTTGCCAATCTGGAGACTTTCCAGCCTTTCATCACCAATTGGGGCTGGATCGAAAGTGATAATATGATTTTCTACAGCCAGGATTCCATCTCCGCAATCCCGGCCAATGCAGGCAGCTCAAACTATACCTTCTCGGTTGAGAATGACTTCGGCTGTACTTTTGATACCACAGTAACGATACAGACACTTCCGGTTACCCACCCCGACTGCTACAGCTGTGGAGCATCCATTAGCTCCCTGGCCGATACCGTGATCTGCGAAGGCGAAAGTGTAGCGCTCAACGCCACTTCAAACCTGGCTGGTATTGTACCGATTACTTTTGAACAAATACCACAAATCCCGTTTGGTGCAGCGAACTTTCCAAACAACAGCCCCTATGAGTCCGTCATCAGCGTCAACAGTATCACACCGATGGTACTCACAGACCCGGAAGCTCAGATTGAATCCGTTTGTGTAAATATCGAAACCAACTGGAACGGTGACATCAACCTCTTCCTCGAATCGCCAACCGGAGAGGTACTGGAGCTTAGTACCGGGAATGGTGGCGGATCTGACAACTATAACAACACTTGCTTCACCCCTGCTGCGATCAATCCGATTAATACCGGCACCGGACCTTTCACCGGCGAATTTCAACCGGAAGGAAACTGGACGGATCTGGCTGGAAGTACCGTAAATGGCAACTGGATATTGAGGGCTTCCGATGCCTTTGCACCCAATGATGTTGGAGAGTTCACCTCCTGGTCGATCACCTTTAACAACAGTAACGAAGTCACCTTCACCTGGGAAGGGGAGGGCCTGTCCTGCGACGATTGTCCGGATCCGGTTGCCACGCCAACCGAAACCACCAACTATATCGTGGAAACCAATGATAGTTATGGATGTGTGGCCATGGATACCGTACAGGTAAGTGTCGTTTCTGACATCCCTGCACCAGAAGTGAGCTGCATCATCAATGGCCCCGGTGCATTGCAATTCAACTGGACCACTGTAGAACCGTTCACCGAATACGAAATCCGGGCGACCATCAACGGCGTGACTGGTGATTGGGAGGGCCCGGTCAGCGGCACCACCTATGAGCTGACCGGACTTAACAACAGTGACCTTGTCACCTTTGAGGTGCGGGTCTTTACCGGTGCAGCTCAGCTCGACTGCGAAATAGCGGTAGGTGAAACCGTTTGCTCCATTGCCCTGTGTACCCTAAGCGGAACGACAGATACAGATGCCCTGACAGACCCTACCTGCTTCGGAGCAGCCAACGGCAGCGCGACTATCATGGATCAAGGCGGCGCAGCTCCGGTAACTTACAGCCTTAATGGAGGTACGCCACAGGCTGATCCTACCTTCACCGGGCTGAGTGCAGGTAACTACCAGGTGATCCTCACAGACGCTAATGGCTGTGCCGACACCCTTCAGTTTGGTCTTAATGAACCGGATACGCTGACCGCAGATCTCCAGATAACAGCAACCATTGATTGCCATGACAGTCCGGATGGTGCACTGCTGGCCACCGCCAACGGTGGCAACGGTGGCTATAGTTATGACTGGGGAGCTGCAGGCTTAGGGAATACGCCTTCGCCTGACAGCCTGACTGCAGGCACCTACATCGTTGAAGTTTCTGACAGCCTCGGTTGTACCGCAATGGATACCATCACCCTTAATCAACCTGATACCATAGTTATCGAACTTGTACCACAAGCCGTCAGCTGCGCCGACTCAGCAGATGGAGGCTTCCAAACTGTGGTCACCGGTGGTGTGCAACCCTACAGCTATACCTGGAGCAACAACGCAACAACAGCTGAACTCACTGCCCTTCAGGCAGGAAATTATTGCCTGACCATTACGGATGCTAATGGCTGTGAGCAAATTGCCTGTGCAGATATTACAGCACCGCCTGCACTGCTTATCGACTCCATTAGTTTCACTCCAACCCTGTGCAACGGCACAGAAGATGGTACCGCTACGGTTTTTGTCAGTGGTGGCACCGGAGACTATAACTTCCTCTGGGACGACAACCTTTCCCAAAGTGGCGCAACGGCTAATATGCTAAGCGCCCAAACGTATACCGTAACCGTAACGGATGATAACAACTGCGTGGCGGAACAATCTGTCACCATTACCGAGCCTGACGCCCTTAGTGTCACTTATGATGTTCAGGATGCCAGCTGTAATGGCAGCTCGGATGGTGTAGCTACTGCTCTGCCCGCAGGGGGGACTGCACCATACAACTTCATCTGGAGCAATCAGCAGGAAGGCCCAACCGCTGAAGGCCTGGCAGCCGGAGAAATACAGGTGACCATTACCGATGTGAATGGCTGCATCCTGGAATCTGCAACTACCGTTGAGCAACCCGATGAAGCGGTCGCGATTGAACTGGAACAAACACAACAAGGCTGCTTTGGTGAGCAGGGCAATCAGGTGACAGCTACCGGTAGCGGTGGCAGCGGTGGCTTTACCTACAATTGGAGCAACGGCCAGACTACGGCTACGGCTACCGGGCTGGATACCATCTCCTACACAGTAACCGTAACGGATGACAGCGGCTGTGCAGTGGTGGATACCATCGTACCAGCAGACCTTGAAGAAATCTCCTTCCTGATAATTACCAACCCACCTTCCTGCAATGGCCAGGTGGATGGCCGCCTCGGCATTAACCTCATTACAGGTGGGAACGGACAGAGCTTCGAAGATTATAACATTTCCTGGAGCACCGGCGATACCGGGCCAATTACGGATGGCCTCATGGGCGGACTCACCTATTCAGTAACGGTGACAGACGGACAAGGGTGTGAAAGGGTTCGCGAACGCTTTCTGCCTGAGCCTCCGGTGATAACCGTAGAAGTGGCTACAGACAGCGTAAGTTGCAATGGAGGAAACGATGGCAGCGCCACCGCAACAGCAATAACGGGTGATGCCCCGCCCTTTACCTTCCAATGGAGCAATGGCCAGACTGCCGAAACAGCTACAGCGCTTGCTGCCGGCACCTATTCCATAACGGTCAATGATCAAAACGGTTGTGCCGGAGTTACGGAGTTCCAAATCATGGAGCCTTTACCCTTGGAAGGCACACTGGAAAGCGAGGATATTGACTGCTTCGGCAACCTGAACGGCAGCCTTACAGCTTTGCCTTCAGGTGGCACGCCCGGCTATACCTATAACTGGTCGAATGGCCAAAGTACGATGGCTATCACCGGGCTGGGAGCCCGTGCGTACTCCGTGACGCTGACGGATGCAAATGCCTGTGAAATCATTCTGACAGACAGCATCATGTCACCTGCCCCCCTGTCTGTAGATCTTTCTGTCCAAAACCCAGCCTGTTTTGGAGATGCAAACGGCAGTATCCAAGTCAATGCAACCGGAGGCACGCCTCCTTTCCGCTACAGCCTTGACAACGACTTTTTCTCCGGCTCAAGCATCCTGATCGGGCTGGAAGCGGATGATTACGTCGTTTTCGTACGTGATGCCAATGGCTGTGTTGCTAATGAAAACGCAACGATCAGTGATCCACCGGAATTGAAGATCGACGCCGGGCCCCAAAGCTATACCATTACGCTGGGAGATAGTGTACGCATATACGGCTCCAGTGAAAATGCAGTGGGTGGTGTTAATTACACCTGGATTCCACCCTACGAAGGCACGCTGAGTTGTACAGATTGCTTCAATCCGGTGGCAGCACCGGAATTCTCAATTCTTTACGAGCTGATTGGTACGGACTCCCTTGGGTGTACGGATAGCGATCAGCTCCGAATTTATGTGGAAAAACCCAGAATTGTGGAAGTCCCCACCGGCTTTACGCCAAACGGTGACAACACCAACGACCGCCTGATCGTCCACGGCCAGGAAGGGACTTTCGTAGAGGCCTTCCGGGTGTACGACCGCTGGGGTGAACTGGTGTACGAGTCCGGTGAATTTGAAGTCAACTCCGAAGCCAATGGCTGGGATGGCAGCTACCGTGGCAAACCGCTAATGCCTGGTGTTTACATCTGGCAGGTTATTGTCACTTATCCGGATGGGCGGGAGGAAGCCCTGGAAGGGCAAACCACGTTAATCCGATAACACCGGCCGTTTTTGACATACTCAAACCGAAAAAAGCAGACTATGCGTTATATCTACACCATGCTATTGTTTCTGGGGGCTCTTTCTTCACTGCAGGCGCAGGATCCCAGACTATCTCAATTCTACGCTGCTCCCCTTGAAATGAACCCGGCTATGATCGGGGTATTCGATGGGCGCATGCGCTTTGTAGCCAATTACCGGGATCTTTATCCTGCCATTTTGGATAATAACCCCTACCGTACCCTGGCCGCCAGCTTCGACATGCGCTTCCGGGTGCAGAACGATGACTATTTCGGGCTGGGTATCAGTGCTATGCGCGATGAAGTAGGCGTGGCTAACTTCAACCGGACCAAGGCTAATATTGGCGGTTCTTTTCTCAAGCAGCTCGGTGGTTCCGGCTACCAGCCCTATACGCAGTATCTGGTCGCGGGGGCACAGGTGGGCTTTGGGCAGCACGGCCTCAACTGGCAGCGGTTGTGGTTTTCTCAGCAATTCAACGCCGACAATGGTTCTATTGATTTTGGAGCAGATAACGGAGAGGCCTTTGGAGATCAAATGAGTACAAACATGTACCTTGACTTCAATGCCGGGCTGCTGTGGTTCATCACTTTCGAAGACAATCAAAGTTTCTATATCGGCGGCTCATTAATGCACCTCAACGAACCTGATATTTCTTTCCTGGGCGTAGATGCCACACCACTGGACATGCGCTTTGTCGGGCACATGGGCGGAGAATTTCCACTGGCCAAAGGACTGAGCCTCCTTCCGGCAGCCGCAGTCATGAGCCAGGGCCCCCACCTGAGTATCATGGCGGGTGCCAACTTTCGTTATACCAACCGGGACTGGCGGGAGGTTGCCATCCGTGCAGGTGCCTGGAGCCATCTGTCCAATCAACTGGAATCCGGTGTGGCTATGGACGCCATTGTCGCCACCACAGTACTCGAAATGGAACGCTGGAATATTGGGCTGAGCTACGACATCACTACCTCCATACTGGCTACGGCTAACAACTCCCGTGGCGCATTTGAGGTCAGCTTTATTTATATACAGCCGGCCCGCTGGCGGACAAATGTCACCTGCCCTAAGTTTTAATTACCGCTGGCGCACAGTCTTTTGGCGTCGATCATTTACGCATTGTATGGAAAACACGGATTACTACGTACACCCTTCAGCCTGGGTGGACGAAGGGGCACAAATCGGTGCAGGCACTAAAATCTGGCACTTTTGCCACCTTATGCCCGGTGCTGTAATTGGTGAAGGCTGCAGCCTTGGGCAGAATGTCTTTATAGCCTCCGGCGTTCAGATCGGCAACCGGGTGAAGGTACAGAACAACGTCTCCCTTTACGAAGGTGTCATTTGTGAAGACGAAGTTTTTCTGGGGCCATCCATGGTTTTTACCAATGTGATCAACCCGCGGTCCGGAGTAGAGCGCAAGACGGAATACCGGCAAACCCTTATTCAGAAAGGAGCTACCATAGGGGCCAATGCCACCTTGCTATGCGGCCATACCATCGGTACCTACGCTTTCGTAGCTGCCGGTGCGGTGGTGACCCAGGATGTCCCTGCCTATGCGCTGGTTGCCGGGGTACCCGCCAGGCAGACCGGCTGGATGAGCGCCCACGGCGAAAAGCTTTCCTTTGGAAAGGACCAACGTGCCATCTGCCCGGCAACCGGGACCATCTACCTCAAAACCGGAGACCAAATCCATCCCCTTTCCTAATCCAACTGCACAACCATGAAATACAACTTTGCGCTGATTGGAGCGGCCGGTTACGTTGCTCCCCGGCACATGAAGGCCATACAGGATACCGGTAACGACCTCATTGCAGCACTTGACAAGCATGACTCCGTGGGGGTCATCGACTCCTTTTTTCCAGACGCCGCCTTTTTCGTGGAATACGAACGCTTCGACCGGCACCTCGAAAAGCTGAAGCGCTCCGGCACGCCCCTTCATTATCTGAGCGTTTGCTCGCCCAATTATCTTCACGATGCCCACATCCGGTTTGGGCTGCGGCATGGCGCAGATGTTATTTGTGAAAAGCCATTGGTCCTGAACCCATGGAATATCGACGCACTCCTCGATTATGAAAAAGAGACCGGGCATAAAGTTTATAATATTCTGCTTGATTAACCTAATAATAAATGTGCGACAGATT
>CAZNHN010000012.1:13565-15582 GCA_964572415.1 uncultured Phaeodactylibacter sp.
CAGGTGACTCCAAGTTTGATGTAGACCTCACTTACATCACCTCCCGTGGCAACTGGTACTACGCCAGCTGGAAAGGCCGGGAACCGCAGTCGGGTGGTATCGCCACCAATATTGGCGTACATTTTTACGATATGCTGCAGTGGATTTTTGGACCTGTACAGCAGAATACCGTCCACCTGCATACGCATGACCGGGCCGCGGGCTTTTTGGAATTCGAGCGGGCGCGGGTGCGCTGGTTCCTAAGCATCAATGCAGACACTTTGCCCGATGCTGTTAAAGCTGCCGGGGCGCGCACTTTCCGGGCCCTGACCATTGAAGGGGAGGATTTTGAGTTCAGCGGAGGCTTTACCGACCTGCATACCCAAAGCTACCAGGCAGTTCTTGACGGGAAAGGCTTTCCGCTGAGTGCTGCCCGGCCCGCCATAGAAATTGTGCACGACATCCGGCATCAGCAACCACTCGGGCTTAAAGGAGATTTTCATCCCTTAGCCGAATTGCCGCTAACGCCTCATCCTTTTCAGCATTAAGGTTTACATTTGCGCCACAAACTAACTGAAGCAGCATGAACAAGCTACCTTTTTTCTTTTTGCTGGCACTGATCATTGGTTGTTCGTCAGACCCGGCCACCGACACAGATACCGCAAAGGCAGACCTGCAGAAGGCATTGCCAGGCACCTGGGAATCTGTGTCTTTGCGTGTGGATATCAATACGGCTAACGGCACCGATACCTCCTACGTTTTTGAAGTCCGGGAAGAAGAGTGGATAAGCCGTTTGGGTGTGAAGCCGGTAAAGACCTACTATAAACTGGATAATAAGTACGAGCAGGTCTTCACCAGCCTCACAGATACCATTCTGAGCACGAGCCGTGGCATGTGGAATGTTTTCGGAGATACGCTCATGATGGTTGAGCCCAATGCCACCTACCACTATGAAGCCGGCATTGAGAACGGTCTGATCAGCCTGAAAGCCCGCCTCGACTGGGACGGAGATGGTGAAGAAGATGACGACTACTTGGGTGTTCACCGAAAAATCAGCTCTGCTACCGAGTGATAAGTCGCGCCCGGATATACTAAACGGAGAGGCAATTCAGTTCTTTCCATCCATCATTAATGCTAAAACAGGATGAAACAAACAACCCTCTTCACCTTACTAACCATCACCCTCTTTACCTTTTCGGCCTGCAACAAGGGCAAAGTCGAAAGCCTGGAAAGGCAGGTGAATGAAAAAGACAAACAAATTCAGCAGCTGGAAGACCAGGTCGAGCACCTGCAGTTTACCAACTCCAGCCTGCTTGACCGCATGTCCGACTTGTCCATTGTGAGCAAGGAAGGCGCTACGAGTATCCGGGAGTCTCTGGAGAACATCAACCAACAGTACCAGTTTATTGAGGACCTGACCACCAAAATGCAGGAAAAAGACTCCCTCAACCTGGCGCTGGTGCTCAACCTCAAACGCTCCCTTTCCGACCTGAACGACGATGATGTGAAGGTGGAAGTCCGGGGCGGTGTGGTACACGTCTCCATTTCTGATCAGCTCCTGTTCCAGTCTGGTAGTTCCCGGATCACAGCAGAAGCAAATGAAGTGCTGGGCAAGGTAGCCATGGTGGTCAGCGATCACAGTGACCTCAACCTCATGGTGGAAGGCCATACCGATAACGTACCCATTTCCAATAGCTGCATTAAAGACAACTGGGACCTGAGCGTAAAACGCGCTACGGCAGTGGTAAGAGCATTGGAGGAAGAACACTACGTAGACCCCACCCGGATGATTGCTGCCGGACGGGCGGACAAACTGCCTAAAGCAGACAATGACTCCGAAACCGGGCGCAGCCTTAACCGCCGTACTGAGATCGTGATTATGCCACGCCTCGATCAGTTCTTCCAGCTATTGGAACCACCGGTGGTAGCGAATTAAATGCACAGTGGGCGTTTGACCTCCAAACGCCCACAAGATTTGAAGCCTATTTTTTAAGGTACTCTGAATACATCTGCCCATGGCGGTAAGCTTCCATGACAT
>CAZNHN010000012.1:15592-18694 GCA_964572415.1 uncultured Phaeodactylibacter sp.
CTTTGGCAAATCTTCCAGGTAAAACCACTCTGCCTCCCTAAACTTATGGGTTTCCTTAGCCTTTAATTCGCCTTCCCAGCGGTAGGCTTTAAAGTAAAATACAATGCGGTGCTCCTCTCCATTCACTTTATGCAGCAAGTGGGCTAATTCCAGGTCTTCCTCCCGCAGTATGATCCCTGCTTCTTCATAACTCTCCCGGATGAGCGCCTGCCGGGCAAACTCCCTGGATTCCACCGTCCCGCCCACGAGTGTGTAATTGCCCCCGTTAGGCTTCGTCTGCTTGAGCAACAGAATACGACCGCGATGGTAGAGAATCAGTCGTGCTTTAAAGGAAATCCGTGTGTCTGCCATAAAGTGTTGGGTGTTTGGGTGGCCTTATGCCGATACAGCAATGGCTGCGCGTACCAAATAAATAAATAGCAAGATACGTCAAAAACGGCTTCCAATTCTGATTGTTGACTTTTTTCATTGCAGGGAGGTTATATTGATCATTGCGTTTAAAATTCTTTTCGGGACAAAGGAGAAATAGAAATACCCCCCTTCCCTGAGGCAAAAAATTTATTACCTTTGTTGTTACAATCGTATCGGGACTGCAAATCTGTAATTGATTTTGGGCTTTTCCGCCCGAAGTCAGAGCCTATTAAAATCAAACACGCTGTACAAAACGTGCAGCTTATCGTGAGCAAAAAGCAAGCTTATATGCGATACGAGAACGTACTGGCAACTATCGGCAATACGCCACTTATTCAACTCAGCCGGATCGCAAAAGATATTCCGGCTATGGTCTACGGAAAGGTCGAAGCCTACAACCCGGGGCAATCCGCAAAAGACCGCACCGCTTTATTCATGGTCGAACAGGCAGAGCGCGAAGGGCTTATCAAGCCCGGCGACACCATCGTTGAGGCCACTTCCGGGAATACAGGTTATAGCCTGGCTATGATCTGCAGCCTCAAAGGCTACCGTTGCGTCCTCACGGTTTCCAGCAAAGCCTCTCAGGAGAAGCTGTCCCTGCTGAAAGCCATGGGTGCCGAAGTGGTGGTCTGCCCTGCAGATGCCGCTCCCGAAGACCCCCGCTCCTACTACTCCCGCGCCAAACAGTTGTCCGAAGATATCCCCGGGGCCTACTACCTGGCTCAAAACTTCAACCTCAACAACTCCAAGGCCCACTACAGTTCTACCGGCCCGGAAATCTGGGAACAGACCGAGGGTAAAATCACCCACTACGTCTGTTGTGCAGGTACAGGAGGCACCCTTTCCGGCACCGCCCGCTACCTCAAGGAGAAAAATCCGGACATCAAAATCATCGCGGTGGATGCTTATGGCTCCGTACTCAAAAAGTACTGGGAAACCGGCGAGTTTGACCAAAGTGAAATCTATCCCTACAAAGTAGAAGGCCTTGGCAAAACCATCATCCCCGGCAACGTAGCATTCGATCTGATCGATGACTTTATCAAAGTTACCGACCGTAGCAGCGCCCACCGCGCCCGTCAGCTGGCCCGCCAGGAAGGCCTGCTCGTAGGCTACTCCAGTGGCTCCGCCATGCAAGCGGTATTCCGCCTCAAGGAGCAACTCAAGCCAACGGATGTAGTCGTCGCCCTCTTCCCGGACCACGGCACCCGCTACCTCGGCAAGATTTACAACGACGAGTGGATGAAACAGCAGGGCTTTATGCAACAACCTGCCCCTGTCAATGGCGAGCACCCCCACCCCATCATGCACCACGAAGACTCCTACACCCGCTACCGCAAAATCTACCGGGCGTACCGCATCAAGTACAAGCGCTACCTCCGGCAAACCCTCAAAGCGATGAGCTAAAAGAACATCGGCAAGCGAAGGCAGCCTGTTGACTGTAACCCGGCACCCGCCCGAAATCAGACCGCCCCACATCAGGCCACCTTCGCTCCCTCTACATGCCAAACTGCCCACTGCCAGACTGCCCCACTGCCAGACTGCCCCACTGCCAGACTGCCCACTACAATACTGCCCACTGCCAGACTGCAATACTGCCAAACTGCCAACTCCCCCACTGCCCACTACAAGACTACACGACTGCAATCCCCCCCCCTCCCAACTCTCCCCCAAATTCCGTACCTTACCCTTCCCAAAAGAAGAAAGGATTACATGGACGAAATACAACAACTACGCGAAGCCCTCAAAAGCGCTCCCGACAACCTCCCACTGCGGAAACTCCTTGCCAACGCACTAATGAAGCAGGACCGGCACGAAGAAGCCGAAGCCGAGTATAAAGCCGCACTCCGCCTCAACGCAGCCGACACCGACCTTAAAATCGGCCTCGCTGATGCCTTCCGCGCCCAACAGAAAACCGGCTCCGGGCTGGTACTGATTGAAGAGTTAGTGGAAGCCCCTGCCCCGCCGGCAAAAGCATGGCTCGTATACGCAAAGCTACTGCTGCAAAGCCAGCAAGCCGAAGCTGCTAAGGAAGCCTACGAAAATGCCATCGCCATCAACGATAAACTCCGGGACGCCTACCTGGAATCAGAGATCAACCTGCAAATTAAAGACCAGTCGGAACCTGAAAAAATCAAGCTCAAAACCGGTGGGGACGAAGGTGAAGACCAGGACAAAAGCATTGACATCGAGCGGCCCGAGACCACCTTTGAAGACGTCGGTGGAATGGAGCAGGTGAAGGAGGAAGTCCGCATGAAAATCCTTCATCCGCTGAAACACCCGGAAATTTATCAAGCCTATGGGAAGAAAATCGGTGGTGGCATTTTGCTGTACGGCCCCCCCGGTTGCGGCAAGACCCACCTTGCAAGAGCCACTGCCGGAGAGGTAGGCTCCAATTTTCTGGCTGTAGGCATCAGCGATATTCTGGATATGTACATAGGGCAGAGTGAGCGCAACCTGCACGCTATTTTTGAAAAAGCCCGAAGCCTGAAACCCTGCGTTCTCTTCTTTGACGAAGTGGATGCCCTGGGGGCCAGCCGGTCGGATATGCGCCACAGTGCCGGACGAAATGTCATCAATCAGTTCCTCGCCGAATTAGATGGTGTGGAGTATAATAATGAAGGCGTACTGGTATTGGCAGCTACCAACGCACCCTGGCACCTCGACTCTGCTTTCCGCCGGCCAGGCCGCTTC
>CAZNHN010000012.1:18739-23920 GCA_964572415.1 uncultured Phaeodactylibacter sp.
AAGCTGAAGCTCAAAGGCAAGCCGGTAAGCGAGCTGAACTACAGTAAACTCGTCAAAAAGACCGGTGACTTTTCCGGGGCCGACCTGGAGGCTATCATCGACCGGGCCATAGAAGGCAAACTGGAAGAAGCCATTCGCACGGGAACCCCTCAGCCTCTGGAAACCAGGGACCTCGAACAAGCCATCAAAAAGCACCGGGCAACCACCAAGGAATGGTTCAGTACCGCCAAGAACTACGCCCTCTTTGCCAATGAGGCGGGCATTTATGACGAAATCCTCGACTACCTCAAGATTAAGAAATGATCAACATTCATCTGGAACGAGGCAAGCTGCTCCTGGCCCAAAAGCGGCTGGCTGATGCCGAAAAGGAATTCAAGCAGGCCCTAAGCCATGCGCCCAATGACGCCTACGCCATGGCATGGCTGGCGGAATGTTACCTCAGCGGCAAACGCTATGCTGAAGCCCTGGAACTCGGCGAACGTGCCATGGGCCATGCCCCCAACGATCCGTTCCTGCTCTACACCATGGCACGGGCGTACTTTTACAATCAGAACACGAAAAAGGCACGCGAAATGATCCGGCAGGGGCTTCAGCTCAACCCGGCGGATGCAGACTTTTTCCTGCTGCTCGCTCATGTCGCCTTCTATGAAGAAAAATGGCAGGAAGCCCTCGACGCTGCTGAACAGGGGCTGGAACAGGATGCCGAAAATGTCAACCTGGTCAACATACGGGCACAAGCCCTGGTGAAGCTCAACCGCAAAGCCGAAGCCGCTCAGACAATCGACTACGCCCTGCACAAAGCCCCCGAGGACAGTTACTCCCACGCCAACCGTGGCTGGGTGGCTATTGAGCAAAGCCGCTTCAAGGAAGCTCAGCAAAACTTCCGGGAAGCGCTCCGACTGAACCCCAACAACGAATATGCCCGGTCTGGCCTCAAGGAAGCCATCAAAGGCGAAAACATCTTCTACCGCGGCCTACTGAAGTATTTCCTTTGGATGGCCAAAATGAATGAGCAAAACCGCTGGGCAGTGGTGATCGGAGCGTACATCATCTACCGGATAGTACTGGGCGTGGCACGTAGCAACCCTGCGCTGGCGCCCCTGCTCTATCCTATTATCGCCCTGTACGTCCTGTTTGCGCTGTCTTCCTGGATTGCAATCCCGATAGCTAACCTCTTCCTGCGCCTTCATCCTATCGGCAAACATGCCCTGACAGAAGATGAAAAAATGGGCTCCAATATCGCTGGTGGCCTGGTTGGGTTATCGCTCCTCTCCCTGGCTGGCTATTTCATTAGCAATGCCGGGCAACTGCTCTTCCTGGGCCTTGTTTTTGGATTGCTTTTAGTCCCTGCCGGCGGCACTTTCTCCGTCAGTGAAGGCACCAAAGCCCGGCGTTCCCTGACCATTTACAGCCTGGCACTGGCAGCTGTTGGCATCACCGGAGCGCTCATCCCCTCCCTAGGCAGTTGGCTAATCATTGTGTTCGCACTGGGCATATTCGCTTACGGCTGGGTGGCGAATTATTTGATTGGGCAGGATGCGAAAGCTTTTTGAGTGGATTAGGCAAAGGCTAAGATAGCCGACCCTATTACCCTTTCAATCTACCCATCACGCTCTTCCGGTACCCTTCGCTAATCGGCAGACGCTCCTTTCCAATCACCACCTGGTTGCGCTCTATGTAGTCGATTTTGCGAATGGATACGATATAGGACCGGTGGGTGCGCACAAATAAAGTTGTCGGCAGCACCTCTTCAAAATGCTTCATGTTTTCCAATGTCATAATACGACCGGCCGGCGTGTGGATGGCCACATAGTCGCCCTGCCCTTCCAGATAGGCGATATCAGCGTAGTCGACGCGCTGCAGGCGGTATTCCGTTTTCACAAATAGGTAGGAGGTGCTCACTTCTGCCTCCTGAGCTGCTGAAGCCAGATTCCTTTCATCGGTCTCTACCTTTTGCACGGCCTGGTAAAAACGGTCGTAGGAGATCGGTTTCATCAGGTAATCCACCACGTTGTGTTCGTACCCTTGCAGCGCATATTGCTCATAAGCAGTGGTGAGGATGACCGGAAGGCGCTGATTCAGGATTTTCATCACCTGAATGCCAGTGAGCTCAGGCATTTGCACATCCAGAAAAAGCAACAAATCCGTCTGCCCCTGCAGGTACTGCAAAGCCTCAATGGGGTTGGAAAAAGCCTCCGCCAATTCCAAATCCGGAGTTTTCCGGACATAGTCGGACAACAACTGTATGGCCAGGGGCTCATCATCCACAATTACACATCGGAGCATAAGGCAATGGGGATTTTCAGGGTCACTTCGAATTGATTTTGGGTTGCTTCGACGGTCCACTCATGCTGATCTTCATAAATCAAAGATAAGCGTTTGCGGATATTGGCCAGGCCGATGCCGCCCACCTGATCCTTTTGCTGCACCCGCAGGGCATTTTGGGTGTGAAAGACCAAAGCCGATGCCGTACGCTCCAGCCGGATGACCACCGGGTGCTCCGGATTCCGCAGCTCACCGTGCTTGAAGGCATTCTCCACAAAGGGGAGGAGCGCAAATGGAGGGATGACCAGCCCGTCAAGGTTGTCGGGCACCTCAAATTGCAGTTGCACCTCGTACCCGTACCGAAGGCGCTGTAGGCTGATGAAGTCCTCAATGTACCTGACTTCCTGCTCCAGGGGCACCTGTTCGGCATTCTCATACAAGGCGTACCGGAGCAGACCCGTCAGCTTTTCCATGGCTTCCAGTGCTTTATCTGATTTTTGGTAGACCAGGGTATAGACATTATTCAGGGTATTGAAAAGAAAATGGGGATTGATCTGCGACCGCAAAAAGGCCAGCTCTGTCTTCTGGTTTTGAATGAGCAGCTCCTGGCTTTGCCGCTCCCGGAAGCGGGAATACTGCGAGAAGTAAAACACAATACCTACGGCTGAAAATGGGATGGCGTAGTACAAATTGTCCAGCAGGTAAGCACCGGTGCTCATTTGATCGTAGTAGTTGTCGAAGCCAAACCAGCGCAGGTAAAGTACCTCCTCGATCAGAAACCGGATAGCTGTGGCTAGCGGATAAACCCCAACGAGCAGTACGCCAAGCAGCAGGTTCGGCTTGCCCCTGAGCCAGAAAAGCACAGAATAGCAACCAAAGGCATACAGAATATCCGCAATCAGGGAGGATAAAGAAAGTAAGACGCCCTTTTGGCTGGTCCAGGTATCCACAAAGCTTTGAATGCCGTCATCAGCAATATCTCTGAGCTCCACGTACACCAGGAAAAAGGCCACACTCCAGATGAGTAAAACGCCGTATTTAGGTTTCATCCCGGATCAATTTTAAGCTAAAACTAAGCAATTCATGGGCAGTATCCCCCCGAAGGATAGGCTGGCCAGGAGATTCTATCGGTGAATGGGCTGGATTGCCCGGTGAATGCCCACTATTTTGAATTTTGGGATTGACCGGGGAAATCCTAAGGGTTACCGATTGCAGTTGAAAGCCGTGGATGGGGGCTGCACTTTTGTGTTTGTGCTTAGTCATCTATAACAATACCAATCAAAAGCTGAATTGCAAGATAAAAAGTACTGGGAGCCGGTCGGAGATAAGCTCCCAGGGGCATTTCCTATAATAGCGGGCAACATGCGACTTCTACGAAGTCGGTCAGCTACGGTGTTTAAAGGGATACTAAGATGTGACTTCTCCGAAGTCTTGCTGCTTCAACAGGACTGGCCCATAAATGCTTTTTTGACCATTTCTAAACTCTAAAATTATCACCAATGAAATCCATTATCCCTATTTTCATCGCCTTATGCTTTTTCCAATTGTCCAACGCCCAGGAGATGCCCTACAAGGGGCCGGACGAGTTTCTCACCGGCGACCGGCAGGTACCTCAGGTACTGCTCATGGGCACCTGGCATTTTGCTTACCCTGGTTTAGACGAGCACAAGACCAGGGAGGAAGACAAGATCAATATTTTCACACCTAAGCGACAGGAAGAACTGCAGGAACTCCTGGATTATATAGCCCAGTTTCAGCCCACCAAAATCATCGTGGAATCGGGTGCCAATACCGGCTACCTCATGAACCGCTACCGCCGCTGGAAAAAAGGCGAAGAGGAACTTTATGCCAATGAACGCGATCAGGTTGGCATACGCCTGATGGATCAGCTGGGGCTGGATACGATCTACGGCTGCGATGCATGGGGGTTACTGGGCGATCTGCATGACAAAATTGGAGACTCGGAAGCCGATCAATACATTAAAAGGGTTGGCGACCGCCATTACTTTGGGGGCAAAGATGAGTGGATGAAGCGCTACAAGGAATGGTACGTTTACAGCGACAAACAAATGCCGCACAATACCCTGCTGGAAAACTTCCTGTACCTCAATCAGGAGAAGGTCATCGACCGTTACTTCGGGGCGTACATTTCCGGAGGGCAGTTTGACTCAGATGCCTTTGAAGGACCGGATGCTTTATCCCTATATTGGATGAACCGCAACCTGCGCATTTTCCATAAAATCCAGCAATTGGATATTCAGGACGATGACCGGGTACTTATCCTCTTTGGGGCCGGGCACATGGGCATCCTGCGCTGGCTATACAAGTGCTCCCCCCGCTATGAATTAGTAGAATTCGACAGCCTGAACGACTTTACCGTTCGATAAATCACCCGACTGACAACTGCCCGGTGGCCACAACAGCTGCCGGGCACAAACTACTCCAGCTATGAAATACCTGCTATACTTTTCCTTATTCGTGGTTTGGGCCTGTCAGGCTCCCAAAACCAGCATCCCAACCTCTGCATTGCCCGCACTGGACAGTGCCTTTGTCGCATCCCATACGCACTATTTCCAGCTTACGCCGGACGGTTTTACCGGTGAAGGGGCCCAAACGCTCGAACAGGCCGTACGAGCTGCCCAAATCCTGGTACTGGGAGAAAACCACGGGTCTCCTACCCTGTCCCGCTTTGTGGAACAACTGGCCCCGCTGCTCCGCGCAAACGGTTTCCGGCACTTTGCGTGCGAAATCGGGCCTCATTCTGCACAGTACCTGGAACAACTGACCACAGTGCCCGAAAATATACCGGCCAACCTCGCCGCATTCTATGAGCAGTACCAGTTTGAAGCTATCGCTGACGTACCCATGCCTTTCTTCGAACTGCAGGAAGATGCCGCCTTTCTCAAGGCGCTCCGC
>CAZNHN010000012.1:23930-27316 GCA_964572415.1 uncultured Phaeodactylibacter sp.
GCCTTTGTCGCATCCCATACGCACTATTTCCAGCTTACGCCGGACGGTTTTACCATTTGGGGGCTGGATCAGGAGTACTTTTCATCGGTATTCTTTTTGCTGGATTGGATGCAAAGCCAGTTAGAACCCGAGGACGTACCCACAGCACTCCATCAAGCCGCCGTTACCACTATCCGGAAGTGGATGATACAGGAAGATCAGGACGATGAGGGCTTCCCCGTATTTGAGCGCATTTTACAAGAGCCAGCGGTGAAAGCCTATTTCAGTGCCCTGGAAGCCCATTCCCCGGAGGCCCAGGCCCTGTTGCACGACCTGAAAATCAGCTGGGATATTTACGACCGCTACCGGGGCGGTGCCTCACACGGCGACCGGGTGCAGTACATCAGGGACAACTTTCAACAACAGTACGACAGGCGCGGGACGCCCAAAGTTTTTGTCAAAATCGGCCGGCTGCACGCCAGTAAAGTCGAATCAGGCGGGGAGCTCGACCTGGGGGAACTCACCCACACACTTGCCAGCGAAGCGGGCCTGGAAAGCATCAACATCGCGGTATGGAACCGCTACTACCGCGCTGAGGACGGTGCCGTGACCGACTGGCTCGAAAAACGCAACCGCTATTATTGCCAAAACCTGCCCTTAATCCTGCAAGCCCGGAAGGATGCCTTCGCGCTTATTGACCTCCGCCCAATCCGGGAGGCGGTCGCTCAGGGGCAGATTGCTCCACCTGAATCAGAGCGCCTGCAAGCCCTTTTGGATGGGTTCGATTATGAACTCCTGCTGCCAACTGATTATGCAGGCACACCACTCGTGAAGCCCTAAAAGCAAACCACTATTGCAGAAAGCTCCGCACATCCTCCGCCGTGCGCGCCGGCCATTCCTCCATAGGCACATGCCCGGCATCCGGATAAACCAGGAGTTGGCTGTTGGGCAGTACCTCATCAAACCGGTACGCATCCGCAACAGGAATCCAGGCATCCTGCTCGCCCCAGAGTATGAAGGTGGGAATGTTAAGTTCGGAAAGCTGATCGGGATCGGGCTGATAAGACTGATTCAAGCGCTGCACATAGGCCCGGCGGTTGCCCTCCCGCAGGAAGAGATCAAAGTACCGGTCCACCAGCGTATCCGAAATACGGTCAGGATTGGCGTACACTTCGCGAAGGGACTTCCGGAAGAGCGCCTTGGGCGTAATCCGCTGCAACAACTGCCTGAATACCGGCTTTCTGGCCAGGCGCATAGCCAAAGGCATTTCTCTATCGCGGGGCCAGCCGGATGCATTAAGCAATACCAGCTTTTGGACGCGCTCCGGGTGGGCCAGGGCATATTCCCAGGCAATCAGCCCGCCAAGCGAGTTGCCAGCCAGATAAAACCGCTCCAAGCCTGCCTTTTTGGCGAAAGCCTCTACAAAATCAACATAGGCAGGGATAGAATAATCCTCATCCGGACGTGGGCCGGTAAGCCCGAAGGCAGGTAAAGTCACACTAATGACCCGGAAGGAATCCCGCAATTCAGCTGTCCAGCCTTCCCAGGTGTGGAGGGTTGCGCCGGTACCATGCAGGAGCAGCAGAACCGGGCCCTCCCCAGCGGAGCGATAGTGCACCGGCATGCCCATGACTTCCGTGAATGCAGACTCCGGATAGGTGTAAGCCGCACGCAGGGCTTCCACCGGCTGCTCCGAATGGTAGTTGAAAATCACCGGCAGGGCCAGTACTGCAATCAATATAGCCAGCCCCCACTTTCTCATGCTCCTCATTTTTTACTGCCGGCAAATGATTGGCAGCACCGCATCATACCAGGTTACGAGAGAGATGGACCGCGCCAGGCGCAAGTCAGAACAAGCCTCACTGTAGCGCTGCATGTCCAGATAAGCCTGCCCACGCATGAGCAGGAATTCCGCGTTATTGGGAAACATGCCAATGGCCTGCGTCATTTTGGCAATACCCAGCTCCTGTTCTTCTTCAGCAAAAAGCTTCGCGCCTTCCTGCGCCAGCTCATTGGCTGCCTGATATTCTTCCACCAATGTGGCACAGGTGGTGTTATCGGGAATGAAGGGAAGGCTAAGGTCAAAAGCTGAAGCGACCTGCCGACCCTCATAGGTAGCGATATCCCATTTGCCGTAAGTGGAAGTTGCGGCATCTATGGCTTCATACCAAAAGTCGAAGCCAAGGTCATTAAAATCTACCAGGTCAAGAATGCGCACCTCTCCGGACGGCCGTACCAGCAACTGTAGCTCCACCCGCCCTACGATACAGGTATCTTCCGGCACTTCGGGGTATTCCAGGTTTTCCTCCAGATAGGCCCGCAACGCTTCCTGCCCGCCTGTAAAATCAAGTGCCGTATCGTAGATGGTATACACCGAGTCTCTTCCAACCATCGTGTAGGGTGGTACTTCCTCCAGCTTGAATTTTATAGGCATGGTATACTGAAACCGGACCGGCTCCCCGTCTTTTTCGGCAGGCACCCAGCGGATCTCCGCCTCATTCATAGCTTCCACTACCCGAAGGACTTCCAGCCCGGCGCCACCACCAATGTCTTTCAGGACGGACAGATTGGAAAGGCTGCCGTCTTTTTCCACCACGAATGTAGCTACAACATTACCCTCCAGGTTCTGCTCCCGGGCTTCCTGCGGATAACGGATATTGCTGTACATAAACTCCAGCAAAGACTGTTCTGCACATTTCTGTATGACCACCAGTGTGGTGTCCAGTTGTTCACATGCCGGAAAACGGGCCGGGCGCTCCAATGCCCGGTAAATAGTGGTATCCCCTGACGGCGTTTCTTGCGCAATCAGGACGAAAGCATTGAAGCTAATCGCCAGAAAAATCAGCAAAATTCTCATAGCTCTGTATATCTTTTAATTTTCACTTGCATTCATCCACTGCTCCAGGGTTTGCAGGAGCTCCGCACGCTCCGCTTCGCTCATATTGCCGATGCGGGCACTGCCGTGGTCTTTACCTTCCATGACGAACCACTTCGCATCTACCTTGTCGGAAACAGGGACGCCGGTAGCGGTCCAGGTATCGATCGCACCGTAGATGTAAATCATCTCATCGGCTTCGCGCTGTGTCCAGTTGTAGACGGATTTTACGAAAGCGGGGTCAAAATTCATCGGGGCTTTGCCCGGCATGAAAATGGCGGTAGGCTCTTCTTCGGTAATTTCCTTCAGCAATCCCTCGAAAGGTTTAGTTTGAAAGCCATAGTAGCCCATCTCATCGCCCGCCTGCCAGTAATGCGAGGCGTAGCCAAACATGGAGGCATCAGCGTAGAAATCCAACCCTACAACCTTGACAAAGTGCTCCAGCAGGGTTTCCAGGTCAGCCGATTTGCCCGGGATCGCCTCACAGTCATGCCCCAACTGCCAAAAAGAAAAAGGGTATTCCAAAACCGCG
>CAZNHN010000012.1:27326-40878 GCA_964572415.1 uncultured Phaeodactylibacter sp.
TGATCCGCCAGATCGAACGCCTTCCAGCCAAATTCGAAAGCTTCTTCCAGGCTTAGATAGGTGAATTCCATACCTGCGCCTTTGGCGTGCCAGCGGAGCAGGGGCAGCAATTCCTCCCGGTTTTTTAACACGCGCATTTGCACATCGCGGATACCTTTTCGGCATTCTTCCGTGCCTACATTCGCCAGGAATTCGTAAATCCGGTCGTCCGTGAGGTCGAGGTTGAGGGGCGCTACGTAGGGCACGGAAGCAGCCACGTCATCGGGGTAGAAGTAACGGTAAAAAATAGTCGTTTGCCCCCCTTTGCTAATGCCCGTACTCACCCAGGGCTGTGTGTACAGTTGCCCTAGCAAAGTACGGATATGGTGCAAATCGGCCGTCACCTGCTTCAGGTTCAGGTAAGTATAATCCAGTGAATCCGGCGAAGAAGTGCCGAAATATCGGTGCTCCACATCCACCTGATTGGCATCGAGGTAGCCAGTGAGTTCATACATACGGTTGGAAGGGCGCATATAGCCCTCGGTGGCCAGAACCATTGGCGCTTCGAAGCTACGGTGTGAAAGGTAGGCGCGCTGATAGAAGTACCCCTTTTCCGGGTTTTCGTGATCAATGGGCTGCTTGATATGCAGCTCATAGGCGGCTTCGAACCCATCAGGCGCATCAATGGCTTTGAAGAGCACATCGGGCAATTCGAAAAGGCGCTGCTCCAGCGTACTAAACTGTGCCTGTAAAGCAGAGGAAGACAGGATCAGAAAGAAAAGAAGAAATTTATTCCGCATGGCGATTTGGTTTTGGACTTGACGGGCAAAAATAGAATTTTTGGCGGAATTCAGTGCTTCAAAGGCTGTAGTTAACGGACTGCCGCCAATATATGCTTGAGGATGTTCGTCAATTTTTCTTATTTTGAAAGCCTAATACCCCAAGATCATGCGCCCCACAACCATAAGAGAGGTTCTTGATGCCCTCGATCGTATCATAGACACATCGATTGCCAACGGTGATCCTGCCGGGCTGTTTGCCTATGTTTACCGCCGGACCACCGATCAGGTACAACGGGCTATTGCCCGGAGAGCCTTTGAGGACGGGCCCCGAATGGAGCAATTCGATGTGGCTTTCGCCAATCTTTATCTGGATGCCTATGAAAACTGGCAGCGCGGTGCGCCCATCGCCCGGTGCTGGAGCCTGGCTTTTGAAAGTACCCGTTCCCCTCTGGCTATTATTCAGCATATCTTGTTGGGCATGAATGCGCACATTAACTACGATTTGGCCATCGCGGCCTCCCAACTGATGAAAGACAAGCCCCTGCTCCCTCTGAAGCATGACTTTGAAAAAGTCAATGAAATCCTGGCTGAAATCGTTGACGAACTACAGGACAGGCTGGGCCGGGTTTCGCCTTTCTTTTTTTTAGCAGACTGGCTGGGCAATGATAAAGATGAAGCCATCATCAACTTCAGTATGGGCAATGCCCGGGCGTTTTCCTGGGAACTGGCCTGTGAGCTTTGGCGCCTGAAGGGCTCAGCCTACGAGCAGCGGATTGAACAGGCAGACTACTGGGTTCACCAGCTTGGAGGCCTTGTCGCCCGTCCGCCGGGGTGGGCACTAAGAAACGGGCTCAGGCTGATGCAAACCTTTGAACGCCGGAATGTTGGCGATATCATTGAAGCCCTTCGGCGATGAAACTCCAAACTATTGCCCTTGCTACACCTTATAATATTTTAAACCAATCCTCATGCCCAACGCCATACGCATAGCGGCCCTTATTCATCCAGGCATGGAAATCCTTGACTTTGCCGGCCCGGTTGAGGTGTTCACCAATGCAGGATGGGAGGTTTTCATCGTTGCCCGGGATAAAAGCCCAGTAACCAGTCAGGGGATAGTGAAGATACTGCCACAGTACGACATCACGGACTGCCCGCCGGCAGATATACTGGCAACTTTTGGAGGTAATTCTGAAGAAGCGGTCCAACAAGCGGAAGTTATTCGATGGATACAGGAGACCGCCCCGGCCTGCCAGGTACTTTTCAGCGTTTGCACCGGCGTATTTTACTATGCCACCGCCGGGCTGCTGAACGGGCACCGGGTGACTACCTTCCACGGCGAGATCGAGCGGCTGAGGCAGGAAGCGCCCCAATCGGAAGTATTGACAGGCGTGAAGTACGTAGACTCCGGAAATATCGTAACTGCAGCCGGCGTTTCCTCCGGGATTGACGGAGCGCTGTACCTGGTCGAAAAGCTAAAGGGAAGGGCAGCTGCTGAGGCTATTGCCCGGTATATTGAATACAACCAATGGTCGCCTCAATCGTCTGAATAAGCCAATTGTTATAACTACAACCCTTTGCTCACAGACTTACAACCGCCAGGCAACCTGCCTGTATTTTCCTGATTCCTGGTATTGTTTATTAAATTAGAACCTGCAAAGTAAGTGCCATGCGAACCTTCCTGATGGTTACCCTGCTCATCTGCCTCCCGCTCAGTGCTACTGCACAGAAGTACCTGGCGTTGCAGTACGGCAGGGGTGAAGGGCTACCCTCCGAAGAGGTCCGGGATATGATCACCGGAGAACACGGCTTTCTGTGGGTGGCAACTGATGGCGGGCTGGTCAGGTTTGATGGCGAAAGATTTACCTCCTACAACCGGGCTTTGGACAGCTACTACATCAAAGCACTGGCCAGGGACACCGCCGGACAGGTTATTTTCATAAACGACAGTGGGCTATTTCGGCTGACGCATCAGGGAGACGGCAGCCACTACCGGCTGGATACCGCCTGGGTTAAACAACTGGTGCCCGCCAGCCCGTTACCTGCGGATTCTGCACTTTACTATCCCAATGGGTTATTGGCCGACCGCCATGGTCAGTTCTGGGTTAGTCAGCCTGATGGCAGGGTCGCCCGGATCAGGGATGGAAGCATCCGGTTTTTTCAGCTTCATCCACCCTTCGAAGGCCTGGGCTCCCGGGCGGGTTATACCTTTGCAGAAAGCCCGGAAGGCATGCTGTTTGCCGGCAGCACCTCCGGGCAGCTTTTTCGGTACCTGCCGGAAGAAGAACGGTTTGAACGGCAATCCACCCCCACGGCACTTAAGGAAATTCATTGCCTTTTGTGGCAGGGCTCCACCTTACTGATTGGAGGGAACGGGCTTTACCGTTGTGCAATCAAGCCGGGGCAGGTTAATCAATGGCACAGTGACCCTTTACAGGGGCAAACCATACAAAGCCTGGCTCAGGGCAGCTCCCCTAACCATATCCTGGTGGGTACAGCCAGGCAGGGTTTACGCCAGGCCGTTTGGAAAGGGAGCCGCTGGGCACTAAAGGTGGTTTATGGAGCCAATGACCCCCACCGGATAAACGTCCTTCCCTTTCAGAAAATCCATCAAATCTACCGGGATACCAGAGGCAATATCTGGCTGGGCACAGCTCAGGGGCTGGGGCTGCTGCAGTCCCGCTTTTTTGAGACCGTTTTCGGGCTAGCCAACAACAACACCCTTACCACCCTGCCTCTGCCCACTGGGGAAGTCCTGATTTCCTACGGCGATGTTTTTACCATTAATGCCCGGGAAGGGGCCTTCTTTGCCGAAGCGCTGCCCAACCTGAACCGGGGGCTGATCACTGCGCTCGCCCATACCGGAGGGCAATTGTTTCTGGGCACCACTTCCGGCAGCCTGCTGAAGTACAAAGATGGCCGGCTATTCCCCGATTTAAGCCTCGAAGAAAGAGGCGGTGGTATTTTCTTTATGACTTCCGGCTCCGATGGCAGCGTCTGGATTTGCCAGGCCCCGGATGAAAACCCTATCGTGGGAATTGCCAGACGGCGGCCCAATGGGCAGCTTCAGGCCTATGGAGCGGAGTCCGGTTTGGAAAGCCGTATCCTTGTAGCCCGGGAGAGCCCCCGCCAACGTTTATACGCTGCGGGCATCGGCCCCCAAACCTACCTCTACCGCTACCTGCCGGAAGAGGATGCCTTTATCAACCTAAGCCTCCCCCTGCCCTTTGTGCACAGCACTGCCTTTGAAGTGCATGATATGGCAATTGACCCACGGGGGATGATTTGGCTGGCTACTACAGATGGACTGATGCGCTATGACCTGGAGCGCATTCAACGGGTTGACCTTGGCCCTTATACCACAACCGAAATCAGGGCAGTTGCCGCCACAGAAGACAACCAACTCTGGCTCAGCACCAGTACAGAGGGGCTGATTTACTACGATGAAGAAGCCTCCGTTTACACCCTGTTCGATCAGGAGAGCGGGCTGCCTTCTACAGTAGGCGCTTACCGTTGCCTGAGCCGCAGCGCTGACGGGCGCATCTGGGTGGGTACGGCAGAGGGTACCGTTTACTCCCGGGACGCTCATCCCCAGCCTTTACCTACGCAAAAGCCACTGCTTCTAAGTGTATCAACAGGAAGTGCCGTCATCGCTCCAAATGACGGGCAGCCACTGGATATTCGCCCGAAGGACCGCCTTTCTGTTAAATGGGCCAGCCCCACCTTTCCTGCTCAATGGATAACCTATCGCTACCGGCTGAAAACGCCAACCGATAGCAACTGGATTGCCGTCAGTTATGATAATGCTCTTCAATTATCTAATCTTCCTGCCGGTACAACCGGGCTGGAAATACAGGCCCGAAAACCCGGTGGTCATACCTGGAGCGGATCACTGCCCATCGCGCTGAAAGTCCGGCCACCCTGGTACAGGAGATGGTGGGCAATTGCCTTGTGGGTAGCATTGGGCTTTCTTCTTTTGTATGTGTTTTTCAGTCAGGTCATCCGCAGGCTGGTACGCTATATCCAAATTTTGAAGGAAAAAGTCCGGGTGCGTGATCAGACCATTGAGGCTCAGCGCAACCTCCTCGCTGAGCAGTCAGCGGGCCTGGCTCAACAGGAAAGCGACCTGCAAGCCATGAGTGCCCGGCAAACAGAAGATATTGCACGATCGCTTCCTTTGATTTTCCTGGAGCACCTATTTTCCGGGCTATCCACAAATGCAGGTTGGCCTACAGTAATGGAACACCTGAAGTACGCTCTAAACTACCACAGTGCCTGTGATCTTTGGGAGCTGGGCTGGTATGAATCGGAAAGCCTTTACACAGTAAGCTACCGCTCCGGTCACGACGAGCCGACATTGCAAACGATGCCCTTTGAAGAGAAAAGTGCGCTGCCTGCCTGGCTTCTGGTAAACGGTACACCGCTGCTGTTAAACCACTTTAGCCAGGAATCAGAGGAACTCATCAGCCCTGAAGGCCCGGCAACCTTTGAGTCCCTGATCGGCGTTAAGCGGGAAATTCCCGGAAAGCAGCCCTTTGTCCTTATCCTGAGCGCCCATAGAAAGGATGCCTTCAGCCGGGGCGATTTGCAATCCCTGGAATTGCTGGCTCAGCATATCGCACTGGTTATACGCCAACCGCTTCAGGCCAAACATTTGGAGTTATGAAAAAGCTGGTCCTTTTACTACTGTTTTCCTTATTTGCAATAGCCTGCTTTGCAGGCCAGAACAAGGTATTGCGAGTAGGTATTCACCCGGATCCTCCATTTATCATTGAGCGTGCGCCCGGAGACTACGAAGGGCTGTGTATTGACCTTTGGGAAGATATTGCCGGTGAGTTGGGGTATGAATACGAAATAATACCCTACCACGACCTGGTGGGCATGATGCGGGCGCTGGACTATCAGGAAATTGATATTTCCATCAACCCCTGGATGGTCAATAGCCTTCGGTTGAAGATGTTTGAGGCATTACAGCCCTTTTTCATCAGCAGCCTGGGCGTAGCCACAACGAGTGTGTCACGATCGCAATTCCAAATGTTCCTCAGCAACTTCTTTTCGGCTGACTTCCTTAAGATTGTGCTCCTGCTAATGTGCATTATCTTTTTCTTTGGCACCCTGCTCTGGCTGGTGGAAAGACGGCACAACCGCTATCAGTTCCGTCCCGGTTTTATTGGACTGGTTGACGGGCTGTGGTGGTCGGCAGTCACCATGACCACCGTGGGCTACGGCGACAAGGCTCCAAAGACCTCAGTGGGTAAAGGCATTGCTATTGTCTGGATGTTTACAGCAGTAATTGTCATTTCCGGCTTTACGGCCACTATCGCTTCCACGCTAACCGTCAACTCCCTGGCTGTGCAAATCAATGAACTTCAGGATTTGAAATCAGTAGAGCGCCTGGGTACGGTAGGTTCCACCGGCAGTGAGGACTTCCTGGTACAGCATGATCTGCTGCCCACAGCCTCCTATGACACGCCCCTGCGTGCGATTGAAGCACTGGCCAGAAAGGAAGTGGATGCCCTGGTGTACGATAAAACCGTTATGCGTTATCTGATTTCAAAGCATGACCTGAACAGCAAGGTCCAACTGCTGCCAGTGACTTTTAATAAGCAGTACCGGACTTTCCTGCTTCCTAAAGGCAGCCCGTTGTACGAGGCCATAAACCCCGTACTGGTCAGCCGCATACATCAGGCAGACTGGCCGGAAGTCCTTAAGCGCTATGAGCTTGAGGGGGAGGAATAACAGACTTTAACATTCAGACCGCTAAAATCATAAATTGTTGATTTTCAACACAAAACCACTCCAAACAAGCTCTGATGCTTACTCCGCCGCATCCTCCACCGCCTGCCAAACCCGCCACACATTTTTGTAGCAGATTTTTTCGATATCGGATTCCGAGTAGCCGCGCTTTAGCAGTTCGTAAATGAGGTTCGGGTACTGAGCAACATCCTTCAGGCCGGTAGGAAGGGTATCCCCCACTCCATCGTAGTCCGACCCAAACCCTACGTGGTTCACGCCTACGAGGCTAACCACATGATCTATATGGTCAGCTACCGTTTTTACATCTGCCATCAGCACCTCATTCTCTTCCTGAAATTTGTCAATTACCGGTTTGGCTTCCTCGTCGTCATAACTCAAACCCTTCTCCTCCAAAAGCCGGGTGAGCTCCGCCCGTTTTTCATCCATCTGCTTAGAGATATTGCCATCGAGGAACGTGGAGCCGAAGTTGATCTGCATGACGCCGTTGTTCTTTGCCAGGCGGCGGATCATATCGTCATTCATATTGCGCTCAAAGCCCGGGGTGAATTTCCGGCAGGAAGAATGGGAAGCGATGCAGGGCACGTCTGTCATTTCCATGACCTGCCAAAAGGTACTATCGGAAACATGGGATATATCCACCATAATCCCGACCCGGTTCATCTCACGGACCACCTGTTCTCCGAAGGGGCTAAGGCCATTCCAGGTGCCGGTGGTATCGTAGGAAGAATCGCAAATATGATTGTCTTTGCTATGAGTAAGCGTGATGTAGCGGATGCCACGATCATGCCAGTACTGCACATTTTCGAGCTTGCGCTCAATGGGCGAGCCGTTTTCCATCCCCATGGGCAATGAAATGAGGCCTTTTTTAAAGTTAGCCTCTACTTCAGCGGGAGAATTGGCAAGCGCAAACTTATCCGGATGCGCTTTTGTAATGCCCACCACCATATCAATGAGGGAGTCTGCCAGCGCCCTGGCTCCGTTGTCTTCGCGGGAGGCCGGAATGAAGATAGACATAAAAGGTGCATCGAGCCCTCCTTTCTTAGCCCGTACGTAGTCAAAGTCGCCTTTGTCTGTTTCAACCGGAATACCCAGGTACTCCCGTTCCAGGCGGAAGTTCTGAACCCGCAGGCGGTATGGCAGGTCCACATGCCCGTCGGTGATGATGAACTGCCGGGCAAGCTCATCGGCTTTAGTACGCAGTGGGTCATCTGGCTGAGCCGGCAGAAAAGTGAAGTTGAAGGCAAGAAACGACAGTAGCAGCAGTATACGATTCATTAGTCAGTGATTGATTTGATCAGGAAGATAAAACGCCCTACACTATTTTTGTAATAAAATCGTTAATTTGCCTTGGTCAATACACAGACAAGAAGCTGTGCCAACACAAACAGATCCTCATGAATGCAGCAAAATATCTTGTAAGCCTAATCAGCATTTGCCTGCTACCTTTGCTAAGTCAGGCACAGGAGCGCCCCTCTTATTGTGATGAAATCCCCGTAATGTACGACAAAGGAGCCATGGTGAAGCCTCCGGCCTTACCAAAGTTCGAGACAACTCCTGTAACAGAGTATAAAGTACAGGTAGCTATCCTGAAGTTTACCCACCCTAAGGATTACCCCTTTCACAAGTACCTTGTGGCCCGCTACCGGCCCTGCGAGCAGGTATGGGTGGTGGAAACAAAGGAGTGCTTCCGCACCAGGCAGGAAGCGGAGGATATGCGCAGTGAACTGAAAGACCTCGGATATTCCGGTGCCTACCTGGTGGAAGTACTGGCTTACGAATAGTATTAAAACGAGGTTCGGCGCTGCACCGGATCCTCTTTTGAAAACAAATTGCTGTTCCGGCCAATATTGAAGGAAACCGACAGGTAAAATAACCGGCTGTCCACGTTTTCATACGGCATAATATTTACACCATCTACGCGCTCCGTGTAATCCTGATTCAGGAAGTTGGTCAGGTAATATTTGAATTGCAGGTTGACCCCGCCCGGAAACTGTACGCCACCAAAAACGGAGGGCATGAGCAGATTAGTACGGTCACTAAACCACTCGTTGAATTTTTCTTCCTTATCGTCATCAATAAACAGCTTCTCTTTATAGTTGAACAGGAAGTCAACTTCGGCACCTCCGTACACAAATGTATTCCGGTCGAAATTGCCAATTTTGAACGCTACGGGTATACCCAGCGAATAAGCCCGCCGCTTGATTTTCACATCGTCGCCAGGTTGTATCTCATCCGCAAATTCTGCTATGCTGATGCCATCATTTTCAGTAATAAATCCAATGTTCCGGATGCCGTAGCCGGTAAACAGCCCGAAGTTATTTCCAAAATCGAAGTGCCATTTCTGGCCCACATGGAAAAAGGCAGAAAAGCGGAGAATACCTGAGGCATCAACGTCATCTACATCTACATCAGCAAAAGAAAAAATGAACTCCCCGCCGTTAGTGGAATAAATTTCAACGGATTGGGTAGTGGTGTCCTGCGCGAATACAAAAATAGTACTGCACAGTAAAGCAAGGGTCAAGAAGTAGTATTTCATAGGAAGTGGATTTTAGGGCGGCAAGTTAAGGATAAGCGCCCTATGGAGCAACTTCCACGCCTGTTACGCCAGGTAATTTCGCCCTAACTCAACAGCTGATAGGCCAGCAGGCCGCTCAGGTAGGCCAGCCCGGTCATAAAGGCAAACTGAATCGCCGGCCACTTCCAGCTTTTGGTCTCCCGTTTCACGACTGCCACCGTGCTCATGCACTGCATGGCGAATACGTAGAACAGCAGTAGGGATAAGGCTGTTGCCAGGTTGTAGACCGGCTCGCCAGTCAACGGATTCCGTTCCTGCGCCATCCGCTCCCGGACCGTAAATTCATCATCGGCCGATCCAATGCTGTAGATAGTGGCCATAGTGCCCACAAAAACTTCACGGGCCGCAAAGGAAGTGATGAGTGCAATGCCGATTTTCCAATCGTAGCCCAAAGGCCGGATGACCGGTTCCACGGCCTTGCCAATATGCCCGGCAAAGGAGGCTTCGATTTTGCGGGAAGCAACCAGATTGTCGGTTTCGGTTTCATCGAGTTGAAGCTGCTCGGCAGCAGACAGGGCTTCCGTCTCGGCAGCAGCCATTTCTCCCGGAGGCCCATAGCTGGCCAGAAACCAGAGGATAATGGAAACGCCCAGAATAATCTTACCGGCCTCTACCACAAAGGACTGCACCTTTTCCCAAACCGTCAGCCCTACATTACGGGCTACCGGCACCCGGTATTCAGGCAGTTCGAGCATAAGAAAGCTCTGTTCGCGGGTCTTCAGGATGAGCTTGAAAATGTAGGCTGCCCCCAGGGCGCTCACGATGCCCAGCAGGTACAAGCCCATGAAGGCCAGCCCCTGCATATTGAAAATGCCAAGCACCGTCCTGGGAGCAGCTAATGAAGGGCGTCACCAGAATCGTAATCAGCCGCTCCTTCCAGTTGCCAATCGTACGGGTACTCATGATGGCAGGAATGGCACAGGCCCCACCCGATACCAGCGCAACGATACTCCGGCCGTTCAGCCCAAAGGATTGCATCACCTGATCAAACATGAAAGCAGCCCGGGCCATATAGCCTACCTCTTCCAGTATGGCAATGAGCAAAAACAGGATGGTGATCTGTGGGATAAAAACCAGCACCCCGCCCAATCCGGCGATAATGCCGTCCGTCAGCAGGTCGGTAAACCAGCCCGCAGGCAAGATAGCCCGCACCTGATCGCCGACAAAAGTGAAAAAGGTCTCAATCCACTCCATTGGTGTGCCTGCCCAGGCAAAAATGGCCTGAAAAACCAGCAGCATCAGCCCGAAAAAGATGAGCGGACCAAAAAAACGATGCGTCAGAACCGCATCAAGGCGCTCAGTGATGCCTTTTTCGTCGCTATCCCTGGACTTGAGTGCCGACCTGACCACCGGCGTAAAGCGATCAAAGCGCTGCATCGTTTCCCCTACCTGTGAGCTAAGGGATACAAATCCATGTTCTTCGCTTGTATCCTTCAGCAGAGCCCGTTGGGCTTCCGACAAAAAGGGCAGCCACTCATAGTGATGAGCGATCAGAAGCCCCTGATAGGTATTGGCACCGGGTACAATTGTTTTAGCAGCATCGGCCAATGCTTTCTCCTGCCCGCTCATATTGAAAAAAGGAGAGGAAGCTGAATACGAGCCAGGCCTGGCAATGATCTCTTCCAGCAGCAGTTTCAGATCATCCACACCGGCACCAGTACGCCCACTGAGCATCACCACAGGGACACCCAGGCGTTTACTCAGCAGTTCGGTGGACACTTCCAGCCCCTGCTGCTCAGCTACATCGGCCATATTGAGCGCTAAGACCAGCGGCAGCCCAAGGTCGCGCAGCTGAGTGAGCAACAATAAATGCTTCTCCAGCTTCGTCACGTCCGCCACGTAGACCACGGCATCCGGGTAATTCTCGTCGTTAGGATTGGAAAGAGACTGTACAACAATACGCTCGTCGATGGACGTGGGGTAAAAGCTGTAGGTGCCCGGAAAATCTATAATACTAACCTCCTGACCGTTGCCCAGCCCCAGTTTACCGACTTTTTTATCGACGGTTACGCCCGGAAAATTGCCGACTTTCTGCCGCAGTCCGGTCAGTTGATTAAAGAGGGATGATTTGCCGCAGTTGGGGTTTCCCAACAGGGCGATAGTGAACGTCTTTGTCATTGGAAAGGGATACCTGATTACTTCAACACAATACTCGCTGCCTCTGCTTTACGTAGTCCCAGCATTACATTATCAACCTTCACGTAGCAGCCGCCACCGAAGGGCGCTTTGCGGATATATTCAATTTGGCTTCCCGGCAATACTCCCATCGCCATAAGCTTGCTGCCAATACGTTCGTTGGAGAAGTGAGAAACCTCGCCTTTCAAGCCCGGCTTGGCTTGGTTGAGTTCGTTCTGCTGCCCTACTGTTGCTACCACGCCCTTCCTTTTTATTTAATCCAAATAATAGAACACAAAAGTAACACCAAATTAAAGGGCGGGATCAGCACAGTAAGTAATTATTATCACTTGAAGACCAAAAATACCTAATTTGTCTGATTTTTATACCTAATGCTAGGTACTCCCTCTCCCTTTCTGGTCATTTTGTGGCTTAATTCTCTGTAAAACTGAAGTCTTCCACCGATACTTTAAGAGGGATACACTGATCGCAGGCACACAACCGGCACTTGTAGGAGGCGATGATCTCGGCAATCTTGCGGTTGCGGCACATCCGTACCGGCACACGCAGGAGCACAGCGGGGTCCTCAATGCTCACATAGACCAGATTCACGATAAACAACCCATCCCGTTCCACCACTTCGGTATGAACGGTGGTGAATTCAGGCATCAGGTCTTCCGGGCGGTCCGGTAGCGCTGCGAGCCGTTCCTCCTCGTATTGCGCCTCAATGAAGTCATTGATCAGTGCACTGTACCCTATTCCTTTTTCTTTGTCCATAGCCTTTCATAAGTTTTATTGGCAGTAAGTATTCGCCTGCTATCGCAATCATGTTTTCCTTACTGACAACGCGAAAATGGCAAAAGTTTTATTTAGACTACGTCCAGATAATAGATTTTACCCAAAAAATACCTAATGACTTGATGCCGGCGTCTTCGCCCCCCGGGTTGGGCTTTGTGCAACGGGCAGTTACTGTCTATCGCGGAGCACCAAGCCTTATTTTCCATCGTGGGGACCACCTACGGGGGCTCCAGCCTGAAAAATCGCTGGAAACCACTCCGGAGATTACCATTCAGAACAAACTTGCTGCCGTTCAGAACATTCTGGGCTAGTTTCTGCCTTTTTCTTCCGGATATTAATACTTTTAGTTTTTGAAGCGTGCTATTTATCCTAACTAATGACCCTGTTAACCGCATCGTGCCGTCTAACGGGATAATTTATTTGGTTTAGCGCTAAGTGCTTGGCCATAATTAAGTTCCTTTTTTGACCGAGCAGATTTTTTGCTCCAGACGAGGCGAAAAAAGTAGACGACACCGTAGTGTCGGCGAGGCTTTTTAACGAAGTATGGACAAAAAAGATGCCGTCATAAAAAGTGTAAGTTAAATGTGTCCAAGCACTTACTATTGATTTAAACTTTTCCCACTTGCTTTACTTCCTCTTTTTACCATCGCCGCTGTTGGCGAAACCGATTTGTTAAACTCATTTTTTCGCTACCGCAATACGTACCCGCGGTAGCCTTAATCCGTATTCCTAAAAACAAACGACTATGCCTCACGCTACTCCCTTTGACGCTCGCTGCTCAGCGCTGCTTTTTTATGTCGCTTTATTGCTGGCCGCTGTGACGGTACCCGCCTACGGACAAGTTCAACTCGTCAATTCAATCGGGGCGGAATTCGTTGATGAGGATGGCACGCTGGTCGTCCCCTCCGTCACCGTTCCCGCGAACACGGATGATGCCTATGTATTCGTTTTCCTAGCTTATGATGTAAATAGCGCGCCCCCTCCATCGCTTACTGGTACAGCATCTTATGGAGCTAATACTGCTTCGATGACTTCGCATGGACAGGTTGTTAATGATTGGTACTCCGCTTATGTTGGTTTTCCGCTCGGTGATGTTGGCGCTGCCCAAACTTTCCCGATCGAAATCGACTACGACCGGAATTTAATCACTCCGCTGGAGGTGGTCCGAATATTGATTTTTTCGGGAGTTGATCAGACCAGTCCACTGATTCTTCCAACCTTTTTTACACCTGCCTTTGACTTCTTCAATATATTTGATTCATTTCCATTTACGGCCGCTATCGATAACGTCGCTGATGGTTCGGTGGTAGTCAATCCCGTTTGGGCCGCATTTGAAAACGCAGCCGGTGAAATTACCATCGCCAGTTCCAGTCTCACCCCCGTAAGCTCCACTACCAACTTCGCCACTAGCGCCTCCGGGGACCAAATGGGTTTAGGGATGTCCGTGCTCAACATCATGGCACCTAATGATCCACTAACGGTTGATTATACCTTCAGTGAGCTTACGTTTCCCGATTTTCAGTCGATGATCACCATTTCTCCGGCCGAT
>CAZNHN010000012.1:40888-41621 GCA_964572415.1 uncultured Phaeodactylibacter sp.
TATTACGTGCTCGGATTCGGAGGTACGGGTAGTTGCGTCCCTAATCCGCAGGAGTGTACGGAATTTACGGTAATCGTGGACAACGATGCCCCTACCGCCATCTGCATCGGCGAAGCCGTAGACGTGAACGTGGCCGTGCCATCTCCGAATAACGAGTCTCCGCTCGACCTCAACCCGAACTCCGGACCCGCGCAAACGTTTACCGCGAACACGACGGGCCTCCTGTCCCGGATCGATGTGGCGATCACCGCAACCAATACGCCCGGAACGATTACCTTAAATCTCTACCCCGGCACCACCGGCAACAACGACCCCACCAACCCCAATGCGCCGGGAATGCCACTGGCAACGGCCTCCTTTACCAAAGAAGACGGGGGCGGAGCAACCGTTCCCCTTATTTTCGACAGCCCGGTTCCCATTACCTCCGGAACCTCCTACCTGATGCTGCTGACCGCCACGGGCAGCCATACCGTACAAACGGTAGCCATTATCGGCGGTGACCCCTATCCCGCCGGCACCTTCTACTACAAGTTTGGGTCGATTTCTTCCTATAGTATTTCCACGATCAATGATCTGGTTTTCCAAACGCATATCCTGAGTCCCGGAGCCACGAGCCGCTATCTTGCGCTGGACGCCAGTGGCAACGCCAGCCTGACCGCCGCCGATCTGGACGGCGGGAGCTCCGATGCCTGCGGCGGGGTGACGCTCGAACTCAGCACTACCACCTTTACCT
>CAZNHN010000013.1:0-33449 GCA_964572415.1 uncultured Phaeodactylibacter sp.
TAAGCCCCATTTTGTCCATTGCATTTTTTAAAATTGATTCAAATGGCAATTCATATCGTTTTTCAAGCATCATTGCGGCCAAAACAAATCCACCATTTGAGTACACGCCCTTGCGCACGGGTTTTTGTTTCAAAATGGCTTTTGCAAATTCATACCGCTTTTCTGGCGCACTACCTGAAAATGCCGGAAGCCTTTCAAACTCTTTGCCCTTGGTATAAGGTCTAATCCGGGCATTGTGGCTCAATAAATCTGAAAGCGTGATGTCTTTAAATTCACGCCTCACCCCTTTTAATTCAGGGTATAGATCCAAAAACTTTGTCTCTAAACTTATTTTATCATTTTCAATCGCCTGAAAAGCCAGAAAGCTTGTAAATGCTTTAGTGCAGGATCCTATATGGAATTTATCGGTTAGTTGCGCTTCATTCAGGGTGTCCATTCGAATATGACCCTGTATTCCGTAGTAGACGGTATCTGGCCTTATAACAGCGACAGCCATTGAAGGAATATGGTACTTTGAAATGGTCCCAGCTATTAAACTGTCCAACCTTTCATTGCTGATCATTTGTGCAGCGCCCCAGTCACTCAAGAACACCGCCACTGCTATTATGATAAATCGTTTCATTTTTTTTGTCTTTGCCATACTACTTTTTGTTTTCGTACCCATCAATTTTCAAGGTAACCAGCGTAGTGATCAGAAACCTGATGGTGTCCTCCACCTGATGGGCGTAAACCAAATTGTCGCAGCCGACGTGGATTTTTTTAGATAAATCTTTCGATCAATAAGTGCGACCCCGCTGGGGTCGATTCCAAGATATAAGCTTGTTTTTACTGATGTGCGACCCCCAATAGGGGTCGAATATTAGTAAAAAACAGCAATCAATATTTTTAATTGACGCCGTAGGTGTCAAACATACCGAAGAAAATGAGAGCCGATGCGACAATCCGGTTTGCGCCCCACCTGATTGGTCTGATTGAAGGTACTGGCCATATAGACGTTCAGTTCGGTGCAGTAAAACAAGAATGAAGCGTTTACGCCCGAATGCCCGATAATCGTCATTGGAGGCAGAGAATTGGAGAGCCCTCTAAAGTCGACCTTGCGTAAGCTAAAACCATAGTATATGCCTGCGCTTTCCTTTGAGCCAATTTTTGCATTTTAAAATGTTTTTTGGAAATGCAGAATTATAGGGATTATTCTCTTTACGAACCATCAGGGGCTCCGGCGAAGTTAGAGCAGGTTTGGCGGCACACTTCACCGGAGCGTACTTTTAGAATTTTATACCAAAATACAAGTTGGGCTCGAATAGGAAATAATTCCGCCATTTATCATCCAGCGCTTCGAAACCTTCCGGTGCATTATTGTCAAACATCCAGTGCTGGCAGTGGACCTGAGGCTCTATGAACAATCGTTTTTGCTTTCCAAAAGCGATATGGTAACCCAAGTGATAGGAATTGTATAGCTTGAAGCCATCCCCCACTTTATTTTCATTCTCATCCAGGTAGGTTTGAAACTGTGGCAACACTTCAATAGTCGCAAATAACCCTTTCCATAGCATGCGTTGATAGGTGATGCCTATCCCGGATTCCCGAACATGCCCTGGGTAAAATTCACTTTCCGTTTCTATCTTATCCAAAAGCCCGTCCCACCAGACAATGCCCATAGGTTGGAATAATCGCCAGGTAGCTAGTTTTAAGCCAATGATGTTCTTTTCGTCTAAGTTGCGCTTGATGTGCAGCTCTATGTGCTGGGTATTGGTCCTCTCGTCCCATGATTTCGTAAAAAACTGAGGCACTGTTATCATTGGTGTACTGATCCTGTACTTGGGGGATAAATCAGGTTGTGGAGTCAGGCGCTGGTTGCGCTGGGCAAAAACGCTGAGTGTGCAAAACGCAAAAAGAATTACAAATAGATTTTTCATGTTTTGATTTTTTTAAAGTAAAAGCTTGGAATTGAAATTCAATTGTTCTGGACGAATATTGCAATGGCGTTGTTTATTTTCATTGCCAGCTGGAAATAAGCCGTTTCGTGCTCATCGGTAGAAGTATCCATATTGGTCATTAAGAGGTAGCCTGAATCGGTGGCTTTGTCAAACTGTAAGTTGCAGGTCGTACCGGGATCGCTGCCGCTATGCTTGACAAGGTCATCCTCCAGGAACCAAAACACGCCTTGGTTTTTCGCAAAACCTGTTGGTGTTATGCCGTCGGGTAGCAGGGTATTGAATAGCATTTCATAACCTGCTTCTGAAAACAAGGTGGTGGAGTGCCCCTTTGCCCCTTGCATCATGTCCATCAAAAACTTCGCTAAGTCTTCGTTGGAGGTCATGATGCCAGCATCGGGATAGGAATCATTAGCGTATTTAGGGAGGGCAGTGTTCTTGTCCCAATACAATTTGGCTCTATTGGCAGGGGCCAGATCAGCCCCTTCATAAGCCGTGTTGCTCATGCCCAAAGGCTGTAGAATTTTTGTTTCGACGTAGTCTTTGAAGGGGGTATCGGTAGCGGTTTCAACCAGATATGCAGCAAGGGAGGTGGCCACATTTGAATAGCTCCAGGTAGATCCGGGAGTAGTCGAAGCGAAATTATACGTGCTGTACAAAACACCGCCTTACAGATAATAAGCTGCCAGATAGTCTTCCAACGGCCATCCCTCCCGCTGCTGAAAACCAAAAGCATTCTGAAATAACCTGGCACCTGCGGTTGATAAGTCCTCCCCAGGTAAAATGCGATAACCCTGAAAATAGAATTCATAATTATCGAGCAGCCCCGAAGTATGGGTTACCAGATGTTTTACCTTGATGGCTGCATCAGGTTGCTTGGGGTTGACGACTTCAACGGGTAAGATGTCATTGATGTCTGTCTCCAAAGTAAAAAAACCTTCTTCAATGGCTTTCACGATAGCTGCCGCGACAAAGGTTTTGCTGATGGACCCAATGGGCTGGGTAGTTTGGTTGGTGTAGAATTCATTACCTTGAATATCTGCCATTCCAAAAGTTTCCTGATAAACGAGGGCATCATTTTTCACTATGGACACCGCAAAACCTGGTGCTTCTGAAGCATCATAAATATCATTTAGGGCTTCTGTCAATTCTGAGGCTGTTGTAATATTACCTGGGCTTGGGGCTAGGGTATCATCGTCATTTTTATCGCATGACAAAAGCCCCAGAGTGATAAGAATCGCGATGATGGAAAGGAATAACGGATGTTTCATAATACCAGATTTATTAATTTTGAAAACTTCGGTTTTAAAAAAGCCCTCCCAGCTGTCGACAGGTTATCTGCCAACAGCGGAAGGAACTATCGTCCAGTGATTTCTTTTCTGTTTTGTTAAATGGACAATGCAAAGATGGAGGAAAAAGAGAGTCCAATCGTCCCGAAATGCAATTGCGGACGTTTTGATGAAATTCGAGCCTTTTTAAATGAGAAACCTATATCCTAATCAAAGATCTACTGTACTTGTCTTTTCACCCAGGCTTTAGGAGTCACCCCTTCCATTTTTTTGAAAAAAGCATTGAATACGGTCCTGGAGTTGAAGCCGCTTTCATAGGCCTGCATACTTCGGGTTGGAATGGGGTGCGAAAGGGAGGGAAGCTCCAAATGCCCAAAATTTTCCATAGTTTCTAAATGCGTGCAAACTGTAGATGCTTTCACTAAGACCTCCCTATCATCCTGCAACCCCTCAACCAAGTACATTTTTTTAATCGTGCCTCATAAGCGGCAATCCTTCCGTGACCGTACATCTCTATAGCAGCATTTTCTGCTCTAGACAATCCACAACAGCTGCTCATTGGCCGTTTGAGTGGGAGAAGTTTTGAACGTATAGTGTTGTAACGGCAGGGGCTAAAATATGGAGTAACCGAATATTAACGAGTAAACCTTGTGTCCAGTGATTATTCTTGGAGCTTTAGTAGCGTAACCTTCTAGCAATTGCCCTCTAAGCTCAACACTAAGCTTATCTTTAAATTTGTACCCTGCGCCTAAGGCGAAATTACCATTTGAGGCGATATCGAATGTACGAATAGTCCCAAAATCTCGGGTAATTCTAATTTCTGAATTAATCGGGATAGAAATTAAACCGGCAAAATTGAGAAATACCTTAGAGTTACTGCCAAGAAAAAAGTAATGTCGCAGTCCAATTGGAATATCAAACGTGTTAAGGTCTATTTCAACTGTTTCTACTTGCAGTTGTTGCCGATCTGAATAACTACGGTAAGTTGGCTCCACAAGAATACTCCATTTATTACGGTTGAAAGGCAGCAAAAACTCGACCTCAAGGCTTAATCGGGGTATAAGCTTACTCGAAAAATCAGTATTGCGCTGAGGAAGTATTGAAGCCATGAACTCAACAGAAGTATTGTTATTCAAGCTTCCCCCTACTCTGGGCGTTATATGGAAAATGAAGGGCTTTTTATTTCGCTCAGCATAATTAACAATTTCGCTTCCTTTACATTCGCTATACCGTGAGAAGAGTTTTACAATGGTCTTTCCAAAGTAATTAGCCCTATCCAAATCGCTCTCCGGTATAGATGGGCAATCTTTGAATAGGTTACGCATCTGCTGGCGGTAAGTATTGTTTGTCCGTATGACATTTTCGTTGGTCAGGTACTTCTTGTAAATTAGTTGCTGAGGGGTTTCTTCCTCAATCTGATAAAAGAACCGATTTAGTGCATTGTCTTCGTAGATTAATAAGCGAATTTCCCCATCCAGCATTAATCTTAAAAACAAAGTTTCCTCCTCAAACGCTGGCCCTTTTTCGCTACTAATCGTTTTTAGGTTGTCTGACGAAGAACGGTCTATATCAACCGTGTGGCGTTCATACCTGACATAATCACCTATACCAAAGGACTGAATATCCAGAAGTGTACCCTTACGCTCAGGAGCAGTCTCTGTCTCTCTGAACACAAAAGACTCCGGTGAAAAACGCCAGTCTTCATTCTTGATTAGACACTCTATTCGCTCTCCATTATCTTTGATGATGTAGCCAGGTTCGAAGACAATCTGTGCATAGATGGGAGCAAAACAAAGCAGGGTAACGAAAAGCAGAGAATACTTTATCTCCATGAGTAACGCGTTTTATCATGATTCGACATAATATAAGGAATCCTCATGATACTTCATATTGACCACACTATCCAAATATTTTCACTTTCATACTTGGAGCCTGATGAACCTAAAACAATCTTTCTGCTCTTTCAGCTAGGAAAACTTAGACGGTGCTATCCGCCTGTTCAATGTGAAAGCATGAGCAATTAATCTCCTATTTATTCAAAAAACCAAACTCACCCCTCCGCCAACCCATACGCCAGCCCAATCCGCACCAGCCCAGCCGTATTGCGCGCGCCCAGTTTCACCAGGAGATTGCGCCGGTGGGTCTCCACCGTAGCAAATTTGATGGACAACTTTAATTCATTCGGTAGTTTCAGCCCGACCGGCTGGGTTTGATCATTACTGTTCTTATCTAGAGCAAACGCACCAAATATCGGCAACTCAGGCGGCGATTTTGGAATCGCGGCCTGAGCCGGTGCTGTCAGGTTGCCCCCGTATAGCTATCGGGGCTAAAGCCGCCACCTGACTTAAAGTAAAACAAAGTCAATTTTGGCTCCGATAGCGATCAGAAGCAGCGGAAGGCTCCACAGGCTTAACCTACCCGACAGCTCGAAGCTGCCGGACAGGGCGAGGGAAGCAGGGAGTGTGATTTTGCTGAATGGAGTGTCTACAGTCACCCCTCCGCCAACCCATACTCCAGCCCAATCCGCACCAGACCGGCCGTATTGCGTGCGCCCAGCTTCACCAGGAGGTTGCGCCGGTGCGTCTCCACCGTCGCAAACTTGATGGTGAGCTTTTCGGCAATTTCAGCGGTGGTGTATTCGTGGATGATCAGCTGCAGGACCTGCCGCTCGCGGCGGGTCAGCACCGGGAGTACCAGGTGGGCTTCCTTTGGAGGTGCGGCGCTCAGGCTGTCCATGACCGCTTCTGCCACCTCGGGGCTGTAGTAGCGCTGCCCGGACCCGACTTTACGGATGGCTTTGAGGAGTTCATGCGTATCGGCGCTTTTGAGCAGGTAGCCGGCGGCACCTTCTCGGAGCATGGCTTTGACCATACTGGCTTCCTTCAGGGTAGACAAAGCTAAAACAGCAAGGGCTGGAAACCGGTGATGCAGCGCCCGGCAGGTTTCCAGCCCATTCATGCCTTCCATATTGATGTCCAGCAGTACCACATCGGCTTCGACCTGCTCCAGGAGCGTTAGCGCTGCATTACCGTCATTAGCGGTGCCTGCGCATTCCAAATCAGCGGCTTGCGCGAGGGTGAGCTTCAGCCCGTCTACGACCAGCTGATGGTCATCTACGATTAGTACCCGGATCATGGTTGCTATGCTTGGTTACTTTGCTAAAGTAAGCCTTTTACACCAATGCCGCTATGGCTGCGCTTTGATGACTTTGGCCTGATAATGCTGCCGCCCATCGGTTAGCCGTAGCAGGTACAAACCGGGCGCCCAACCGGCAGTGGAAAGCTGAGGGGTGGCGGTTTGCTGGGATACCAGTTGTCCGGCAGCATTGTAGATTTCAATCCGGGCATCGGTGCTGAGTTGAGCCGGTAGTTGCAAAAACAGCGTGCCGGTGGTTGGATTAGGGGCGACGTTCAGGTGCTGTGCCGGGTAGCTTTCTGGTGCGTTCGTAAGCAATTCTGTTTCCAGCCGCTCGATATTGCCGGCTACACCGGCTACCCACAATCTGCTGACTGATTCATTCGTAGCAAAGTGGACATCGGTGAGTTCCAGACTGATATCGTGTAGGCTGGACCAGCTGTCCCCAGCATCAGTGGTTTGGTAAACCCTGCCAACAATGGAAGTACCGCCGTAGAGATAGCCCAGGGTGTCGTTTACAAAATCCACCCCTGCCCAACGGATATTTTGAGAAACCGAGCTGGATGCCCAGGTCAACCCACCATCTACCGTTTTCCATAGATGGTCTGACAAATCCCGGTTCACAATCCAACCGGTATCCGGACTGGTAAAGGAAACCTCCAGGATATTCAGACCACCCGGTAAATCAGCGGGGACTTGAGCCCAGCTGGCACCGCCGTCTGTTGTTTTGATCAGAGTACTCTGCCCTCCTACTGCATAGCCAATTTCTTCGTTGGGAAAGTCGAAGCTGTGCAGGCGCTCTACGCCATCCACGGTTAGCTCTGCCCAGGTTGCGCCATTGTCCTCCGTACGGTAAATGGCGCCCTCTCTCGCAACGACCATAACGCTGTTCCCTACTTTTTCCAGGCCATACTCCAGATTTCCCTCTGGGATTTCAAACAGCTCTTCCCAGGTTGTGCCGCCATCGGTAGTTCGCAAGACATACCGCCTGCCCGACAGCCAGACCTCCTGCTCGGAAATCACCAGAATTTGCTGAAGGCTGTTTTCTGTGCTAAAGCCCTGAAGGCTTAACGCTTCCCAGTTCTCACCTCCATCGGTGGTCTTAAGCACCGAACTTCCGCCAACGGCCCAGCCATGGTCAATATCCCAAAATGCGATTTCCTGTAAACGGACCCGGAGGCCCGGCACCAGGTTTTGGTAGGAATCGCCCGGCTCCGGGGAATAGTAAACGGAGCGATAGTTACTGCCGATCCATGCCCGTCCGTCCGGAAGGGCATACAATCCATTATTGATGCTCCCGGTCAATGTCCTCGACCAGGTCAGCCCACCATCTGTGGACTGATAAATGCCCGTGTCAAAGGAAGTGGCGATGATAGACTGCCCGGCTTCATCCATAAACATCATATCATCCGTGAAATTGCCAAAGGCATTATCGGCAATTTTTTCCCAGGTGAAGCCGCCATCTGAGGTTCGGTAAAAGTCTTCCCGGAGTGAGGCATAGCCATTGAGGTCGTCAACAAAGAGCGGCTCTACATATTCTTCCAGCCCCTCGGCAACCATCACCTGCGCCCAGGTTTGGCCACCGTCCTGCGTGATGAACAGCTGCCCGTCCCGGTTGCCGACCCAGCCATGGGTACTGTCCAGAAAGAAGATATTGGAAATAAAACCAACGTTTTCGGGAGTGATGTCAATCCAGTTGGAGCCCCCATCTGCCGTTTTGAGGAGGTTCACGTAATTAGCTACAAACAGCTCGTCTGGCTGCAGCACGTGCATGAAGAAAGTACTGCCGACACCTTCCGGATCGGGAAGTTTTTCCCAGCTCTGCCCTTCATCGGTAGAGCGCCAAAGGTCATTGCCCGCAATCCATGTGGTGTAGGTGCCATCGCCATTGGGCACGCAGTCGGCTTCCCGCTGTGTTCCTATGAAGTTTTCGCTAATGTAATCCCAGGTCTCCCCAAAATCCTGAGTTTCCATAGCCAAACCCTCTTCTCCGACCATGACGCCGTAGCCACCGGGGCTCATGGCTACATCCAGTACATCGCGCAGGTCTTCAAAGGGGTGTTGCCGCTCCCATTCCTGAGCCGGGAGCATAGTCATGCAAAATAGAAAAAGCGTAAAAAGTGAAGCGTATCGCATAGCATTTGGTTTTTTCCAAATGTCCGAACATTACTTCAGGCGTGCATCATGGTTTTCTGCGGGAAAGCTTCTACCGGAATTCCAGTAGAAGAGGATCAGAGCGGTATCGCAATGCTTACGCTCGTTCCCTGTCCAGGGGCGGTGTCAATGTCCAAATCGCCCTTCAGGTAGCTCACCCGGGAAGCCACACTGCTCATGCCCAGCGAGGTTTGCTGCCGGGCTTTTTCCAGGTCAAACCCTTTGCCATCATCCTCCACCGTCAGGAAAAGGCTTCCGTCCCTCTGCAACAGCTGTATCAGCACCTGATCGGCCTGGGCGTGCTTGACGATGTTATTGGTAAGCTCCTGCACGATCCGGAACAGGGTCACCGCTAACTCCTCCGGCAGGCGCCCTTTCAGCCCGATCGCCTGGAACTGGCAACGGAGACCCTGGGCTTCCAGTTGAGCAGCAAGATCCTCTATTGCGCCTTCCAACCCCAGTAAGGTAAGAGACCGTGGCATAAGGTTCTGCGCAATTCTCCGAAGCTCCTGATTGGCATCGGCTGAAATAGAGACCGTGCGTTCCCCCAGGCCATCATCATTAGCCGTCCCCCTCCGGGCAAGCTCGGATACGTGCCGCTGTATAGCCGTGATGATGCCGCCCAGGCTGTCGTGCAGGTCGTTGGCAATCCGGGAACGCTCCTGTTCCTGCCCCTGAATCATGGACTGCATTGCTGACAGGCGGTTTTCCTGTTCCAGTTGCAAAATGCGTTGCTCCTGAAGGGCTTGTTCCTGCTCTGCCATCCGCCGGTTGGCAAGGAGCCGCTGCCGCAGCCCCAGGAAAACCAGCACGGCCAGGGTGGCGAGCAACAGTGCTGCAATGAGCAGGGCGTTGCGCTCCTGGGTTTTCTGTTTCAGTTCCAAATCTTTGATTTGCAGCGCCTGCTCCTTTTTTTCGGTTTCGGCTTTGACCCGCAGCGCATTCAGGTTTTGCTCTACGGTGATGTTGGTCAGACTGTCTTCCAGCGCTTCGTAAGCTTCGAGATAAGCCAGGGCCTCCACTGTTGCCCCGCGTTCTTTCTTCCACTGATAGAGCATGTTCAGGGCACGCCCCCGGCGGTAGGGCACATGGGCTTCCCGGTAATAACCGAGCGCCTGCTGCATCGCCTGTTCGGCAGCCCCCCTATTGCCCTGCTTGTAGTACAGCTTGGCCAGGTCTTCGTAGCACCAGCCGGCACGGTAAGGAATGCCGGATTGCTCAAAGTACTGTATGGCTTTTTTCAACTGGGCTTCCACTGCGGCCTCTTCTTGCGTAGCGAACATGTAAAGGGCAATGTGTGCCGGTTGCTGCATAAGGGCTTCGTCCGGCTTTTGCTCCCGCTTGTAGTCATCCCAAAGCTGCTGGAACTCCCCCATTTTCTCAAACTGTCCGGTTTGGAAATAGTATTGCAGCAACTGAAAGAGCAGGTACCCCCGGTCTGAGCGAAGAGCGCTTCTTTGCACTTGCTGGTGCGCGAGGGTGGCATAGCGGTTGGCCTGAGCGGTATCCTGTTTTTCGCTGAAGAGTTGAAAAAGGCCAAGGTAGGCTTTCCATAGTTCTGCCGGGCTGCCCGCCTCCTGAAAAGCAGCTTCCGCCTTATTCCAGTAAAAATAGGCGCTGTCGGGCTGCGACAGGCGTTGATGAGAGAGAGCCAGGTTAGTGTACACGCTGCCTGTGAGTTCCGTCAGGCCGGCTTGTTCTCCAAGGGCTGCTGCCCGATAATAATAGGCTAAAGCTTTCTGATATTGACTTTTCTTATGGTACCAGCGCCCGATGATGATGGTAGACTCTACTTCAGGGGCAGGCAATTTTAAGGCTCCGGCTACCTCGATGGCGCGTTGACAGTAGACAACCGTACTATCCGCCCCCTCTTCACTATAAATCCGGCATAAAGCACCCAGCACAGTCAGTTGTACGGCTTCATTTTCTGTATTAGCCAGTTCAGCCTGCAGACTGTCAGTCAGGGAAGTGCGGGCCGGCAGGAAAACACCGACAAACAGGCTCAACAGCAGCAATAAAATGCGCCACATAGTTTTGGGATTTTTACGCCTCTGAAGATACGGGCTTATGCCCCACCTGCCCAAATTCTACGTCAGCAGATTGCCATTTTCATCCCATGCTGCCATTTCGTTGCGGGTATCATGGTCGACACACTTCGACAACCATTCCTCCTCTCCGGTGATGCCGTGCTTTCGCAAAACTTCCTCGGGCGGGCCATCCCAGAGGTTGGGTGCATTGCCTTTGTAGCCCAGGTCCTTGATGCCTTCCTTGCTGGTAAAGTAGCCGGTGGTGACCAGCCGCCGCAACAGATCAAAAAAAGCAACTTCCGGCTCCGGAATCTCGGCAGGGTCTTCGGGCAGGTAGGCGATGTCTTCTATGATTTCCAGTTGTTGCCCGGCGGTCAGGGCCATAAAATCATTCTGGGCAAAGCGCTGCAGGGAGGCCCGGCTCAGCCAGGACAGCCCGCCACGCAGGGGCAATTGAAAATCCGGAAAGTCCAGCGCCATAAAATCAATAAAATCGGTGACGCCGGTGGCACTTGCTGCCGGGCCCTGTTCATCAGCAGGCAGGATGATGTCGGCCAGGCGGTCTAGTAGTTTCCGCTCGCTTTCGCTAAAAAAGGGGGCATTGGCATGTAGTCGGGCATCGCGTCGCAGCTCTTCGGGGATCCGGGTGCCCTCGTAGTGAAATGGATTTTCAGCAGCTGTTTCGCCCGCCGGTGTGGTATCGGCTTCGCAGCCGGCAGCGGTGAAGAGGGCGGAAGTAGCGGCAGCCCCAATCAGTAAGCTTTTGATACTTTCTCGGCGGTCCATCAGAGATTCATTTTTTTGAGTTCGGAAATGATGTGGTCGCTGGTGCGCCAGGCGAGTGCCATAATCGTCCAGGTCGGATTTTTGTCGGCCTGGGAAGGGAAGGTGGCAGCGTCAGTGATGAAGAGATTGGGCACCTCATGCAATCGGCCGTAACCATTCGTCACGGAAGTCTTCGGGTCGTCACCCATACGGGCAGTGCCGACCTCGTGGATGATCTCGCCCGGCTTGTTCAGCCCGTAGTCATTCGCTGCTGTCTTCTTGCCGGACAGGATTTTTGCGCCCATATTGGTCAGGATTTCCTCAAAGGTATCCTGCATGTGACGGGCCTGCCGGCGTTCGTAGTCTCTCCATTTGTAATGGAAGCGCAGGACCGGGATGCCCCACTCGTCGACTTTGCTGGGATCGATTTCACAATAGTTGTCGTACTGCGCTACCGACTCGCCCCGGCCGGACATACCGACGAAAGCACCGTAGATGCGGCGGAGCTCCTCCTTGTACTTTTTGCCGTAGCCACCGGGGGTAATGCCCAGTGCCCGTTGTACCTCGGCCTGATTGAAGCCGTGCCCATACTTAGGCATACTTTGCCCACCCCACACTTCGATGTGATAACCGCGCGGGAAGTCCAGCTTTTTATTGTCTTCCCACCAGGGAGAATAAACGTGCATGCCCCCTACCCCGTCTTCGTTATAGCGGTCGCGGTCCATTAAAGCTGGCAGGAAGCCGTACATACTGGAGCCGGTGGAGTCGTGGAGGTAGCGCCCGATCACCCCGCTGCCGTTGCCCAGCCCCCCTTCTTTGGAGTTGAGTAAAATGCGGGCAGTAGAGCAAGCCGAAGCAGCCAGCACGATGACCTTGCCTTTGATCTGATACTCCTGCCGGTCGGCTTTATTGACGTAGCTGACGGCTTTGGCCTTGCCATCCGGGCCCGTTTCCACCGAACGCGCCATACAATTGACAAACAGGTCAATTTGTCCGCCGGCTTTCTGGGCCGGGAAGATGAGGCAGGAGCCCGAGCTGAAGTCAGCATATACCATACAGGAGCGGCCGCATTGCCCGCAGTAAAAGCACAAACCGCGCTCTTTATTGATACGCTTGGTGAGCATCGACATACGGGAAGGGATGACGGTGACACCAGATTTCCGCGCCCCTTTGATGTAGTACCACTCGTGCAGGCGTGGTTTGGGCGGGGGCAGGAAGAAGCCATCGGGGTCGTTGGGCAAACCTTCGTTGGTACCGAATACGCCGATCAGCTTATCGACTTTATCGTAGTAAGGCTTTATATCCTCGTAGGAAATGGGCCAGTTGGCGCCCAGCCCGTCAATGTCCCTGCGGCGAAAATCGTCGGGGCCAAAGCGCAGGGAAATACGCCCCCAGTGGTTGGTGCGCCCGCCCAGCATCCGGGAGCGGAACCAGCGAAAGTCGGTCCCTTCCGCCTGTGTATAGGGTTCCCCCTCGATTTCCCATCCGCCCCAGGCCATGTCAAAGTCGCCAAAGTCCCGCTGAGTGCTGGCGCCACGGCGGGGGCTCTCGTAAGGCCAGCGCATTTGTGTTTTGGTGACCGGGTCGGCAGGGTCAAAGAAAGGCCCGGCTTCCACAATGGCTACAGACAAGCCCTGCTCCGCCAGCACCTTGGCCGTCATACCGCCGCCGGCACCGGAGCCTACGATGACGGCATCGTAGGTTTTGGTAGGTTTCTTGATTTCCACGATTGAGTTTTGATTGGTCTCGTGCTAAAAATAGAAAAACTAAATACGGATAAGGTACTTCGAATGTCAAATCCATAATCTTTATCCGGCACCCAACTGTTTTTAGACTACTCTCGTCTGTAATCCAAAGTAAATCCATCAGACATGAACAAAACTATTTTTCTTAGCCTGTTGTCCGCCTTTATTTTCTGGCAATGCGATACCGCATCCAACGAACCAGCCCCCTACCTGCCGGTCACCGCCGACATGGAACAAGCCGCTGACATGAATCAAACCCTCGGCTGGGACCTTTTCCATCAGGAGCAGCAAGCCTTGCCGCAGGAGAACATCCTCATTTCGCCCTATAGCGTACAAACGGCGCTCTTCATGGCGCAAAACGGCGCACAAGGCAGCACCCTGGGGCAAATGCTGGACCTTATGGATGGCAGCAACGTCAGCGTGGAAAGCCTGAATCAGGCCCACAAACAGCTCAATACCCTTCTCACCAATCCCGCCGACCACCCGGAAGTGACAGTTGCTAACAGCTATTTCTATGATGCAGAGCGTATTGACGTAGAGCAGGCTTTCCTGAACCCGCTAAGCGAATTTTATGCCGCTTCCTCCGAGAGCCTGGATTTCCGGCAGGAAGAGCAAAGCAAGCAAACCATCAACAACTGGGTATCGGAAAAGACCAATGGTAAAATTCCTGCCATCGTGGAACAGATCACTTCTGAAGACGTAGCCTTTCTGATCAATGCCCTGTACTTCAAAGCAGACTGGCTGGCGGGCTTCCCGGAGGAGCTGACCTTCGATGGCACCTTCCAAACGGCAGCAGGTGGCACTGCCGAAGTTCCCTTTGTTAATCAGGATGCCAGCTTTCTTACGGCTCAGGCGGATGGGCTGCATATGGTAGACCTCCCGTTCAAGGATTCCACCTACAGCCTGACCCTCATTATGCCTGACCCGGAGCAGCCGGATGCACAGTGGCCCACCTCACTGACCAAAGACCGCTGGCTGGCCCTATACGACGCCATTCAGCCCGGCAGGGCGATTGTACAGTTTCCAAAACTGAAGCTGGAATACGGCAACAACCTAGTCCGCTCCTTTCGCAACCTGGGCATGGAAGATGCCTTTTCTCCTGCTCTGGCTGACTTCCAGCTCATGGGGAGTGCGACCAACGGGCAGAATATTTTCATCAAACAGATTGCTCACAAAGCAGTGCTGGAAGTAGATGAACAGGGCGCAGAAGGGGCTGCGGCAACGAGTATTGGCTTTGGCACGACCTCTCTCCCGCCCTTCTTCCGGTTCGACCAGCCCTTTGTCCTGGTGCTCCGGCATGTAGAGACGAATGCGATGCTGTTTACGGGGTATGTGGCGGACCCATCGGTAGAGTAAACCGGTCTGAAAATCGGAAATCTGACTATCTTAGGGCTTGCCGGGACATTTCGATCCGGCAAGCCTTTTGGTTGTTGATCCGATAAAACTGACCGTATGAAAAAATGCTCTGCTTTTCTTATGCTGATTTTAGGTACGCTGTCTCTCGCTGCTCAATTCGACATGCCCCGTATTCTATCGCTAAAACAACAGGGGGAACTGCGCGACCAATGGCTGCAGCAGCGCATGAAGACGGTACTGCCCTCCATTATGCAGCGCGAAGGTATCGACATGTGGGTCCTCATCGCCCGGGAGTACAATGAAGACCCGGTACTCAAAACCATGCTGCCTTCCTTCTGGCTCTCGGCCCGCCGTACGACGATGCTGGTCATTTACGATACCGGCGACAGCCTGGAAACTCTTGCCTGCGCCCGCTATGATGTGGGCGAAGTATTCAAAAAAGCCTGGGACAAGGAGGTGGAGCCTGATCAGTGGAAGCGACTGGCACAGCTGATTACCGAAAGAGGCCCGGCTAAAATCGCCGTCAACCGGTCGGAACACTTCGGCCTGGCGGATGGCTTATCGGCCTACCACTACGATCAGCTGATGGCGCACCTGCCCGAAGCTTATCAGGAAAGGGTCGTCACCGGTGAACGGCTGGCCCTGGGTTGGCTGGAAACCCGCACTTCAGAAGAGATGACGGTCTATCAGCAAGTCTGCCGTATTGCCCATGCCATTATTGCGGAGGGGCTTTCCGATCAGGTGATACAGCCCGGCGTGACTACGACCGATGATGTAGTGTGGTTCTACCGGGAGCGCATCCGGGAGCTGGGGCTGACCGCCTGGTTTCACCCCACAGTGGATGTGCAACGTGCCAATCCGGAGGACAACGGCTCCACCCGCAGCTTTGCTTCCCGCCCCGGAGAGACGGTCATTCAGCCCGGCGACCTGGTGCATTGCGACTTTGGGATCACCTACCTGGGGCTGAATACGGATACACAACAGAATGCCTACGTTTTAAAACCCGGAGAGACCGATGCACCGGTTTTCCTCAAAGCAGCCCACAAGAAAGGCCTTCATCTCATGGATATTCTGACCAATGAATTTCAGGAAGGGCGGACTGGCAATGAAGTCCTTGCGGAGGCATTGAAAAAGGCCAAATACGCCGGGCTGAAACCCCAGATTTACACCCACCCCATCGGCTACCACGGGCACGGCGCCGGCCCTACGATCGGTTTATGGGACCAACAGGAGGGCGTGCCCCACAAAGGGGACTACCCGCTTTTCCACCATACCGCCTACTCCATCGAACTGAATACCAAGGTATTCCTGCCGGAGTGGAACAAGGAAATCCGCATGATGATGGAGGAAGATGCTTTCTTTGATGAAAATGGGGTGCGCTATATCGACGGGCGGCAGGAGGAGCTTTACCTGATCCCAAGGCAAATCAGGGATTAAAGAGCTCATCTATATCCCTTTGCAAATCCTGCACCTCCGGATCAGTAGGCGCTGCGCCCTGATTGAGCATATCAGGCAGGTTATCCAATGACATCGGCCGGTCAGCTGAGGCTGTGGTTGCAGCAGGATTCTCCAGGGAAAGGACTTGCAGGGCTATGCGCAGCACCTCCGGGTCATCCGTGCGCAGAATAGCCTGGATGAGTTGTAGTTTGAGTTTAGATAATGGTTCAGACATTTTTGCGCTGGTTTTCAACCCAAACACCTTAGGGCGCCAATCGTTCTATTGTCCACTTTTCTGCTTCCAAAGTATACTGGAAACGGTCGTGCAGGCGGTGCTTACGCCCTTGCCAAAACTCAAAAGTATCCGGCACGACCCGGTAACCGCCCCAAAATGAGGGCAGGGGCACTTCACCCTTCTTAAATTTTTGCTTTAGCTCTTCAAACTTGGACATCAGCATCTGCCGGGAAGAAATGGGCGCACTTTGGTTGGACACCCAGGCCCCCAGCTGACTGCCGTGCGGGCGGCTGAGAAAGTACTTTGCGGACTCGGCGGTGCTGACACGCTCCGCCCGCCCCATGATTTTCACCTGCCGCTCGAGGTCCAGCCACGGAAAGTGCAGGGCGACTTTTGCGTTAGCGGCAATGTCCTTCGCCTTTTTGCTCTCATAATTCGTAAAGAAAACAAAACCGGTGTTGTCGAAATACTTCAGCAGCACGGTGCGCAGGCTGGGCTGCCCATCGGGAGAGACCGTAGCCAGAGACATGGCATTGGGCATATTGAGACCTGCTGACTCCGCTTGCTCAAACCAGGCTTCGAATTGTTGTACCGGGTCGGCCAGGAGTGTTTCCCTTGACAAGCCCGAAAGGGTGAATTCTTCCCGCATCATTGCCAGATCCATCGTATTTCACATTTGGTTACGGCTCAAATGTAGGCTACCGGTAGGCCACAGTCAATGAGGAAGATCAGTGTCTTTAGGATTCGAGCAGACGCTTGAACAAATGCATAATTTCACGCTCAACAGCCGTATACCGGTGGTCTGCCTCAAAGACTTCCCGCAGATCGCTCAGGAGTCGCTCACGGCCAGCCTTGTCCGTCATAAATTTCTTCTGGTAGCCCAAAATGGTATTGATACATTCGGAATCAGAACATTCCTCATAACCCGCTTTTACCCGCCGGTAGCTGCGGTCATCCAGTCGTTGTTGAATCAGGGCTTCCTCCTCCGGGTCGATTTCGGCATCGACAGAGGCAGCATACAACATCGCAAAAGCTGAGAATTCTTCGTAAGTCCAGTCGAGGTTCATCTGTACAGTTGGTTAGTTGTCGTTAAGATAGGCATTCTAAAGTAAGTACAACAGTGATTTTTTTCACCTATCTTCACGATGGCGGGAAAAAACAACAGACCAACTTGGTCTAACGGGGTAAACCGACCTAATTACTACTGCAAATGAAAACCCTAAGCAGCTTACTTTTTCTGCTGTTGCCCCTGGCGCACGCCTTTGCCCAACAGCTCTCCCTCACCGGCATGGTTTACGATTCAACGGAACAGGCGCCGCTCGAAGGGGCATATGTATACCTCACCGATGGCACGAAAGAGTTCAGTGAGACCAGCAATTCAAAAGGGAAATTCCAATTCAGCGGCCTGCAGCCGGGCACCTACGCCCTTTCGGTCACCTACGTAGGCTACCAGAGCTACTCGGATACCATTGAACTTCAGGAAGACTTTGACCTGGGGGTACTGCAAATTACCCAAATCGCCCTCAATCTGGACGAGGTGGAAATCACGGGCAAGGCCCCCCTCGCCACCCAATCCGGCGACACCACGCAGTATAGCTCCAACGCCTATAAGGTCAATCCCGATGCCAGCGCCGAGGACCTCATCCGCAAGATGCCGGGGGTGCTGTTTGAGAATGGCAAGGCACAGGCACAGGGGGAGGAGATCAAGCAGGTTCTCGTGGACGGTAAGCCCTTCTTTGGAGACGACCCCAATGTGGCCCTGCGCAACCTGCCCGCCGAAGTCATCGACAAAATCCAGGTCTTTGACCAGCAAAGCGAGCAGGACCGGTTTAGCGGATTCAACAGCGGGGAAACCACCAAAGCCATTAACATTATCACCAAGCCCGGCAAGCGGCAGGGGGAGTTTGGGAAGCTCTATGCGGGCATTGGTGAAGAGGGCCTCTACCGGGCCGGGGGCAACGTGAACATCTTCAAAGGCGATGCCCGACTGTCCATCATCGGGCAGACCAATAACATCAACCAGCAAAATTTTGCCGGAGAAGACCTCTCGGGCCTTTTCGGCAGCTCAGGCAGTCAGCGTGGCAGAGGGAGAGGCCGGCGGGGCGGAGGCGGCACGGATCCCAGCGACTTCCTGGTGAATACTCAGAATGGCATTGCCACCACCCACGCCTTTGGGCTGAACTATACCGACAAATGGGGCGACAAAGTGGAAACCAACGCCAGCTACTTTTTCAATCAGACTGATAACACCGCACGGTCGTCTATCTTCCAGGACTTTCTCAGCGACCGGCTGCTTGGGCAAACCTACGATGAAGACAACCTGGCGGATACCCGGACCATCAACCACCGGCTGAACGCACAGATGGAATACGAAATTAACCGCAACAACACCATCAGCATACGGCCCCGCCTCAGCTTGCAGCAAAGTGAAGGGCAGGAACAAACCTTTGGGCAAACCCGGCTGCAAGACCTGCTGCTAAGCAGTACTGACTTTGATCTACAGACAGACCTGAACGCCCTCAGTTTTTCGAATGACCTGAACTACCGCCACCGGTTTGACAAACGCGGTCGGACCGTTTCCCTCAATGTCGGCACCAATTACAGTCAACAGAAAGGCGATCGTTTCCTGGCCTCTGAGAACCGTTTCCTGCAAGATTCTGCCTTCACCGAAAACCTTGATCAGTTTGCCGGGCTAAATGAAACGGGATGGACACACAGCGTGGGGATCCGCTACAGCGAACCCCTTGGCGAGAAGGCTCAGCTGCAATTGGGCGCCGAGGCCAGCCAGCAAAAAACTGATGGCGATCAGGAGACCTTCGACCGGGCAGCAGATGGTGAATTTTCCGACCTTAACCCGCTGCTGTCCAATACCTTTGAGACTACCTACCAGACGCAGGAGGGCAGCGTAGGGCTGCGGTTCCGTGATAAAGAGCTGATCTTCAATGGGCGGATTGTAGCGCAGTGGGCACAGTTGAGCGGCGATCAGGTTTTTCCGGCTCCTGAAGCTATCGACCGGCGCTTTTTTAACTTCCTGCCGCGGCTCTTTATGCGTTACCAGTTTTCCAAGGATGCCAACCTGAGGGCCGGTTACTTTGGGCGGACGGCGCCCCCTTCTCTCCGCCAACTGCAGGAGGTGATCGATAACAGCAATCCCCTCCAACTGTCTACCGGTAACGCGGATCTCCGGCAGGACTATACACACCGGGTATTTGCCCGCTATTCCAAAACGAATACCGACAAGGCTTCGGTGTTTTACGTGTTGCTTTCCGCGCAGTACACGCAGAACTATATCGGCAACAGTACCTTCATCGCCAACCGTGATCTGATGATCCGACCTGGAATTTTTCTGCAACGGGGCGCACAGCTTAGTCAGCCCGTCAACCTGGATGGCTACTGGAATGCCCGGGCTTTTACTACCTATGGCTTTCCGCTTTCGGGCATCAAGTCCAACCTCAACTTTAGTGTTGGGGGCACCTTTCAACGGATTCCGGGCCTTATCAATGATAACCTGAACTACGCCAACAACATCGGCTCCTCTCTTAATGCCACCCTGAGCAGCAACATTAGTGAGCGGGTGGACTTTACGCTGTCTTCCCAGACCAGCTACAACCGGGTACGCAATAGCCTGAATACGGCCCTGGACAACAACTTCCTCAATCAGTCCACCCGGCTGGGGGCTAACTTCCTGATCGGCAACGGCTGGGTACTGCGCAGCAGCGTGAACCATCAGCTGTTTGACGGGCTGTCGGAGGGCTTCAACCAAAATTTCTGGCTGTGGAATGCGGAGGCGGGCAAAAAATTCCTGGACGACAAGGCTGAAATCAGCCTGAGCGTCTTTGACATCCTGGGGCAAAACAACAGCATCAGCCGGAATGTCACAGATGTGTTCATTGAGGATGTGCAGACGGAGGTGCTCCAGCGGTATGTGATGCTGAACTTTACCTACAATATCCGGCACTTTGGTAAAAAGTAGGTAGTTTGCTGGATTAGGTAGGGTTTCCAGGTGAAGCTGGGGCAGAGCTCCTGGAAAAGCCCGGGCTCAAGCGCTACGCCAGCAAGCTCACCTTCCGCCGCAGCCAGCTCCGGTTTGCCAGTTCGGGCTGAGTATCGATGCGCTGTAGCAGGTCATTCAGGTTGTCCGGAGGGGCGCTGCCGTACTGTGCCTGACGGCTGCGCAGTTTTTGCAGGCGGGCGATCATCTTGAGGAAGTTACCGTTGGACTGTTTCTGATAGGTGGAAAGCTGCCGGTTGCGCTTGATGTACTTACGGGACGCTTCCAACAGTGCGTAAAGCGCTTCCTCTTCCTGTAGTTCGTAATAGCTTTTGAGCTGTATCATCTTGGCGGCCATGTGGTAGAAAGCGTCAGAAAACTCGACACCCTGAAGGGTTTGCAGGGCTTCCAGGTATTGCGCGCGTTCAAACTGCAGGGCGGCCAGGCTGTAGGTGAATACGTTTTCCTGTACCTCTGGCGCCAGCTGAGACCGGTAAGTGTAGATAAAATCTTCCGTCCACTTAAATTCCTTGAGGCGGATACCCGCAGTAACGATATTGATATAACTCCACTGCGTGAGGTAGCCCTGCCGCAGGAGCACTCTGCGGTCCAGCATTTCCTTGTAAAGGTCCAAAATATCCCGGTAGAAAGCGGCTTCTCCGGAATTGATGCGCTTGACGCAGTAGTTCTGGGCGTAGTCGTATAAATCCTGCAGCTCTTCCAGCGTAAAAACGCTATGGTGCTGACTGAGCAGTTGCCGCAGCGACCGATAGTGGGCTTCCTCTTCCGAACTCAGCATCATAAGCGCCTGATAGTAGGTCTGCAGGGCCGGCGATTCTGCCAAAAGCGGAGGCTGCTGCCGGAACAGGCTCAATAGCTCCTCCAGAAAATGGCAGGTGTAGGTTGCATTAATCGCCCGGTTACGGCTGGCCATATCGCAAGCCAGGCGGAGCTTATTGCACCAGTAATAGCGGTCAAGGGCATCGCTTTGGTGCTGCAGGTGGGGCGTAAAGCGGCGGGGGTTACGCTGTAGGGCGTACCGGTCTAACAGCTGTGCCATCTCGTAACGCTCATGCTGGAAGTTATGAGAACGATTGGACATGCGCTCTGTCAATTGCTGTAACCGCTGAGTGCTGTGGCGCAGATGTTTCTCCGCCCGGCGGTCGAGTAATGACTGCAACTCCAAGCGCTTTTGTAGAGGGTTCAAAGATTCCAGCTCCAATTGCCCCAGTAGCTGATAGCCTAATTGCAAGGTATCCGACAATAGATTGTTTAGTCGAAGCTCCTCATACCCTTTCTCCTTGTAAATGTGCCGGTAGGCGGTCCGCTTGTCCAGCCCTTCTGCATTATAATCCGGCCCAAAGCCCAGGCAAAAGTCCAGCAAAGCCCGTATCTTTTGGTTCTTATTGAAAAACGGGGAAGCTGCTAACTCCCGAAAACGGGCCGTTTCTCTGGCATCAAAGCTCCGTAGCAGGTCGATTAACTTAGATTGCCGCATCTCAAAATCTATATTTTACTGCTACTAATCTAGTAAAAACAAGCACTACAACACCAAAGATCAGCTTCAAAAATCTATAATTGAATAATAATGTACTTTTTTCCGGGATAGGGTACCGCTACATTTGTATCGTAATAATTCCAGGAACGCCCGCGGGGCACCCCTGCGGAAAAAAGACAAAATTAGCATCCTCATGAAAAAAATGATTATCGGCATTATCGCGCTTATGCTCAGCAGCTTTGCCCTTAGTGCCCAACAAAACTGTTTCAACCTCTTAATTGACAGCGAGCTCGCATTGCCAGGCGATACGGTCTGTCTGTCAGTACGCGTGAACAACTTTGAAGATATATTAGGCGTACAAACGGCTTTCGAATGGGACACGACCCGACTAGACTTTATAGAAATTTCTAATTTCAACCTGCCTGGCCTAATCCTTGAGGACTTTAACGCAGAGGGTGAATTAATCGGCAACGGGCGAGCTAACTTTTCCTGGTTCAACCCAAACTTTACCGGCGTGACCCTCAGTGATAACTCTCCTATATTCGACTTTTGCTTCAAAGTCATAGGGGACGAAGGTTACGGTGGTTTTAAATTTATTGCGGCCAGTGGACTCACAAACACAGAAATAGTACTAGCTAATGAAGACATACTGCCCAGCTTCAGCCTGCTTGGGGGCGGAGTCTCCATAGAAGATGGTTTTGCCGAGCCGGTTAGGTTCGAAAGTGCCTGTCAGGATCTGGGCGACTGTACTACAGGCAGCAACCTCTCAGTTGTTGTAGCCGGAGGTACACCGCCCTACACCTATTCCTGGATGCAGGGCAATGCCACAGTTGGCAGTGGCGCCGATCTTACGAATGCCCCGGCCGGATTATACGAGCTCATCGTATCTGATATGAACGGCGATGAAGTTTCCGGCTTATTCAACGTAACCCCTGAGGAGGGCATCAGCGTCAGCAATGTCGTTCTGACCCCACCTACCTGTAGCAACAGTGACGGCGCTATTCAGGTACTGGTGTCAGGCGGCTCCGGAGCTTATGATTTCATTTGGAGTACCGGGCAGACGGACGCTCACAGCATTTCTAATCTGATGGCAGGAGACTACGCCCTCACCGTAACCGATCCTAATACCGGTTGTACCTTTGAAATGGGGATAGTACTTGAAGAGGAAAGCTTGCAAACGAGTTTGACCTACGCGTGTACGATCATGCCAGATGGGAGCGCCGTTACTGACATCACCTGTGTAGTCTGGTCGGACGGCCCAACGCCCTACACTTTCGAGTGGAGTACTGGCTTCACAGAGACAACAAGCGATTTGGCAAGTACGCTGGCTGGCGTAAACCCTGATCAGCCCTATAGTGTCACCATTACAGATGCCAATGGTTGTACCACCACGCCTGAGCCCATCACCCCGGACTGCCCGGTCACGGGAGGAGACCCCACCATTTACGTTGGCAATGAAACGGTAACAGAAGGCGGTTCCATCTGTATCCCGGTCAAAGCGAGCGAGGTCCCGCCCATTTCCCGGCTGGATTTTGCACTGACCTGGTCGGCTGATGTCCTGTCCTTTACAGGCGTCAATGAAGGAGCACTGACCGCCCTGCTCGACGATGGGCTTGACCTTTCTCAAACCGGCAACGGACACCTGACCGTGCAGTGGGATATCGACATCCCGGAAGGCCTGCCGGTACAGGAGGATGCTACGCTCTTTGAAATCTGCTTCGATGCGGTAGGCCCTGAAGGCAGCCAAACTGATATTGCTTTTGATGACAGCATCTTGGTCAGTTACCTGGAAAGCGGGGCTGAGGTAGCGGCTACTTTTGAGGATGGCAGTTGCACGGTTGCGGGTGAATTCCTAACCGGCCATTCCATCAGTTGCACCGAATTGCCGGATGGCACTTTTTTGGCTTCCATATCCTGTGCTGTATGGAGTGGCGGGGTACAGCCCTACACTTTTGAATGGAGTACCGGATTCGTGGAGCAGGGCGCTATCTTTTCCACCCTGGAGAATGTGCCGGAGAATGTTGCCTACAGCCTAACGATCACAGATGCAGCAGGTACAACCTACAGCCCCGCTCCGATAACACCGAATTGTGGTGGTACAGGAAATGCGGCTACCGTGACGATTGGAGAAGCGATAGTAAGTACCAATACTAACTTCTGCGTACCGGTAACTGTCTCAGGTGCCGCTGAAGTCACTGGTTTTGAAGCAGGCATTGCATGGCTGCCAGGTATTCTCAGCTATACCGGAATAAATGGCGGCGTTCTGGGCGATGAGGTTTCCTTTACTATTGAAGACAGTGATGCCGGGAACGGGCAGATAAGCCTTGTCTGGGGAGCTACCGCACCTGACGCGATATTGGTTGAGGACGGAGATGTACTCGTTGAATTGTGTTTTGATGCCGTTGGGGACCCGGGCAGCTCGACAGGAATCAGCTTCAGTGAGTCCATTCACCCCTTTATGTTGGAGAATGTAGAAGGCACTACATTTACACCTGTCAACGGCGGGTGCTTCATACAAGGCTCCGGAGGACCGGACGATGTGACGCTACAGATCGGTAGCGCTATGGTGGACACTGGTGAGGTGGTTTGCCTTGATGTGACCGTTGAAAATTTCACGGAAGTTGGCACTGTACAGCTATCCATTAACTGGGACGAAGACCGGCTCAGCTTTGACACCCTGCTATTGGCTGGCAACCTCCCCGGGCTGAATCCGGCAACAGACTTCAACCTTAATCTTACAGACGAAGGCATTATTGCCATGTCCTGGTTCAATCTCGACCTCAATACGGTAACCCTTTCGGATGGCACACCGCTATTCACGCTTTGCCTGAGGGCCGACACCCTGCAGGGGCCCACTCCGGTAACCTTCTCCCCCACCCCGGTCAATATTGAAGTGACGGATCTTGAAAACGTTCTTCCCGTTGTTCTCCAAAACGGTACTGTAGATGTGCTGCAGCCCGAAGTCTGGCCCGGCGATACCGATGTGGATGGGCTGGTGACCCACTTCGACCTGCTCAACATTGGCCTCGGGTTTGGCACTGCCGGACCAGAACGGGCCGATGCAACGATTGCCTGGGAAGCCCAGGTGGCACCGGGCTGGCAAAACGCCACGCCAACTTCAAACGTCAACTACAAGCACCTGGATACCAACGGCGACGGCTTCATTGATGCGGCAGACACCCTGGCCCTGGTGAACAACTGGGGCGAAGAGGTGAACTTACTGCCGGAGGAGGAAAACCGCAGCATGGCGGGCGCCATCTACATCGAACCGGACACAGTGGTCCTCGGCATCCCGGCTACCTTCAATATTATGCTCGGTGAGCCTGGCACGACCGTACCCGAAGTCTATGGCCTGGCGTTCACCATCGTGTACGACACTTCCGCTGTTGCACCGGGCAGCGCCTCCGCTTCCTTCCTGGAATCCTGGATTGGCAATGCCAACGAAGACCTGATCGGGCTGTCCAAAGACCGCTACGACGATGGTCGCATTGATGTAGCCCTGACCCGTACGGATGGGATAAATGCAGAAGGCAGCGGTGCCATTGGCCAACTGCACATTACCATTCAGGATGTCATTTTCATGCGCGGCAATGACTATCCGCTGGACTTTGATATTGAGAATATCCGACTCATCAATGCCGACGAAACAGACTTCCAATTAGAAGGGCTGCCTACTTCAGGAGTGGTTAAGGATGGCCTTGTGAATGTGCCGGAAGCCGCTCAGGCGTTTAAGGTTCGGGCCTTCCCAAATCCGGCCAGTGATCAGATCCGCATTTTGGTGGAGGGTGCGCAACTGGAAAGCGCCCGCCTGATGGCAACTGATGGCCGTACCGTACAGCAAATCCAGGGCGGACAGTCTGAGTTCAGCCTGCAGCATTTGCCGGAAGGCTTGTACCTGCTTCAGGTGTGGACCAGCGAAGGGACTACCACCCATCGCATCATGATTGCGCGTTAGTATTAATTTCCTTTCGATGAATTAGTGGTGCTGCCTGCTTACGGGCGGGCAGCCCCTTTCAAAACTCAACCATTATGAAAAATACCCTCATAATCCTGGTAGCGCTATGCCTATGCTCCGCTACCGTATATGCTCAAACGGCCTCGATTAGTGGCCAAATCACCCGCCTGAATGACAGCCCGGTAGATATGGTAATCGCTGCACGTATTATTCTTGGGGTACAGCTACCGGAATCCCCCTTTATTTACGCCGCCGGAGATGTCAACAACAGTGGCAGCCTAACCACACTTGATCTGATCCTGATGCGCCGGCTGATCCTTGGCATTAATGCCAGTTTCCAGGACAGCCCTTCGGTCCGGTACTTGCGTACAAACACCAGTTTTATCAATCCCGAGAACCCCTTTGCAGGTGTCAGCTATGGTAATCCGACCCTGCTTTTAGACACTGACACCACAACATTCGACTTTTTCCAGGTAAAAGCAGGCAACCTTAACCCATAAGGGCCTCTACCCCATTTTTATAATCCCATGTACCCCAAAGGGGCAGGCTAACACTGGAATGTGTAGCTTGCCCTTGTTTTTTTGAGGGTTTGCCGGCTATGTCCGGCTGTTTTTGCTGTAAATCAGGATTAAACAGCTCTTAAATTGAACGAATTAACGTTAATTTGTTCAACTAACTGAATGAATTAACGTTAATTTATTCAAAAATAGTCATGGACTTTATTCCAAGATTTACAGAAGTACAGATAAAAGAATACCTGCGGCCCAACAAGGTGGTGGTGCTTCTGGGCCCACGCCGGGTGGGGAAAACGGTGTTAATCCAAAAGATATTATCAGAAGCCACTGAGCCTTACGTATTGCTCAATGGGGAGGATATTGCTACCAAAGAACTATTTGAAAGAAGGAGCGTAAAAGCGCTTTCCCAAATCCTGGAAGGCAAAAAGTTCCTTGTTATTGATGAAGCCCAAAAGATACCTGACATCGGTAATGCCCTAAAGCTCATGATAGACGAAATTGACGGATTGAAAGTACTCATCACCGGATCATCTGCCTTTGATGTTGAAAACTATACCGGAGAGCCTCTGACCGGGCGGAAAATGACTTTCAAGCTATTTGGCATATCAGAAGGGGAAATTGCAAAAAAAGAGAGCATAAAAGAGCGTAAAGATGGTTTGTATCAGCGCTTGATTTATGGCAATTACCCCGAATTACTGCAATTGGATACCGTCAAAGAGAAAAACTTATATCTGCGTGACCTGCTCAACTCCTATCTACTTAAAGATATCCTGACTTTCGAAACCATCAGAAACAGTGATAAAATCATTGACTTGCTTAGGTTGGTTGCCTTTCAGGTTGGCGGGGAAGTGAGTATACCAGAACTATCTAATTCGCTTCAAATCAGCAGAAACACCGTGGAAAAGTACCTTGATTTGCTTACTAAAGTGTTCATTCTCTACAAAACGGGCGGTTTCAGCAGGAATTTGAGAAAGGAAGTCAATAAAAGTCACCGGTATTACTTTCTCGATAATGGCATAAGGAATATCCTGGCCGGCAACCTTAACCCCGTAAATATGCGGAGCGACATGGGCGTTTTGTGGGAAAACTATATGATTGCAGAGCGCATAAAGTATCAGCACTACAACGACATACTGGTCTACAACTATTTCTGGAGAACTTACGATCAGCAGGAAATCGACTGGATAGAGGACCGGGGCGGAGCACTGTATGGGTACGAATTCAAGTGGAATCCCCGAAAAAAACCCAAAGCACCCGGTGGATGGAAGAACGCCTACCCAGATGCAAAATATCAGGTGATCAACCCCGATAATTACCAGGATTGGCTTATGATCTGAACCACACAGCGCCAACCCGTCGCAACAGGCTGGCGCTGTGAATCCTAGCTATAATCGAATCAAAATTACAGTCCAAATGCCGCTTTCACCTTATCCACGTAGTCAAGTTTCTCCCAGGTGAAGGTTTCCACCTCCATCTCCTTAACGCGGCCGGCACCATCGACGAACTTCACCGTCTTTTGCTCCGGTGTACGGCCCATGTGGCCATAAGCGGCAGACTCGGAGTAGATCGGGGTGCGGAGCTTCAGGCGCTGCTCAATCGCGTAGGGGCGCATATCAAACACCTCTTCTACCTTCCTGGCAATCTCGCCATCGCTCATCTTCACATTAGCGGTGCCGTAAGTGTTGACGTAAATGTTGGTAGGCGCCGCCACACCGATCGCGTAGGACACCTGCACCAGGACTTCATCACAAACACCGGCAGCCACGAGGTTCTTCGCAATGTGGCGGGTCGCATAGGCCGCAGAACGGTCTACCTTGGAAGGGTCTTTGCCGGAAAAGGCACCACCACCGTGGGCACCCTTGCCGCCGTAGGTATCTACGATGATCTTGCGGCCAGTCAGTCCGGCATCCCCGTGCGGGCCACCGATGACAAACTTACCGGTCGGGTTGATGTGGTAGGTAATATTATCATCAAACAGCTTCTGCAGTTCAGGCTTGAGCTGAGCTTTGACCTTCGGGATAACAATCTTGATGATGTCCTCGCGGATTTTATTCAGCATGCGCTCATCCTCATCGAAATCATCATGCTGTGTAGATACGACGATGGTATCGATGCGCTGAGGCGTGTTGTCGTCTGCATACTCGATCGTCACCTGCGACTTAGAGTCCGGACGAAGGTAAGTCATTTCCTCCCCTCCCTTGCGGATAGCGGCCAGTTCCTGCAGGATTTTGTGAGAAATGGCAAGCGCCAGTGGCATATAGCTCTCCGTCTCATTGGAAGCATAACCGAACATCATGCCCTGATCGCCGGCGCCCTGCTCCTCCGGGCTTTCGCGCTCCACGCCCTGATTGATATCAGGCGATTGCTCGTGGATAGCAGAAAGGACACCGCAGGAGTGGGCCTCAAACATATATTCAGACTTGGTATACCCAATGCGCTCGATCACATCGCGGGCAATTTGCTGCACATCGAGGTAAACATCAGACTTGACCTCACCGGCAAGCACCACCTGACCGGTTGTTACCAGCGTTTCACAGGCGACCTTCGAAGAAGGGTCAAAAGCGATGAAATGATCAACGAGGGCATCGCTGATTTGATCAGCGATTTTATCAGGGTGCCCTTCGGAAACAGACTCAGAGGTGAATAAGTATGGCATAAATTCGGTTTATTTCGGATTAACGCCGGGAAATAGCCCCGGCAAAATCGCTGCAAAAATAGGAATAAAGCACAAAATGGCTCGCTTTTCAGGGCTTCTCGACAAATAAAATACACAACTGGTTTTGCACCAATATTTAGGTACTTGTTGCGCCCTTATTTGATTTCGCAGCGGAACATGGATTTAACTTCCGTCTTCGTGTGCAGGAAGCCCTCCAACTGATCGCCAATTTGTACCGGCCCTACGCCAGCGGGCGTACCCGTGTAAATGAGGTCGCCCATTTGCAATTTGAAAAACTTCGATACGTAAACAATGATGGTATCAAAGGAGAAGAGGAGGTCTTTGGTATTGCCGTGTTGTACCGTCTCCCCGTTCTTCTTCAGCTCAAATTCTATAGCGCCCCGGTTGCACTGCTCGATGGGCAGAAAATCACTGATCACTGCGGAGCCGTCAAAGCCCTTGGCAATTTCCCAGGGGTGGCCTTTGTCTTTCAGGCGCTGCTGCACATCGCGGGCGGTAAAGTCGATGCCCAAACCAATTTCCGGGTAGTAATCGGCAGCAAATTCCGGCTGTACATGCCGGCCGTTTTTGCCAATTTTCAGCACCACCTCTATTTCATGGTGCAGGTCTTTGGTAAATTCCGGATAGTAGAAGGGTTTGTTGTTCACCAGCAGCGCAGAAGGCGGCTTCATGAATACCACCGGGCTGCCCGGCACCGGATTATTGAGCTCTTTGGCGTGTTCGGCGTAGTTGCGGCCGATGCAGATGATCTTCATAATGGTGGTTTAAAACTTCACATTGGACAGCCCCGCCATCTCCTTTACGGCACGGACGGTTTCCTGTGCTTTCTTGCGGATTTCAGCGGAAGAGGCCTTGATTTGGTTCTTGATCTCCTTTTTGTCTGCCTTCAGGGCTTCCTTGCGGGCTTTGAAGCTGGCGCTCAGCCCTACAAGGGCATCGGCTACGGCATCTTTTAGGTCCACATACTTTAATTCACCGGCCTCGTAGTCCTTCATCAGGCTTTTGTAGGCGTCCATGGACTCGGCGGCCTTGAGCAGGGTGAAGAGGTTGTCCACGCCCGGGCTCATTTCGACGGCAGGCGTATCTCCGGAGCGGACCTTAGGCACTTCTGTGTACAGCGGCTCCGGCAGGACAAAGTATTCTTTGCCCATCTGATTGTTGAAGCGTTGCGCGATGTTGCGGGTGAGCTCCAGGTGTTGTTCCTGATCCTTGCCTACCGGTACATAATCTGCCCGGTAGATGAGGATATCAGCGGCCTGCAGCACGGGATAGTCCAGCAAGCCAGCGGAGATAAAGCTGTCGGTGGCTGTTTCAGTAACCTGTGCGCTTTTGTCCTTGAACTGCGTCATACGGGTCAGCTGCCCGTAGGAGGTGAAGCAATTGAAAATCCAGCACAATTCTGCATGCTCCGGCACCAGGGACTGAATAAACAGGGATTCCGGCTTAACGCCAACCGCCATCAGGTTAAAGAGCAGTTCCCAGGTATTTTCCCGAAGTTTTTTCGGATTGTAAGGCATCGTCATGGCATGGTAATCGACCACCCCGTAGATGCAATCGTACTTTTCCTGCAGGGCGACCCAGTTCTTCACCGCCCCGAAGTAGTTGCCAAAGTGCATCTGCCCGGTGGGCTGAATAGCAGAAAGGACTTGTTTGCGTTGCTCCATGGTCATTTTTTTGGACAGCGCGAATATACTTGTTCCATTGGTTTTGGAGCAATAAAAACAGGGAATTCCCTTCCTAAGCCGGGTTTTGGCAAGCCCGGCAGGCCCGGTACCGTAAAATCCAAGTTGGGCAGGCCAGCCACAGTTCGTACTTTTGCTGCGGATTCAAACAATACCGAATTGCGAATGAGAATACTGATTGTTGTTTTTGCGCTGCTCACCATCCTCCCCGCCTGCCAGTCGGGCTATCAGCCTGCCGACCTGCAGGGAAACTGGCAAGCTGTGGCTATCACGGAAGAAGGCACCCCTTTGGCGGTTGACCCCAGTCAGATTGAACTTGAATTCACGCCCGCAGAACGCTATACCTATCGCAGCACCCTCAATTACCGGGAAGCCGGCAGCTTTTACGTGGATGGCACTTACCTGTTTACTCGCGACACCCTCAATCAAGCCAGTACCGAAAAGGCAGTCGAGATTCTCAAGCTCGCCAATGACACGCTGCAACTGAAAATGATGGACGGGGATAAGGAGCGGCAATTAACGATGGTCAGGCAGTAGCTATTTGCTCAACCCCTTCACCCGTACATTGACGTTGCCCGTCAGCGCCAGGTCAACGACCATACCATCTACTGTGAGGTAAGCGTTGCGAAGGTCTATAGCTTCCAGATTGCCGTTCAGCACCACACCGGTAGCCAGCTCGTATTCCTGTAGCTGTTCCTGAAATTGTTCCTGCATATCCTTCATATTGTAATCGAGCAGAAAATTGAGGTTTTCGGCAATCTTATTTTTGATGGTACTTTTCATCAGCCAGCCGGCAGACCGGAAGAGATAATTTTTGGTATCCAGCGTATATTCCAGGTCTTCGATATCGATGGTATTCTTTTTGGGGTTAAAAACCGGGCGGCCGACTAGATAAATACTGCCGTTGTAGGTGCCGCTCAGAGTGGTATTGACCACGATATTGCTGCCTTTACCAAAAAACTCCAGGTCCTGAATCGTCACGGAGCGGCGGCCGTAGGAGAAGGTTTCACCAACCAACTGGGTTTTGGCAAGGCGTTCGGCTTCATCGTAGGAAATCTCAGCGTTGATGTGCAAGGTAAAGTCTTCGGCTTCCACCGGGCTGATGCGCAGGGGCGGCAGGGGCTGTATGTACTTGGGGTCCGGGCGCTCACCGATTTTTACCGAGGGTTTACCCTCTACGTAAATGGTAGTCGCGATCCTCCCCCGCTCGGTGGCAACGGGGCTCATACCGATGTACTGTGGGTTCACGGTCAGCCAGGTATTGTATTCTTCAGAAACCAGCGCCGGCTGAAACATCTCCCGCCAGGCTTCCTCCACAGTCTTGCGCAGGTCGAACTGCTCCCGGACCAGGTCATCTATCGCTTTGGAAATCTGCCGTGTACTGTTGCGCAGGACGATATCCGCAATAAAACCCACCGGCAAGTCTACGAAGCCCATTTTTACCCGCGGTTTTTGTTGCCATTGGTGGCCTTCCAACGTAGTCGTAGTGAAGATACTCCAGTCTGTGTTCACTCCGAAGCCGGTTTTGAAATCCAGCGAAATCTGACCGTTGGCTTCTACTGTACTGATGCCGAGGTCGTACTTGATCCAAAGGTCGAGCGGGATACGATAGGTAATGGCCTGTGAGTCGAGCCCCAGAAGGATATCATCCTGTTTGATCGCCCGGACCATCATTTTATCGCCATCCCGGAGGTTATTGTCTTCGTAGAGTATGCCACTCAGTTGTTTGTTGAGTACAGCCTCCAGATCCCGCACCGGTACATCCACGGGGATGTTGATGATGGAAACCTGATCTCGGTACAGCTCTTCGTATTCTTCCATAGGGCGAACGGGCTTCGTCACTTTGCAGCTGCTAAGCAGTAGCATCAATATAGCGCAGGCAGGCAGTAGATGTTTCATCTTAGGGTAGTTCTTTGCCCCGAAATTAGCGGAAAGAAAGCTACCGAAGCAAATAATTAAGGTAGAAAAAGATGACCAAATAAATCCAAAGCGCGTCCAGAAAATGCCAGTAGATGGTCAGCAGGCGGAGCTTCAGCCGTTTTTCGGGGTCAGAAAAATAAACCAGCACGCTCACCGGCTCTTTCATGCGCTTGCGGGCGGTCCACAGGAAAAGCCCCAGGAAAGGCAGGCCAGCGATGACGTGGGCAAAGTGCAGGGCTGAAATCACATAAAGGTAGCCCGCAGAATTGTCGCTGTGAATGTAAATCTGATTGCTAAACAACTGATACCAGCCCACGCCCTGCAGAATCATAAAGATGAAGGAAATCGCCATGGTAGCGAGAAGCGCCCGCTGATAGTTTTCCGTATCATCAGATTTATAGCAGCGCTTTGCCCAGACCATTGCGCCACTACTTGCCAGTAAGACCAGCGTATTGAAAATAAAAATATTCGGTAGCCTGATCGGCGGCAGGTCACTCTGCACCCGGGTGTACACAAAGGCGGCAGTGAACGCAAGAAACATAGCCGTAATGCCCAGCAGGGACAAGATCAGCAATACGTTGTAAGGGTGGAAGGCAAAGTTGCCATATTCGTTGTACCCTTCCTCTGCGGGGTCTCTTTGCTGTGGTGGTGGATTTTCAGACATATTATTTGGCTGCTTACCAGCTAAAATTTTGAGTGAACAGTTTAGTTTCGGTCCCGTTTGGCCTCCCGCCGGCAACGCTCGCTGCAGTATTTGACCTCCTCCCAAACCTTTTCCCATTTTTTTCTCCAGGTGAAGGGGCGGCCGCATTGTACGCAGTCTTTGGTAGGGAGGTCTCCCTTTTTGCGTTGCTTTGGCATTCGATTTTCTGAAGGAAACGGCAATTCGCTCTTTTTGTTTTCAGGATATTTTGGGGCAGTGGAACGTTAAAATATTTCCTCGCACCTCATGGATAAGGATTTCACGTTTAATGAAAAAATGAATCACCCATGCGCAACACTATTCTCCTGCTTTTTGCACTACTGATGCTACAATACGCTGCTCAGGCGCAGTCTGAAACGCTGCCCACTTCCCCGACCTTTGGGCCTTACTACAACCAGATTGGTGTGGATATTTTGCCTGCCATCATCACA
>CAZNHN010000013.1:33578-41408 GCA_964572415.1 uncultured Phaeodactylibacter sp.
CACGCGCCAGCCTGCTGTTCAGCATAGGGCGTTCTACCTACCGGTTGAGCCAAAAGCTGCCCGTCTACTTCGGCGCAGATGCTCAGGCCGGTGTGATTTTCACCGAACGCATCACCTACGTCAACGACCGACCCCTCGAAGGCATGCCTTCCGGCTTCAGCAGTATTGTCGGTTCAGCTAATCATACGCATGTACTCGGTGGGCTGACTCCTTTTATAGGTGCCAACATCCCAGTGACTGACCGCTTGTCTTTCAGCATAGAATTTGGGCTCCCTATTATTTACCATACCGGTACCACCAGTTACATCACGGAAAACGGGGATCGCTTTGATGTGAACATTAGCGAGTTCACGCTATTTGACGGGCGGCCGATCAATGACCTGGCTATTTTTTACCGGCTCTGAAACGTTGCTGCAGCCGCTTGAGTAACTTGAGCATCTTGATGTTGAAGCGGAGATTGATGTTGAAAAATTTTTCATCGATGAGCAACCAGTCCTTTTCGCGCTTAACGGTGCCCAGGGTTTCGTAAAGCACGTAGTGTGGCGTTTGCAGCTGTGCTTTCCAGTACAGCCCCCGCTCGGTCATAGCGAAGCCTTCCTTACAGGAGCCCAGCAGGCTTTGGTCGCAGATGAAGTAGATCCGCTCGTCCCGGCGCTCCGGCTTCAGGAAGAACTTACCGGCATTGCGCAGTTTCTGTACGGGCATTTTTATAAAATCCGTGTATATCGTTTCATCGGGCTCGCTGCCGAAATCGAGGTAATCAAAAATAACCGTTTCCAGCGGGTGGTCATCGGCGCCGGGGCCCTGATGCCGCAGGATGGCTTCGGGAAGGGAAATCGTATTCAATTCCTTCGCATAGTGAAGGAGGAAGTAGTCTGTGAGTTCCTCCAAATGCCGTTGCACCCTTTCATTTTGTACAGCAACCGATTCGCCTTCTCCATCCAGGTAGCGCAACTGATCGGCCAGCTGAGTCTCCCGCCGGTGGAGCATATCCCGGAAACCAGATTCGTACAATAATTCCCGGTAAGCTTCCACCGCTGCCCCGGGCTGTTCTTCTTCCACTTTTTGGCGCATCCGGCGAAAGAAAGCTTCCGTAAGCTGTTTGCTCACATTGCCCTCCAAATCAATCATCGGTTGGGTATCTGCTCCCACAGCACCCTGTCCTTCCGGCTGCGGCGCACCGCACTGCAGGCAAAACCTTGCATGATCAGGCAATTCGGTATGGCAATGGATACACTTCAACAGATAACAGAATTTGCTCCAAAGTTAACAAACTTATCTTATGGTCAGCTGCACCTGAGGCGTGACCGGGTAGGCCACGCAGGTGAAAATATGACCGTTGGTAGCATCGCTGTCTACCCGGCTGTTGTGGGTATACATTTCGACCCGTCCTCCGGTCAGTTGAGCGGAGCAGGTCGTACAGCTCCCGCTCCGACAGCTGTAGGGCAATTCTATGCCCGCAGCCAGCGCCCCTTCAAGCAGGGTCTGCCCCGGCGCTACCGGAAATGCCAGCGCTTTACCTTTAAACCGCAGTTCTATCACGGCATGCGGCAACTGACTGGCTTCCGGCCGGAAAGGGGTGTGAATGATGAAATCCTCCTGATGCAGCCGGTCCGCTCCAAAGCCAAGAAACCGCAAGGTCATGGAGGCTTTGAGCATCAGCCCCGGCGGGCCGCAGACGTAGGCATGTGCTTCCGGCATTTGCTTACCCAGAACCTGCTCCGCCCAGAACTCCAGCCATGCATTGCTCAGGCGCCCCTGCCGGACTTCCGTATGGGCGGTGGCTTTTAGCTCATCTTCGCAGGTGGCTGTTGCCTGGCTTAGAAGATGGACAACCCTTAGCCGGTCGGAATGGCGGCGTTCCAGTTGCTTCAGCTCCTCCCGGAAAAAGACGGACTCGGCATTCCGGTTGGCCAGCAGGAGTTGGATTTTTTTGGTGCCCGGTCTGTTTAGCGCAGCTTTGAGCAGGGCAAACACCGGCACAAAGCCACTGCCTCCGGCAATCAGCAGCAACGGCCGGGGCGTGTCGGGCAGTACAAACTGCCCGGCGGGCGGCAAGGCCCTAAGGACATCCCCCACCTGCAGCTTTTGGGTCAGGTAAGCCGAAGCCTGCCCGTTGACAGTCCGCTTGACACAGATCGACAACTGAGGGTCCACGCCTGGAGTGGAGGCAAGCGAATAAGACCGCCGAAATGGCAAAGGGCCCAAATCCGGAAAAAGCAGGGTCAAAAACTGCCCGGCATGATAATCAGGCAGGGGCTGATCCTGCACATCAAAAAAAATATGCGCACTCCCCGGCACCGGCCGGCTAATGTGCGTGACAATGAGGGTTAGTAGTTCCTGGTTCATATTTATGCTTAGTCATGCGCCGACCACCGCTTCCAAAACGGCAATCTTAAGGTACGAACATACAACACTTAGTGTAAAAATTGGCAAAACCCTGCAAGCTGAGTATATTTGCCCACGCTAAACAGCAGCACCGCAAACAAGGTATACCTTTAGGTGTTGTAATGACAAATATTGAACACTAACCATAGAATTCAGGTATGGATACAGCGACGGAAAAGAAAAAAACTACCCGCAAATCGCGGTCTAAAAAGCCTAAGTACAGCAAAGAGCAGTACCTACAATGGTATGAACTGATGTTCCGCATCCGCAAATTTGAGGAGCGGGCACTGATGATGTACGGCCAGCAGAAAATCCGCGGGTTCTGTCACGTGTATATCGGGCAGGAAGCGGTTGCCGCGGGTATGGAATCTGCTATCCGCCGCGAAGATGCAATTGCCACAGCTTACCGTCAGCACGGTACAGCACTGGGGCGTGGCTGTGACACCAACGCCTGCATGGCAGAGCTTTTCGGAAAAGAGACCGGTATTGTAAAGGGTAAAGGTGGCTCTATGCACTTCTTCTCGAAGGAGCACCGCTACTTTGGCGGCAACGGCATCGTGGGTGCTCAAATCCCAATCGGTACAGGTATCGCTTTTGCGGAAAAGTATAAAGGGACGGACAACCTCTGCGTAACGATGTTTGGTGATGGTGCTGCCCGTCAGGGTGCACTGCACGAATCTTTTAATATGGCTATGGCGTGGAAACTGCCGGTGCTTTACATCGTAGAGAACAATGGCTACGCCATGGGTACTTCCGTAAAACGGACGAGTAATGTAACGGAGCTTTACAAGATGGGACTGGCATACGATATGCCAAGTGAAGCAGTGGATGGCATGAACCCGGAATCCGTGCACGAAGCAGTGAGCCGTGCTGCGGAGCACATCCGTGCCGGCAATGGTCCCTACTACCTCGAAGTCCGAACCTACCGGTACAAAGGGCACTCCGTATCTGACCCGGCTAAATACCGGACAAAAGAGGAGGTACAGGAATACAAAGACCGCGATCCGATTAAAATCACGGAAAAGACAATTCTGGACAATAAGATCGCAACTGCAGAAGAGTTAAAGGAAATCGAAGACAAGATAAAAGACGAAATTAAGGCAGCGGTGAAGTTTGCTGAAGAATCAGACTATCCTGACGCATCAGAACTCTACACGGATAATTACGTACAGGAGGACTATCCTTTTATCATGGACTAGAGTTGTGCAGAAAATTCTGTTTCACAAATAAAAAATCAGCAGTTCCAAATCTGGGGCTGCTGATTTTTTTTCGCCTGATAAATATCACTGGCCCAAGTGAGCAATCTCAATTGCAAGGCTAAATATATCGCGCATATTTGAATCGTAATCAACAACAAAAAACTAGGATTCATGCAAAACGCCAAAGCAATTGAGACGGCCCTGAAAAAATTGGGCATAGAAAGCCCGGCAGCAGTTCGCTACAACTTGCTACCGGAGGAATTGGTCGAGGCTACCCTGTGCAAAGATCAGGGGGTACTAGCTGATACGGGCGCACTCTGCGTCAGTACCGGAAAGTTTACCGGCCGCTCACCACAGGACCGCTTCATTGTTGAGGATGAGGTATCAAAGAACCGGGTGGACTGGAATGCTATTAATAAGCCTTTTGACGGTGCGGACTATGATAAGCTGCGTGCCAAACTGGTGAAGTATTTTGATGGCAAAGAAATTTACGTCCGCGATGTACAGGCCTGTGCAGACCCTGAATACCGTACGAATCTGCGTATCGTAACCGAATATCCCTGGAGCAATCTGTTCGTGTACAATATGTTCCTGCGCATGAACGAAGAAGAGCTTGCACAGTTCGATCCGGAGTGGACCGTACTATGCGCACCGGGCTTCGAAGCAGATGTGGAGACGGACCATACCCGCCAACCCAACTTCTCCATTATCAATTTTGGTAAGAAAGAAGTATTGGTAGGAGGCTCCGGCTACACCGGTGAGATCAAGAAAGGTGTGTTCTCTGTACTGAACTTTGAATTACCTGCCTTCCGTGATCTGTTGACCATGCACTGCTCTGCTAATGTGGGCAAAGACGGTGACGCTGCCGTATTCTTCGGACTGAGCGGTACCGGCAAGACCACTCTCTCCGCAGACCCTAACCGGTCTCTGATCGGTGACGATGAGCACGGCTGGGGCGAGAATGGTATCTTCAACTTTGAAGGTGGCTGCTACGCTAAAACCATTGACCTAACCCGCGAAAAAGAACCGGAAATCTTCGATGCTATCAGGCACGGCGCAATTTTGGAAAACATTGGGTTCTTCCCCAATACCCGTACTGTCAATTACGAAGACAGCAGCGTGACGCTAAATACCAGGGTGTCTTATCCGATTTATCACATTGAGGATGTCGTACAGCCTGCCATTGCCGGTCATCCGAAAAACATCTTCTTCCTGACAGCCGACGCATTCGGCGCCTTGCCTCCGATCAGCAAGCTGACACCGGGACAGGCGATGTACCACTTCATCTCTGGCTATACTTCCAAAGTGGCAGGTACAGAAGTAGGTATCGACGAGCCTGTGAAGACCTTCTCCGCCTGCTTCGGCGCACCATTCATGCCGCTGCACCCCACTGAGTATGCCCGCATGCTGGGTGAGCGCATGGAAAAATACGGTGTGAATGTATGGCTGATCAATACCGGCTGGACCGGTGGCCCTTATGGTGTGGGCACCCGCATCAAACTGAAGTATACCCGGGCGATGATCACAGATGCACTGGAAGGCAGACTCGACAACGTGGAGTATGAGCAGGAGCCTGTATTCGGCCTGCACATTCCAAAAGAGTGCCCTGGCGTACCTTCAGAGCTTCTCAACCCTCGTAATACCTGGGCAGACAAAGATGCGTACGACCGCAGAGCTAATAAGATGGCGAAAGCTTTCATCGACAACTTCCGCAAGTTTGAAGACGGCGCGGATGAGGAGATGATGGCAGCAGCACCACGCACTGTAGAAACTGTTTAAGCACATACTGACTGACAACTAGACAATAGCTTGGTTTTCGAATGCTGCGGGCGAACTTTTGTTCTCCGCAGCATTTTTTATTGATAGAGGTAGTAACTGCATAGCCTGTAAATCGCATTTTCTGCCTTTGTTTGCCCCAACCCTATCTCCTATGCGCCATAGCCGCTTCGGCGACGGAGCAAAGGGTGCAAAGCCAGAAAATGCACTGCCCCCCTCCAGAGATGGGGCAAAATAGGGTATCTTCTGCTTAATTTTCCAGGTAAGCTGAACAGTTTACTGGAGGTATTAATCAATGCTAAAATCTAACCATATGAAAAACCTACTCATCCCCGTTGATTTCTCCAATGCGTCCCGCAATGCGTTTCAGTATGCCATGGAATTAGCCGCCCACATCGGTGCTGAACAGGCAAAACTAGTCCACGTATTCCTCCCGGAATCAAGTGGGGAAGCCAATTTCATTCCTCCGGTGCACGCCTTGATGGAGAGCCGCAATCAACTGCTAAACGATTTCCTTGAAGAGTTGATTAGTGACAGACCGGAGGGGTTCCCAATCGATGTCCAAACTGAATTACTTGTAGGCTTCCCCGCTGATGAAATTGCGTCAAAAAGTAAGGATTTCGACCTTATCGTCATGGGCACCACCGGAGACGGAGGCGTGCTGGAGCGTGTGTTTGGAAGTGTATCTTCCAGCGTTTCCCAGAGAGCCGAGTGCCCGGTACTCCTCATCCCGAAAAATGTGAGCTATACCCCAATTAAACATATGGTGTACGCCAGTCATTACGATGCCCACCATGAGACGGTCGTCAAAAAACTCATCGCTTTCAACCGGCTTTTCAATGCCCACGTACACTTTGTGCATGTACAACGCAAGAAGGACATCCCGTTTGAGAAAGAGCAGGGCAAATTGTTTGAAGAGCTATTCGAGCAGGGCGATCCGCCTTTTGCTTTCGAAATGGCAGAAGTCAAAGACGACTCAGTTGTTGAGGGGCTGAGCGCTTATGCCGCTGCTAACGGTGCACAGGTCATTGTAATGGCAACCCGCCACCGGGGGTTCTGGGATAATATCCTGCACAGTAGTCAGACCAAAAAAATGGTGTTATCCACAGATACGCCGCTATTGATCCTCCATTTGGATATGGAATAAAAAAGGGTGAGCCCTGTTCTGCCCACCAATTGTGATTTTTTCAGTGCCCGCCGCTACCGATACTTATTCAACAGTATCGGGCTGAGGTTTGTATTCTGCCCGGAAAGATAATTGCCCCTGATCGCCTGAGATTTCCAGGAATACCTTGTTCACACTGTAGGCATTTGCAGACTTCAGCAAATCGAAAAAGCGGGACTCCTGAGTCATTTTACCCTGACAAAGCATTTTAGTGGAAGCTATTTCGCCAATATTCAGGGTACCATCTTCCTGAAGGGTGGCAGTAGAGCTGAACTTGTTGCAGCCACCATGGCCGGAGATTTTACCATTAGCGATGGTAATCATGGGAAGGTCATCTTTTCTCATTTTTACACTTCGCCCATCGTAAACGTACTCTGTCAGGTACCACTTCTTAAGTTCCACACGAGGAAAAGCAGGCTCATAATCCGGTGATACCAAGCGGGCATCTTCAATAGGTGAAGCCTCAGTATCTGCCGGGGCTGAAGTATCCTCGCCTGCACCTGTCTTTGTTCCTTCCTGAGCAGAACCACTGCCGCAAGCCAACAGGCTGAACGACAGCAACATCATCAAAATCGTTCTCATTTTCTATCTATCTTGTTTGTTAGAAATTGGTTCTTTTATGCAGCAGGGTAAGCCCTCCGGCCCACCTTTACCTGCGCGGGCGAAATTACAAAATTTTAGTGCGATACTGTCTTTTAAGTGTGCAGAATGGACAGACTTTGAGCAATCCGGTATATATCACACAGATGGTCCAGCCCAAATGCACCGGGGCGTGCCATCTGAGGGTTCCGGGCTACTCTGCGGGCCAGCACCCCGGTATCCAGGACAGTATTTTGCAACTTCCCGCCTCCCGCTGACCGGATGGCCGCATTGAGCATCGCAATATCAAAGGCAGCGTGGTGGGCAACCAGCACATCGCCCCCGGCAAAGGCAAGAAAACGGCGCACGCCCTCTGACTCCGCGATACTGTGCCCTTTTTCTCCTGGTAAAATACCGTGTACGGCCACTGTTTTCCCATCCGGATGGTACTCCTGATGAATATAACACTCCAGACGGTCCTCTACACTAAGCTGCCAGTTTTTCACCCGCACGGCACCTATGGAAAGGATCTGATCTTCCTGTACATCCAGGCCTGTTGTTTCGGTATCAAAAACCACAAAGCCAATCTCTTCGATTGGCGTCTTTTTGTGGTAGGGCGTAGCAGCCAGGCTTTCCAGGTAAGCCTTCCAGAAAGCGGGGGCATTTGGGTCCGGGGCCGTTTTTTTTTTGAACCAGTTAAACATAAAGCGCGGGGTATGTTGG
>CAZNHN010000014.1:0-40342 GCA_964572415.1 uncultured Phaeodactylibacter sp.
GCTAAGTACGATGGCTGCATAACCGTCCGAACGGATACCAGCACAAAACGAAAGTATAAATGGATCCGCATTGCAAAGAGCAAATGGAAGCCTCTGCACCGGCATTTGTGGGAAGAGGCGAACGGAGCAATTCCAAGAGGTATGATGGTTGTCTTCAAAGATGGTGACAGCCTGAACTGCACGCTGGACAACCTGGAGATGATATCCAGAAAGGAGCACCGCAACCGAATCATAGGAGATAAAACGCCTGCCGAGCGGTTGACAGATGGCTACGTCCGGCACGTCCTCCGGAACTATTACGACATGCGGGATGAAGATATCACCGCGGAAATCATAGAAGTCTGGAGGGCTAAAATTCAAATGGAACGCGAAATTAAAAAACTAGAAAACGAGTGATTATGAACACGATCAATATCTCAAAGCTGGAAAACCTGATAGGCAAAACGGTAAGCTACCGTGACTATGAATACGAAGTGCTTCAGGTTGACAAACAAGGCGACAGCGTAGTGGTGAAGACCGATAACAAACCTATCATCTTTCACAATCAAGCCCAGGTCAATTTCTTTGTCGAAGACGTAGTAGAAGTTACACACGCCGTCCAAGTCAGGCAGGAGCCTACTGCTGCAGTAGCGCAAGTCATTGGCAATGAAGTGCTGGACGAGGTCAAGAATCAATTGCTTGAGAATATCCGCAGGTTAAAGACGGACAAAGAATATATCCCCCAGGCAAAAGCCATGGCCCAGCAAGTCAATGCGCTGGTACAATTGACTCACTTGGAGATATCCGCGAGGAAGGCGCTCCACAAAGGAGATATCTAATGAAGCGGATTGTATTAGAGCTCATCAGCCTTTGCATCGCAATTAGCCTTATCCCGCCCGCCATACTGGCTGCATTTTACTACTGGCTAGAAAACAAATTGAGATGAACACAGTAACAATATCCTTTCTGGAGTGGCTATACAGCCTAATCGGCTACCAGGAGCCAAAGGCCGTCATCAAGCCACAGCCGCCAAAGGTACTGGAAGAAGACCTTATCTACGATGGCGGAACATTACCTGAGGTAGTCGTCACTGCCAAGCGGCTCTACATCATAGAATGGAGCGCCGCAGCAAGGAGAGCGTTAAGCCGTGACATCGAGACCGTGCAGCTTATGGCATTGATGACCGCCTGGCATGAGCACGGTACTGGAGATGACCGGCACCTGGCCTACATCTTTGCTTCCATCTGGCATGAGTGCCACTTTGAGCCTAAGAATGAAAGACGGGCGAATCCGCTCCGGCAACCTTCGCTATATCGGCAGCAGGCCGAGTATTGGGACACCGGCTATTTTGGTCGTGGGCCCATTCAGCTGACCTGGGAAGACAACTATGCCCGGTTTGGCAAGTACCTGGGCCTGCCGCTAGTGGAGCACCCAGCGCTAGTCAACAAACCGGAAATCGGATATAAGATCGCTGTCATTGGCATGGTACGTGGCTGGTTTACCGGGGCCCCGCTGCGCTGGTACATCAATGACGCCCGGGAGGACTACGTGAAAGCCCGCCGAACGGTCAATGGAGACGAGCATATCAATGGCAAGAAAATCGCCCGCGATGCCGAGCGGATCCTCGAAGCTTTTCGGAGCATGAAATATTAAGCCATGCTGGAAGTAGACCACAGCAACATCAAAGCCATCATTGAAAGCATCGTCAGTCATGCCTTAGTCAGGCACGGATTGAGCATTGATGAGTTGCGATATGGAAACTACCTTATTTTTCAGAGATTTAAATCATGAAGAAAATCTAGAAAATGGATTGACTTTTCATGCTGCTGGTATAATTGATTATATCTCTCCAAACAAAGGCAATGGGAGTGGAAAAGATTATTCTGTAATCTATATTCACCCATTTGATTTTTTTGTGGTTCGAGCATGGAGAAGTGAAAATGAGATTGAGATTTTCGAAGTTGATGATTATACATATCAATCTGCAAAAGAATCTCTTGATGATTTAGAATCGGAATAGGCGCACGCTGTCACACACCGGCTTAGCTATGCGCTGCCGCCAGATCAATCGCCTCTAATTAGTAGCAATATTATTAAGGGCCTGATAATATGATTATGCGCATGTTTTTGACTGGCGGTAGGCGTATAGCGAATGGTGTGTGATGTGAACCCTAAAATAGTGAGCTGCGACGATAGGAGCGCGGCTGACTATATACCCCCGAGCCTGTGGAGGCCGGGGGGAGAATGAACCTTATTTTTTCATGGTATAACCCTACTCGGGAAGGCCGCTTTCAAATAAACCTAAAATGAGTTATAAAAAAGTGTCAATTGAAAAAATCAAACCTTCTGAATCAGATTGGAAAAATGCAGTTGCAAAACTCTGGATGAAAGAGGAACAGGAATCAAAGGATGTCCCTCTTTGGTTTTCAGATAGCGTCGAGAAAGATGATATTATGTGTCAGTATCACCCAAGTTTTTTTGGGCGATTTGAAATTGATGATGTAGAGGGCATTGAGGACTTTGAAACTTCCGAATTGCGGCACGGTGACCCCTATTACCTCAATGACCAGGATGATTTTTTTCATAGAAAAAACATCAGGTCAAACAATGCTTATCGTGCTGCTTTTTTCGAGGAACCAGCAAATCAAAACCTATGGGAGGATAGAGTCTATCTAGGGGCAGTTGAGTTGATGTTGAAAAAGATGCATGAAAAAATTGAATCGTATTCTTAGCGGCCCATATCACACACCGCACAGTGCTACCCGGCGTGCCGACCGCAGGGAGGTATGATCGGGTAGCTGTAGTTGGGTGCTGTTTTAACCCTTTCATGTTCAAGCCCGGAGGATGCGGAGGGCGGGTGACTAAATTATCGGGCAATAAAAACTTTTCATCTATATCACATAAAGCTTTATCAAATGAAAATTCGAATTGTAAAAGTAGAATGGGAGCCAGGCAGAGATGATTTTTTAGGTCGCAAGTGCTATTTTTCTTTGAAAGATTACTGCAATCTATTAGTAAAAGAAAAAATACTTCATCGACACGGAGAAGAGTACGGTCAAATGATGCAGTATTTCTACCGAGATTACTACAAAGGCTGGGCTAATAATAGAGTTGATAATCTTTCTAGGATAGATTACATTCAATTATCCTTTTCTGATATCAGAATCTATTGCTCTCACATTAACAAAATCGTTGGTGTATTGCCTGATAAAATACTAAGCCATCCTTTTGTAAAGGAGTTAAATCGAAAGATAGATCATATGGTAGCTCATCCTATCTGGGATAATTGGGATCATGATCTTATAAGCACAGATAAAGTATTTTTCTCTAAATATTTTGAGTTGCAAATTTTGCGGTCACTTGAAAAAATATCATTGCACTATGAGAATTAAATATCAAAAAATTGGTAATAATACTTTCCCTGTTATCTGGCGAAAGAAAGGAAATAAAGAAACTGATCCTTGTCCATTCTGTGGTAATCTACATGTGCATGGTTTAAAATCATCTGGGCATCTTCATACTCATTGTGGTTATGGTGTCAATCGGATTTTTAAAGTAGATGGATTTAAGTTTGAACAGGATAGAGGATATATACTTTTGGAGTATGAATAGCAGCCAACTAAGGGCTACACGCAGGTGCGTTTGTAATCGTATGATGACGGCTAAGCACTTGCGTGTAGCCTATGGTGTGTGCCCTTCGCAGGATTAAGAATTTGGGGAATCATAAGTAAGACCGGTAGTGACCAGTGCGCTGCCGGTTTTTTCTTGTTCTACCCCCACATTAATCCAGCTGCCATCTTAGCTGAAAATAGATGGGATGAAAGCATACAGGGTAAAGGCTGGCCGGCACGATTTCAATCCACGAGAGTGGCCGTTTATCTGGCGCGTCAAGAAGATCAAGAAGCTACAGTGGCGTGTGATGTTTGCGGAGAACTGCCGCTACAGCCTGCCGGATGGCGATCAGTGGGACTGGAACAAAGGCGGCGGAATATCCTTCAAGCTTTTCCCAAACAACCACGACAACATCATGTGGGCATGGCGGTACAATCCTCAGAAAGACCTGATCGAATTGACCGCTTACAGCAACAATACCGCTACGGGCCGGTACATAGGAACGGGGAAAGGTGATGTGTTGATAGAACTGCCCTTTGGAGAAGAGGCGGTCATCAATATTGCGCCTACCATCAACAACCAGTGGATTGTCCACTTTGAGCGGCCTGATGTCTACCAAGTCCATACTTACCACCCGGCACGAAAGTCGTTCTGCATGGCAAAGCGGCTGGGCCTCTGGTTCGGCGGCAACAGAAAGGCACCAAAGAGAATGACTATTTTCGTTGAATTCAATCACCAATGATTAACGCTAAGCTTCACATATCATACCCAAGCTGGTGGCATGCCATACGGTTTCGATTCCGAAAGCGGTATGAGATTAGTATCCCCTCCAGCTGGACAGAGGTGCCACCTGCCAAAGTGCTGCCGGTGATGAAGGCGATGCTGGAAGGGCATCCACCGCGTAAGCTTTGCCTGCAGATATTGAGGGAACTCCTTCCTCTGCCTGCTTCTGTTTTCTACCGCATCAAAAGCATCGACTTTTTGGAACGGCTAATCCCGCACATCGAGTGGATATCCAATACGTCGATGACCGCCACACCATTGAAAGCCATCTCCTTCAATGGCGTAGCCTATGCCATGCCTGCTGAAGACTTTCAAAATCTACGCCTGCAGGAGTACAAGGAGGCTGATAAGTATTACCAGCAAATCTTGAAAGGGGACAACGAAGCCCTGCCACGATTCATAGCAGTACTGCTGCGCGAGATGGAGGATGACGCCGCACAGCGATTAAAAAATAATGACCTCCGCCAGCCCTTTTACCTGGCTGACCTAGAGGCTAGGGCACAAACTTTCAAACGCTTACCGGAAGAGGTAGGATTCTATGTGATTCAATACTTCACCGCCTGCAAAGTCTCGCTGTATGAACACTACCCGGCAGCCTTTGAAGGCGGCAAAAACACGGAGCAATCAGAGGCTTCCTGGAATGATGCACTGACGGACGTGGCAGAGAATGGCACCTTCGGCAGCTTCCAGGAAGTGTTGCAGCTGCGCGTCCATATCTTCTATGAATGGATTGCCAAGAATAAGCGCCGCATCAAAGAGCAGGAGTTGAGGGAACTGCAAGACGCGATCAAAAACAATCACAATAAAATTGCTTCCGCATGATCATCCACGGCACTGCTGATATAGAGGCTTACTTCGAGCGGATGGCTGACAACCATCCGGACATCATGGATTTTGTAGTTGGTGATTCGGAGCACATCCTGAGCCGGGACAGGAGCAGCCTGGAGTACCCTTGCTTATGGCTGGAGAGTCCGAATGTGAATTGGGACTTTGGTACCAAGCGTAGCATGGACTATGAATTCTCCATCTCTATTCTCGAGAACGTACCCGATGATGCCTGGCGGCGCGAACAATACCTGAAGCATAAGCTGCTTCTTATCACCGGCCACATCCTGCACCAGATCAACCAAGATGCCGAGGCGGGTATCATTTTGCTGACCGGCAAAAGGACCAAGAGCATGTTCCTGCCTCGCATGGGCAATGACAACAGCATACTTTGGCGCACTGACCTGGTCTTCTCTACACCGCTCAGCTGGTGCGCACCTACCTGCAAGCTACCTGATGCTTGCCAGTCAGGCACACTGGCTATGTTTAAATGGGAAAATAGCATTACCGGTGGCTTCACCGGGCTAAGTGTGACCAACCTTTCCAAACCAACTGATGAGATGTGGGACTATGAATGGGAATGGCAAATTGATGATGGAGCCCCGCAGTCCAGTACATCGGAAACGCCGGCCATTTCCGGAGCGGGGGACTGGATATACATCAGCCTGAAGATTACCGGTGAGGATGAATCTTGTGTGCGCTATGCGTCTGCCTACTTCAACCATCTCAAGAACTGTGGCGTAAGCGTCCCCTATTTGATCAACAAAAAAGATTGCTAATGGCGATCATCGAAACCATACTGCCCGAAAAAGTGAGCCAGGTCAAGTGCAATGAGGTGCGCGTTGCAGCCAGCAGCAATATGATCGTAGAGCCTTTGGTCAATAACCTGCGTATCCGTGTCGACGGCTCTCCAAGTATTGGCGAAGAGCTGACGTTCTCTTATGATGGTGTCACTGTCACCTTTACGGTAGCCGCACAAGCAAATGACAGCGGTACCCAGCTCAGCCAACAGGGCGCACTCAGCCTGGATGAGTATGTGGCTTTGCTGGCAGATGAATTCAAAAAGAACTGGGATGTCTGCCTCAATTTCCGGGTGGAGTTTGATGTTTCGTCGGCGCTGAAATACATCCGCTTGTTCCCCAGGGCGACCTCCTCCCTGAATTGGACGTTTGAGAACGGCTTGACTAACTTCGATGTCGTTGATGTGGTCTCCAGCTCCAGCGCTGACGTGGAAAATGGCAGCATCGCCCTGCTCGTAGAAGTCTATGACCAAGAGAGCGCCGAGTATGGAAATCCTTTGCCGCACATACTGCCCATCCTGATCAATTACCAACCGGTTGTTTTCGATATCCGCCCGGACTTCAATCTCCGCTATCATTTGCCAGACCGTGCGACCATCGGCATCGGTGGCGACTTCTTCAATCATGCGCCAGACTGCTACACCAAATACCGGCTCAGATTGGGAGAACGACAAGGCGCTCCGCCTCAGGTGCAGGCTTTGAACATTATTGATCAAGAGTTCTTCGCTATCTACGGCGGCAGGCCTACGCGGGAATCGTACCAGAAGTGGTGGCAGTTTTTTGGCAAAGGAAAGCAGTTCCTGACTTTGCAGCCACTGCAAAAGGAGACCACTATGGAGCAGCCGGAGTGGCTGTACTGGATAGGGCGAGCTAACCATACGCTGCTGCTAAGAGTAGAAACAACCGCTTACGATGGCACAGAAACTGCCTATACTCTGAGCGATGGGTATGACTTTGAGCTGGGGGTAGTTGCTTACATCAAAACCGGGTTCACGCAGCTGGGGCTGACTTATGACCCAGCAAATCCAATCATCGCTTATACCGTATATCTGGTAGATGGCGCTGATTTCATCTGGAGTGAAAGGCGCGAGTACATCTTGGACGCTGACTGCGTCGAATGGGAGCGTTATTTCCTGTTTGGCAATAGCCTGGGCGGCTGTGACACGCTAAGAGCTACTGGCAAATCAGAAGCCACAATCAATTATGAAGCCCAGCAGGCGGAGCGGATCCTCAGCCAGGAGGTAATTGAAGATGGGCGCGGGCAGTACTTTCAATACAACCGGTCTCAGCGCGTGAGCTTTGAAGCCCGGGTAGGTTACATCACTAAGGAGAAGTTGCTTTACCTGCAGGAGCTGCTCCTGTCTGATGAAGCCTGGATGATTGACACTGCCACCCAAGAATTCATTCCGATCGTGATAAGCCCCGGCTCTGTGGATTTCTTCAAGGATGGGCAAGACCTCTACACGCTCACCTTCAATTATGAATACGCTTTCCAGGATTGCGCCATCAGTAAACCGGAGATATGAAATTGAAGATCGGCAAGAATGGAAAATACCTGAACCTCTTTCCTGATACCAGCCTGCAGCTGGATATGATCAGCCCGGTGTATTTTGGTGACCGGTCGCCTGGGTTCTTACCGAACGTGAAAGCCTACAGTTTCACTATCCCCAACGATGCACATAACCGGGCAGTACTTAACCGGCCTGAACTGTTGGATAATCCTGAGGATCTATTTGTGGAAGAAGGCTGGCAGGTGAGCTATAATGGCTACATCATTCTTACCGGCAGGTTGGAGATAGAAGACACGACCCGCTCCGGCTCTTACAAAGTCACCATCATCGGCGGCATCGGCGGTAACCTGTACGACCTGAAGGAAATCTACCTGAACCAACTGGAGCTGGGCAAACCCAATCTCGGTGATGATGATAATACAGTCCTGAATACTATTACCGGCATCACCCAGGCACCTGGCGATTCCGATTTCCTTTTCCCGACCGTGAGGGTAGCGCAAGATTCCGGACTCGAGACCCCAGAGTTTGAAGAAGGAGATCCGGAGCCTGACCCGGTGCCCACCCGGTACAAATACGCCAACCGGTACCGAGCCGGGGCTCACGTCCGGGAAGAGGTACAATATGACAATCCGGTTTACAGCACTTTCATCCCAATGCTACGCCTGCGCCGCTTGATAGAGAATGCCTTGAGCAAGGTCGGCTATCAAATGGCTGGTGTCTTCTCCAGCCACGAGCATGCTGAGGAGCTGAGCGAACTGATTGTTTTCAACACCCGCACACTCGACCAGGATGAAAGCCTGAACCCGCCGACAGAATACGAGGACATCAGCCTGATGACCGATCTCAACCTGAACCGGCATGTGCCGGAGGTGAAATGCAACGACCTTATCCGTGAGGTTTGCAACACCTTTTGCTGGGCGCCATTCGTTGACCCGATAAGCCAGGTGGTGACGCTTACGCCTATGAAGGACATCCTTGCCAACCAATCCTTCCTGGTCTGGACCGCTAAGGTTTTCCCGGAATATGTCAAGTCAAGAAAGCTGAGAGAAGTGCCGGTCAGCTTTCAATATGAGCACACCGGCCAGGATGAATACGCAGAGCAGGTTGATACAGATCAGCACCGTTTTGTAACCAAGACTTATGCCACCTACGATGAAGCAGACGCAGACTTGACCAACGATGACCAGGGAGCCATCGTCTACATCGAAGCCTACAATGAATACTATGAATTCCGTGGCCTGATCACCCGCCCTTCTGGCACAGTGCCACTCTTGGTGGGGCTCGGCAAAAACCTGGGCTACATCAACGATCAGCAGGAGCCCGTATTCATTCCGGACACCGACAGCTTATTGATGTGGACAGAAAGCAACGCTGAGGCGGGATGGTCCGGATACTCCTTCCCTGGTGTAGAGTGCCTGCCGGTGTTCTACGGCTCTCTGATCACGCCCTGGTATGAAGATGGAGAGCAGATAGACAAAATTGTCTTGCTCTTTTACCGAGGCATACAGCTGGACGGAGATGATGAGCTTTACCCCCTGGCATCCTCTGGCAGCTACAACTATGCCTCTGAACAAGTCGGCAATCTTTCCCTGCACTGGAATGGAGAGACGGGGCTTTACAACGTATGGTGGAAAGACTGGCATGAAGCCATTCAGCGTATGCGCCCGGTGACGTACCCCACCCGTATGAATGAACGCGACCTGGCCAACCTGGACTTTTCCAAAAAAATCCGGATCGACAAGCATCTTTATTTCCTGAAGCGCGTACAAATCACTATAAACGCGAACAGTATAAATACTGCCAGTGTAGAATATATGCAGATCAACTAATCGGCATTGCCCTCCAGCGCCAGCCTTTCGTCTTCTCCTTCTACTGATAAGTTTCAGCGAATAACATTTGCAGAACCCGCTTACTCTGCCCTATCCGGAGAGGAGGGAAGCGACTTATTTAGTAGTGATGCCAACAATTACGATCCACGTCAGCCGATTCACGAAACGAATCTTTGAGCGCCGATATGGCCATCAACAGCCTTATCAGATTACTCGTTCTGATGCGCTCTACAATCATTTGTGCGCCGAGCCGCTGCGCCAAAACAACTGGTGCGCGACGAAAGTCAATAAACTCCTCACGGAGTCCATTCAAATCCAAGTGACAGACCGCCTGGCCAGGCGGATGAAAGCCAAAAACCGGACTTGCTTCATCGGGGAGCACCTGCACAAGATATTCCAGGAGAAAATGCTCACGTTTGTGCAGGCGCAGGTATTAGCAGATTTGCCAGCCCAAAGAGCGCTGAAAAACTTCCTCGCTTACTACGGCATCGAGTCAGATGATTACTCCCTTGAAACTGCCTATACAGCCTGGCAGCGACATAAAAGAAAATTTCTGCCTAAAAATTCCAGTAAATCCGCAATGTTCTGGGGCGGTTCCGGCCAACAAAAAGAAACCATTGTTGCGCCTTACACAGAGCCATTGCCTATGCCCGTAGAAACGCTGGTTGAAATAGTGAGCACACACTTTTCTGTAACTGCAGAGAAAGTGACTGGCAACTGCGAAGCGAACCCATACTACCGAAAGGTACTGGCTTGGGCACTTAGCAATTATACTCACCTTACCTATAAGGAGATGCAGAGCATCATCCCAAAACACATCAGCCGGTTGAGCCGGTACATCAGTGAAATCGATTTTCAGCTCAATCATTATTCAAATGTCAACCGCGATATACTGGAAATCAGGGCTGCAATCGAATTAGAGCGTACTAAAATGCAGGCCAGCGATTAGCCAATTTGCAGGCATGTTTGATTGCTGTAAGCTTATAAATGTAGAAGGCAGGCTTTGCTCAATAGATGCTGGCTCGGACGAAATGAACCGGGGCGGCCTCATTGAGCTGTTTGTTATTTGCCAGGATATGATCTTGTCGGTGCCTTCCTACAGCTTTAGCTTTGACATCAATCAGCGCTCAGAATTGGACGGCATGATGCGCCTGAGGCAGAACGCTGAGGCCTACCGCTTCCGGTTCACTCCGGAGACCGGCGTATTCACCGAGGTGCAGCAGGAAGATGACAGCGGTATCTACTACGATCAGACCCTCACCATCCAAGTCCCGAAAGACCGCCCGGAAATCACCTGGCTAAAGTACCAGATGCGCAACAAGCGCTATGCCTTCATCTATAGAGATCAGAACGGCATCGCCAAATACCTGCCGTCCCTGCGCGTAAAAATGGACCTGGACACCAAAAGCGCCCCCTCAGAGTACAATGGCCACACGCTCAACGCCCGCCGGGCCAGCAAAAAGCCAGCCCTGCACTGGAAGCTCACCCCCGGGCAGACGCTGGAGGATATCTTCCTAGCATCTATCTTGCAGTTCCGGCACGAAGTCATCAGTTTCCCAAGCGGAATTCAGGAAAATGGGGTGGCGCAAATTTCGTTTTTGCCATTTAGCGACGAGGCTATAGTGTTGATATTGAATAACTCAATAAAGCTTGAGCCCGGCACCCATTACGTAATCAGCGAGAATAGGATTTTCTTCAAGTTCTCAGATGAAGGCACTACGGAATCACCGAGCACTATACAGGCATTCTATGCCTACGAAGACCAGGGCACTGCGATCGGAAGTTATGTAACGCACATCGAGACCAAGTCAGTAGCCTACACCTCAGGAGAAACCTTCTCTCTGCCTTCAGCACCTATCGATATACAGCACCTTTACATCACCTACAACGACACCTTGCTGCTTCAGCCAGGCGTACACTTTACGCTGTCCGGCAGCACGGTGACGCTATTATTTGATTCTGAGCCGTCACTAACCGACACCGACACATTTAACTGCACCTACCTAAGCGACAGTGGTAGTCTGAGCTTAGGAGGATTCCGCAACTACGTATTAAAAACAAAACTTGAAATCCCGATCGGCGAAACCTTCACCCTGCCGCATACACCAATATCAGGCAGCTTGATGGCGTGGTATGACAATACGATTCGCCTTAGAGAAGGAGTACATTACAACATTACAAATGATGAAGTGGAAATCCTGTTCAATATCCCAGCGACTAGCGGCACTGATCCTACTATTCTGGATTTTTGGTACGCCTATTAGTTGCCAGGTCGTTAAACTCCGAAACCTGGAGAAAGCCCCAGGAGCTGGCTACATAATCCAAACAGATTCAGATGGTGACGCTTCCTGGGGTCTGGACGTAGGCGGCGCCATCACCGTCAACCTCACGCCAATCGGATATGTGCCGAGCGCATCCGGGAATGCGAACAATAACAATGAAGTCGTTCAAGACCCGAACGGCAATATTTGGATCATTGATGGCACTGGGGATGCGGTTCAAGTCTCTACTGAAATTGATGGCTCTGAGACGGAGATCACTGCCGGGGCTAACGTTTCAATAACCGGCGCTGGAACTATTGCTAATCCTTATGTAATCAATTCGTCGGGTGGGGGCGGTGGTAGCATAACTACTTATAATGCCGGATCCGGCGCGCTTGTTACAGCATCCGGCGTGGGCATCACGTTTGCGAAGAATACCGCCACTGGAGTCTATACCTTTTCTATTCCTGATGAAGTAGTCCTCTACGAAGCAGTTGTAGATGGCGATGTTGCAGATGATGATGGCAATGGGGAATTGTTTGTCGCCTTCAATTATGACGGCACCCGGGCTTTCAATCAAAGCTTAGCCACTGCCTGGCGCCCGCATGTATGGGTATGGGAAAGTGGAGGGAGTGCCCCCAGCCGCTCGGCCCCAAAAAACATACAACCGGTGACCGTGCAGGGAATCAGTTCTATTGGAAATGGAGACCTTGAGCTGACGCTTCAAAATATCTCTACGATCACTCCAAATCCTGTATTTCAATTCAAATTCTAATGCGAAACCTGATACTAATTCTATTACTGTTCGCTGCCAGTATTGCTACTGCTCAATCGAATCAGCCATATTTTGCGGCTAGGGCTATTATGCCTGATGCTCCAGGAGACCTTGGAAGCGATATGTACAGAGTCGTCTTGGAGATCAGCGACCAGACTGGTGTCTACGATGGGCTGGATGTCAAAGATGACAGCACCTTCTTCCTTATCACGCAGCCTATTGCTGTTGGTGATGATATCAATCTCTACCCAGTGTTAGCAATTGGGCCTGCTTATGCCAATATAATTACAGTAGATGTATTGGATATTGACGCGGCCGGCCCTCCGAACATGGGCAGCCAAGTGCTGTGCGAACAATCACCTGATGGGCTTTTTGCTTATGTCTCCGGCGCGGGTGACCCGCTGAATCAAGCGATCAGCGATTATAACATGAAAAGGGTTGAGCTAGAACTAGCTTCCCGAATAGACAGCTTAGAGGAAGGCTTGAATGTTACTTTTTCGGGCACCGGCACGAATGAAGACCCTCTCGTTATTAATGCCTCCGGAGGCGGTGCAGGCACAGATGACCAGGTTGCAGCGGAAGTACCTTATGACAACAGCACCTCCGGCCTGGCAGCAACTGAAGTCCAAACCGCAATAGACCTTTTAGAGAATGAGATTGATGCGGTGAGCTCGGGAGCCTCCGATGGGGTTGCTGTTTCGGGAGTTGTGGATGTGGCAAACCAGGAAATCGATATGACAGTAGCTAGTCCTGGTAGTGATTTTTCTATAACACTTACTAACCTGCCTAATTTGGCGGGCTTTTCCGATTGGGATCAGAATTCGGCCGACGATTTCGACGGCGCATGGTTAAGCCTAACGGGAGTACCTGCCGGTTTTAGTGATAATGTGGATAATGTGGATGATGCTGATCCTGACGCGTTCAATGAAATACAGGATTTGACATGGAATGGAGGGGCAAGAGTTTTGACTTTAAGTGATGGAGGAGGCAGTGTTACCATAACGGATGATTCAGGGACTGATGACCAGAATGCCACGGAAGTAGATTATGACAATACAACATCCGGTTTAGCAGCAAGTGATGTACAGACTGCTATTGATTTGTTAGAAAATGAGATAGATGCAGTAAGTTCAGGGGCTTCGGATGGGGTTGCCACAGGGGGAACATTGGATGTGGGTAATCAGGAAATTGACATAACGGTGGCTTCTCCCGGTTCAAATTTTTCAATCCCTTTGAGCTTATTGCCTACGCTATCAGGGTTCAGTGGCTGGGACACTAATTCAAGTGATGACTTTTCCGGCGCATGGGGCGACCTTACCGGAGTACCGGCTGGATTCGCGGATAATGTCGATAATGTGGACGACGCTGATCCTGACGCGTTCAATGAAATTCAAGACCTTAACGTTGATTTCACAGGCGATTTTCTAACGTTCGGTTTGACAGGATCGGCACCTTTACAGTTCAATACTTTACTATATACTAGCGGTGATATCTCCGGTGGCGGTTCTCAAAATAACCCCCTGACGGTGGATTTTTCAACTATACCGGTTGGGAGTGGCTGGTTAAAAGATAGCCTTGAATCAGGAGACGTAAGAATAAGCCAAGCGGGCAATTTTGAAATTGAAAACCCTACAGGACTTGACAGTATATATTTTCACAATCCCGACGGCGGGGCTTTCAATATCATAAGTGACAAGGCAGAACTCACAGGCGCACAGATCGAAATGAATACTAATAATTTAGTGTTGGACGGGCCCCGATATAATTCATCGATAGGGGGAGATAAGTATTTTTTAGTTGTTAATAGCGCCGGCATGGTTGATACCCTGCATGAAGTTACAGGCGCAACCCCTCTTAACATTTACAACACTAGCGATACAGTGCTAACAGACAGGAAGGTAATCGCACAGGATGAAACCGTAAGCCTTGAATTTGAAAATTTCGATTACGTTAAAATCGAAAACGATGGTACAGACGATGTAGGGTTAAATATTGCAGGGAGCGGATTGCCTGCATTTAACAACAGGCTGTTGATTTTAAGCGATTCAAAAGGGCAGGATAGCCTTACTTTTACGCACGATTACAATAGCTCAGTGGGCGGGTTTTCTGTTGTAAGTAATGCCGCCGCATTTAATATCGAAGGGGAAAAAATGCTGTTGAAATCTGGTGACATTTCTTTTAATGTAGGAAATGGGGTAGTAACAGACGACCTATCGTCAAAAGGGCTAGAATATGCTGCTGATTATTCTGCTAATTTTACAAATGAATCGCTTGTAACAAAACGATATGTTGACGCGCAGACAGGCGGCGGCTCCCCGTTGACACAAGAACAAGTACAGGATTTTGTGGGGCCAATGCTACCAAACGGCACCCATTCCGATGGGTTTTCTTTTACGTACGATGACCCAAATGGGGAGATTGATTTAATCGCCGATGTTGATTTGACTGATATAGGTTATATCCCTAATCATTATGACAGAGTGTTTGGCATAAATTACCCGCAGGCAGTTGATTTAGGGGCGCATTTGGAAGGAATTGATTTAGAATTCAACAGGGTAACACCAAACACTCCTATTACCCTTTCTACAGGTCTTTTTGTATGCAGCAATGAAACAGGAGTTTTCCAAAAAATCGATATGACGGGGTTAAATACGATAACAATAACGGTTGCAAACCCGGTTGCAGGGGGGGCGTATGTGGCGTTGTTTCAGAATGCGGACAATACAGATACAGTTAATTGGCCTGCAAATTTCCGCTATGAAAATGGAAGCACAATCCCAAACGATATACTTTCGGATGGGAGAAGAATGGTACAATTTATTTACGATGGTACTAATTTTTATGTGCCAGGAGGGTATTAAATTCAGGAGGGTATTAAATTATGGATATGAAAGTTTTATTTTTCATTTTATTTTTTTCATCGCCGTTTTTTTGCCACGGGCAATATTATGGCTTACTCTACACTCCATCTGACAATCAAATCACTTATGATCCGGATTTCGATGCTGTGATAAGTGAGGCAACTGCTCAAGGTTATACTCTGCCGAGTTTGCCACAGCAAACATTGATGAATCAAATTGTGATTGATTTGAAAGCAGCCGGAATATGGAGTAAGCTAGATTTTTTCGCGCTGTTTGAGAATGATGCAAGCTTCCAATTTGGCTGGATTAATTGGGTTGATCCAACAGGCACAAAGGCGCAGCATGTAGGAAGTCCGACTTGGGTGTCATCTGAAGGATATACATCATCAGATGATGCGAATTACTATGACACAAACTTCAACATGGCAACAGCTGCACAAGCGAGTCAGACCAATGTAACCGCAGGTGCGTATGTAGATCACATCCAGACGACAAGCAATTCAAGCTTTCTATTAGGCGCTGTCAATGGCAGTAATAATGGCACAGCAATCCGTTTTCGTTCAGGCACAAGTGAGCAGTTTGCACTTAATACGAGTGTAAATCTGTATGATATAGGCGTTACGCCGCGAGGCGAAACCACTTTTGTCTTAACACAAACATCTGGTGACCTTGAGCTTTTTGTTGGTGGAGCACTCGAACACGATTTTTTAAGCACCAGCACAATCCCCCCTTTAGGCTTGGACATTTTTGTCGGATCACTAAATCTTAACGGCACATCCTTTGGGAGCAATAACGCTGGAGATTTCCATATCAAGGCTTTTTTTGCAGGCAGCCATTTGACTAATGCCGAAGTGGCAGATTTAGATTCGGCGCTTGATTCATATTTTCAAAATAATTAACATGAAATTCTCACAAAAATTAATCAATGCGATTTTGTTCGCATTACTCGCAGCACTTGGCTTTTCAGAGTATCAAGGCTATCAGCAACCTGAAATTGCTTTCGCCAAGCAAGCACCAGCGCCTGGAGAAGTATTACCAGAGCCACAGTTGATAATAGCTCCCTACACTACAGATGAAAATCTTGCGCAACAAGATGAGAAAATACCGACTTGGTATTGCTGGCTATCGTATTGGATTCCTAATCGTGAGGACTGTGATGAGAATATCGCTTTTCCGAAGTGCGAAACTTATAGCTGGTATGCTCACCCAAACAGAATCAAATTGGTGCAAAAAAACAAACCGACAAAGAAGGACTTCATCTTCGATAATGGTTTGTACATCCCTTTCCAGTTGAGGAAAATGCCTGGTTTGGATACTAGCCAAATTGAGCTGGCGGGGATTTATTCAGTTAAGGTTGCTACGCCATTTCAGTAAATGGTTTAGACAATTGCTTGTCCTACAGCTTCATGTCAAGTGATTTTATCATTGTACCGAATCGAGTTATTGACTAATCGAAAGAATCATGCCTCAACCCGTCAGATGGCTTAAAAGCCAGCCCGTTATACTCAGTTTCGAAGAAGGGCAGATCGATGCCGAGAATGGCATCATCCGTGATGTCGTCATGTGCCAGGCAGGGCCTGCAAAAGGGCATGGTGTCCACCTGGAGGAAAGCTTTGTGGAGCAGCTGGTGGCTTATGACCATAAGAATTACAGCGAAGGCAATGGATTGAAGGCTCGGTTCGGCCATCCAGCACTGAGCGATACGACCATGGGGAGCCAAATGGGCTACTTCCGGAATCAGCGCTACAAGGACGGCAAAGCAATCGCAGATTTGCACTTGCTGGATTCCGCAGAGCTGAGCCCCAAAGCGCCTCAAATGCGCAGCTGGATGCTGAGCATGGCCCAAGAGGCTAATGACTTCGTGATGTCTTCCATCGTTTTCCAGCCGTCCGGATACTATCAGTATGATCCGGAAACAGGCGCGCGGGTAGAACTGGAGACCAGCAGCTGGGGACAGCCTCGTGTCCAATACGATGGCGAGCGCGTATATGTTGATTTCAACGAAGAAAAAGGTGCGCGCCACTACTACACTGACCTGGTGGAAGCCGGTGCAGCAACCAATAGCCTGTTCTCTCAAGAGTTCAACCGCGACAAATTTGCAGTCCGGACCATTGAGTGGCTTCAGGAGAATGAAGACATCCTCTCCTTCATTAAGCAAGAGCCTGGCAAGATCGTAGAAATGTGCGAAAAGCTGGGGGTAGACCTACCTAAGCCGAAAATCACTTTCGGTGACAAAATCACTGCACTTAAGAATTGGCTGAATGGCCAGGACGAACCAGCCCAAAACTGGGAAGAGCAACTCCAAAGCCTGACTGCCGAGCACGATAAAGCGCTCTCAGAATTGCGCAGCGCCCACCAGGAAGAACTTACTGCTCTAGAGGCTAAGCATACTGCACTTGTAGAGCAGAAAGATGCGGAAATCAAAGCCTTGAAGAAGAAGCATCTGGCTGCTATTACTGAGTATGAAGGTACGCAGCCCCACACATCTGATAATCCATTGATTTGCGAACTGACCCGCAAGGCAATGAAAAAAACTAAGAAGTAATGGCAGATAGCATTAACAGATCGGCCCTTGAAGCCCTGCGCGCCTACGTAGAGCAACAGTCAGACACTATCATGGAGCTCACGCTCCGTGGAGCGCCCTCCCTGCAGTACATGACCCCGGTGCCAGGCGTGACCGGCGAACGGCTCCTGGAGTGGGCTGAGGTGCTTGACATCATCAAGCCCTGGGCAGCGGCTTTTGCTCCGGATGCTGATACCATCGAACGCACCCCTATCCGGGTACGCTCTTACTTCCAGAAGGCAGAGCTGCAGTTCACTCCAAAGCAGGATTTCTTCAACTATAAGGGCTACCTGGCGAAGACCAAGATGAGCGCTGAAGATTATCCTTTTGCGCAGTGGTGCATGGACAAAGCGACCAAGCGGATTCGCACCCAAATGGAATTCCAGCAGCTGTTCACCGGCGACCGTGTGGACCCACCCACTGCTGCCGATGAGATGTTCAATGGCCTGCTGACGCTGATTGCCGATGACTTGGCAGCCGGTACACCAGTACTCACGCCGGTCACCACCGGTGCGCTGGTTTCTTCCACTATCATCGACCAAATCGAGCAGATGGATGACGCCATCGACGAAGAGTACCGCTCCGGCACTATGCGGATGTACTGCGCTCCAGAGGTTTTCCGGATGTACCGTCGCAAGTACCGGGCTGAGGCGGGCTTCCACCCTATGAATGAGACCACCGACACCATGAATGAGATCATGATCGATGGCTCTATGACCATGCTGACCTCCTGCCCGGGCATGACCGGCAGCCAGCGTCTCATCCTGACGCCGGAAGAGAACGTGTACTACGCCTACGATGGCGAGTCTGATACGGAAGTGTGGGAATTTGAAACCGACCATCGTAACCTGGACGCTTGGTGCGACCACTGGTTTGGTGCGGGGTTCTTCATCTTCGACCCGCGTATCCTGTACGTCAACGACCAGGCGTAATCAACCCCATTTTCTAACTGCAATAAATACCATGATATCATGGCAGATGATAAAATGACCCTCGAGGGCGCATACGAAGAACTGAAAGCTGAATTGGCAGAGCTAAAGGCTCAGTTTGCTGAGCTGCATGACAATCACCAGCAGCTGCAAGAAGCTTTTGAATCTCAGAAATCCGTTTCCTCAGTGCAAGCAGGCGGCAAAGCTGAAAAAAACACTCGAGTAAAGCCTCCTGAGAAGACTTTTAAATACAATGGGAAAACCTATGCGATTGTAGTCGGGGAATACATTAACCCATCAGGAAAAAGAGTTCCTGCAGCTACTATTCTTGATGACAAAGCTGAGCAAGAGCGCTTAGTAGAAATCAAGAGTGGCATCCTAAAGGAAGTCAAGTAAAGAACCAGGTTTTTAAACTCTCAAAGATTCAGATATGAGCGCTTTTCAAGGCACATGCTGCGGCGGACTAGAGGCGATTTCAAAATTTTGCGAGCAGTACGCGCTCGGACTATCGAACGTGGTCCACATCGCCGAAGCTTGCGACCTCGAGTCTATCCCAGCCCCAGACGTTGACACCCACACCATCAGCTCTGATGTGGTGATGGATGCCAGCAAGGTTTTCTATCAGTGGGTGCTGGGTGATGTAGACCTGGAATTTACTTACGCCAGTGTGGGCATCGTAGGCAGCCAGAGTTACCAGAATACCGTGACCGTGTTCATCCCCATCCAACGGGACGCGATTGAGCACCAGCTGAACAGCATCATCAACGGTGAGTTTATCCTGGAATTTGGTGACAAGCAAGGGGCTCGCAGACTGGCTGGAAATGAAAACAGCCCGATGCGGATCCCAGAAGGTGGAGTTCAAGGTGTGATCAACGGAGAGCGGAACGGCACGACCGTAACGTTCCAGAATGTTTCGGGAACGCCTTATTTCTACACCGGCGCCATTCCGCTTACGGCTGTGTAAGGTTTTTTCATTTGATCTATAATTTGTTACGCATCCGGGGGGCTAAGGCCCCCTGCTTTCAAAATCAGTTGCCATGGGTACCCAAGTTTCGCTAGACAAAGCGTCATCATACGAATACGTAGGAGAACTACAGACTAATGTCATTTACCGGCAAGGCCGAGTGTACAAGCTGCACGAGCTGACCGATAAGAAAATCAAACGGCTCCTGGAGCAGGATGAGGCGTACTGGAGTAACCATTTCCAGCTGAAAAGCGGCTCGTCCAAATCTACGCCCACGCCGCCGCCGGCCAAAAAAGACAAGTAAGGCTCAAGCTTTGATTAATCCTCGTTGAAAGCCCTGCAGGTGTTATGCCTGTCAGGGCTTTTCTGTGCTACAGACAGAATTGGACAGGGCTTAGATTGCAGCCATGGAAGAAATTGCAATGTACCTGGCCCTGCCAAAACAAGAAAGGCTGTACAGCGTCGGACTGGCGCTTTTTGAGCAGTACGGCGCTGCATTGAAGCCAGATGTCTGGAAAAAGCTCAAAGTAGGGCCCATGGGGCGCAACCGGCAGTTGCTGGAGGAAGAGCTGAGCCAACTGAAGGTGTCTCGCGTAGAAGCGGCACCAAAGCTGGATGTGAAGGTAATTCCGGCTCCGGCGCTCAAAAACGCCCAGGAAGAAGGAGATTATGAGTACGAGCTATTGACTCAAAAGCGAAAGCTGCTCTTGGAGCGTATGCAGCATAGCCAAAGCTTCCATAATTGCAACAGCGACGAAGAGCGCGCCATGGTCTGCGATTCCATCCGGGAAGTGAACAAAGAGCTACAGGAAGTCGAAGGCAACCTGGCTTACTTTAAGCGCTACAAAAAGCCCCCGCCTGCCCCTTCGCCCAAAACCTTTGTGCTGCCTGATACAGATGAAGACCTGGCAGCTGAGCAGCAGCGATGCCGCAGCAACATCCTGAAGGTTGAAAAGCGCATTGAGTACCTCCTATCCTTACCGGAAAACAGCTCCAAGCGCTCCAAACTGCCAGAAAAGCAAGATCAGCTAAGAGAGCTGGTCATCAAAGTGGAATTAATAGTCGAAAAACGAAAAAAAATAAAGCGTGAGCAAGAAGAAAACTGAGAAGATATTGCCTCCCGAGGTTGCCGAAGAATTGACCCAGATCGAGCGCCTGGTAGCTCACATCGATAATGGTTATGCGCTCCTGGACGAAGACCGCGAACGTATGGAGGTACTGGGCCAGTGTTTCCGGATTATTTACGATTGCGAAAGCCCGGAAAAGGCGCGCAGAAAGATGATGGCGTTTTTTAGCTCTGATATCGACCTCGCTAAGCTGGTGGATGATACCACCTTGGTATTTGGCGACTTTTTCAAGATCAACAAGGACGCCCTGAGGGTCATTCAGGAAAAACGGCACTTGGATGTCTACCGGATGGCCATTTCTGCAGAGGAATACGATGCGGCAGAACGTGCGCTCACTGCGATCGACAAACTGTACCTTCTCTATGATAAGAACGATACGGAGCCGTACAAAGACACCAAATTGCCGGTCGTGCGCCGTACCAGCGACCCGAAAGCCTTCCACGAACAGCAAAAACGATTGATGGGGAATGCGTGATGAAGTAGAGCTGTATTACAACGAAAAGCAGATCCAGCATCTGGACATGCTTGGAAATGAGCCGGGAATGATCAAAACCTTTCTTGGTGGGCGGGGATCCGGAAAAACCCGCTGCATTCCGGAGGATATCAAGGACCGTGCAGCGAATCTTCCAAAAGGGCGAATATTCCTGCTCTCCTGGAGCTTTGATATGATTGCGAAGAACGTCATGCCGGAATTACGGGAAGTATTCTCCCTGCATGGGCTGAAAGAAGGGATTCACTTTGTCGTAGACAAAAAACCGCCCCCTCACTTCGATCTGCCATACAAACGCCTGGAAAATCCTGAACATAGCATTAGCTTTGTTAATGGATTTGCAGTGCAGTTTTTGACTGTAGCCAGGAAAGCCGAGCGGAACCGCGGGCCCAGCTATGACGGGGGCATCATTGATGAGGCACTGCTTATTACACAGTATCAGTTTGACAGTATCATCTACCCTACTGTACGAGGATATGATTTCTGGGGCGGCAACCCGTACTTCAAAATGGTAAGTATCTACAGCTCACAGCCGCGTACCGCCTCGGGCCGGTGGTTCCTGCGTTACAAAGCATTGGCAGAGAAATTCCCAGGCAAATACGGATTTACTGAAGCAACCGCATTTGATAACCTGGAGGTGCTGGGCGAGGACTATGTCAGCAACCAAAAGGCTGTCCTGGGCTATGCGGACTTCCAGATTGAGATCATGAACAAAGGCTCTGTCAGCAATATTCCAGAGTCTTTTTATCATAAGTACTACCGCGACAAGCACAACTACACCGCTGCCCATATAGATGTAGACTGCAATAAGCACACTGGCCTGGAGCTGTCCTTTGACTTTGGTGGGCGCTACTCCTGTTTCACGCTTAGCCAAGAGAACAACGGGACTGAGTACATCCTCCAGGAGTACGACACCAATCAGATCGCCGAGCATGAGCGACAGGCTGGCAAGATCAAGAAGCTGCCCGATATCGTACAGGACTTCATCAAGGACTTCAAGGGGCACGGGCACAAGCATGTGAAGATATGGGGCGACCGCCAGGGCCTGGACCGTAACCCCACCGATGACCGCAACTACTACGAACAGATCCGCGATTGGCTCACGGCAGCAGGCTGGGAAGTAGAGCTGATGGTCAACTACACCCATAGCGCACTGCATAAGAGCCGGTGGAGCTTCATGAACTCTGTATTCGAAGAGAACATCGATGATTACCCCCGCGTCCGGATCAACGCGGCCAGGTGCCCGAACCTGGTCATCTCCATTGAGACCACCAGAGTCACTGATGACTTCAAGAAAGACAAGAAGGATGAGCGCAACCAGGAGTTCAATCAGTCCCACGCCCCCCACCTCACCGACACGCTTGACTACAAGCTATTCAACAAGTACTTCTACCTGCTGGACGACAGCGATGCCAGTGCCGCGATCGAGTCCGGCATCGATGCCGTATGATAGCTAGGCCAGCCAGCATATTTTAAGGCTCGGCTGGCCATTATTGTCCAAATCGCGAAAGGCGCGCCCCTCCACCATGCGGAAACGAAGTTCCCTTAAAAAAATGCCCTGAGCTAACCGTTTGACGGTCAGGGCTTATTCCTTGTCCTATTGCCGCCGGTTGGATAAGCTCATTTTGTGAGCATGAACACTGGTGAAATTCATATCAATGAGGTACTCGCCCTGATCGAAACAGTTGCCGAAGATGGCAGCCAGTACACCTTCTCTATCGACTTTGTGCGAGACAGGAAAGGGCGGTCCGGGCCCAAGGGCAGCATCAAGCACATCCCGCTGGCCAGGAAAGGAGTACGGACGAGCCGGAGAAACCGCAAGCGAAAAGGCAGCGCTCCTACTCCGGAGAAATGGCAGTTTAAAAAATACGGCGGTATCCCCATCATCGATATGAACACGGACGAGCTGATCACACCAAAGTTCACGCACATCATTGGGTTCAACGGGCAAAAAGTAAGGCACTATGGCAAGTGATCTGGAGGCACAATCTGTAAACTACGGCGGAGACGAATTGGCGATAATCGGCGGTGGCCAGGTCGTTGTCCACTTCGAAGGGACGAAACGGGAAAAGGTCGCCTACGGTACGTACAAGACTGAAGACGGCTACCGGCGCAGCATCGTATTCTGGGGCGATTACAACAACCACCCAGACTACCGCGAGCTGCTGATCGAGAACAACAACATCGTCCCTCAGCTCATTGCGACCAAAAGAGATATCATCCTGGGCGGTGGACTGATGGCTTACCAGGAAAGAATTGAGGATGGCAAGATCATCAAGGACGAAGTGATGATGCCCACGGAGTTTTCGGACTGGCTGGAGGAATACGTCTACGAACCAGACTTTCTGGAAGTCCAGACCAACAACCTGCTCAAGCACGGCAACTTCTTCACGGAATTCATACGCAACGGTGAAGATGAAATCGCAGCCATGAAAGCCCATGAATGCCGCTACGCACGGGCAGAGAAGCAGGATGAAAAAGGACGCATCAACAACTACTACCTCTACAGCCGCTGGGGCAAAACCAGGAACCTGCAACGCCTCATGGAGAAGCAGGAGATTCGCCGGATACCTGCTTACGACAAGAGTAAGAACCAGCCCAAGTTCATGACTCAGCATGCCGACAGGCTGCTCGGTGGGCCTTACTACTACGCTCCACACTGGGAAGGCAGCCTGATTTGGATTCAGCTGTCCAACCTCATCCCCCAGTTCCACCTGGCCAATATCGAAAACGGCTACAGCATCCGCTACCTCATCAAGGTGCCACAGGACTACTACTTCAAAAGCCTGAGCGAAGCAAAGCGAAAGGACGAAAAGAACCTCACCCAGAACCTCCTGGAGGCTAAGGAAAACTTCAAGCGCAGGTTGAACAAGTTCCTGACCGGCGCAGACAACGCAGGCAGAGGGCTTATTGTGACCAAGCACCTGTACAACCATCTGCAGAAAGAATCGCCTGAGATTGAAATAGTGCCCCTTAAGGTAGACCTCAAGGATGAAGCCATGCTCAAGCTATTCGAATCCTCCAACACCGCCAACACCTCCGCCCACGGCACTCCTCCGGCTTTGGCTGGCATCGCCACCGGCGCGAAGATGACCTCCGGCAGCGAGATCCGGAACCTCTACAATTTCTACCAGCTCGCCGCAACCAAGTCCGCCAGGAAGCAGCTAATCAAGCCGCTGCACCTCAAGCTGCGCAGCATGGGGAACCGTGACATTAAGCTGGGCTTCAAAAACATCATGCTTGAGACCACAGACAAAAACCCCAATGGCGTAACCCAACCAATAACTGAAGAATGAGCTTATTCAAAATCACCACATCACCGGCGCCCAATAATCCTGTAGTTGGAGATACAGAGTTCAAAGACTTTTACCCTTCCGTCAACAAGAACATGGATTGGTGTACGCTAAAATCCTACATCGAGCAAGCCGAGCTGAACCACATCATCCCTGCCATCTCCCAGGCTTTTTTTGATGCGCTCAACACTGAATACCAGAACGATGGCTCTATCGCCAATGAAGAAAAAGCCGCCGCCTTCCGGCTCCTCCGGTTCGCCCTGGCCTACTACACCATTTACGATGCCCTGCCGGAGCTGGGCGCGCGCATAGCCGATGCAGGCACTACCGAAAACAACAACCAGGACACCATGCCCATCCGGCAATGGGTCTACAAAGAAACCCGGTGGAATGTCTACCAAAAAGCCTACCGATACCTGGACATGGCCCTGGCGCTCATGGAAGACTACATCAATGCAGGCAGCACCAACTTTGATGAATTCAAATCGAGCAGCGCGTACACCCAAGCCAAAGAACTACTCATCCCCAACGCCACACAGTTCCAGCAGTACTACAACATCGGCTCCAGCCGCTACACCTTCGTCGCCCTCCAGCCCTCCATCCGGAAAGCACAGCAGCGCCATATCAAGCCTTTGCTGTGCGAGCTCTACGATGAGCTATTGAGTGAGTTCAAAAGCGGCGCACTCAGCGAAGCCAACGAAGCCCTCCTCCCCTACGTCCAGCAGATCCTCGCCGAATACGTGATCATCGAAAGCATCCCGGATATCAACTGGCTCAACGATGGAAAGACCTGGAAAGTAGTGGACGAGCCAACCCTATCATCTTTATCCATACAGACCATACAGAACTCCCTGCAGCAGCTGCAAAGCAAAGCCGAAACCAATGCCGCTGCATTCAAGGTTCAGCTCGAGAACTTCCTCTACCAGAACCTGGACGACTACCCCACTTACAAAGATTCTGATTGCAACCAGATAGCCGAAGACGATGACGAAGAAATTCTAGATGACGATTGCCTGGGCAGAGACGATTGTATCCCTCCAGGCGCTGTCATTATTTAATCACTGACCCCCCACCATGAACACAGGAAATATTGATAATGTCATTCGAAGATTTAATTATGGAAATGATCGCCAGTAAAAGCATCAAAATCAGCTTCTCTCTTCTGGTTTCATTCCTGGCGCATAGCGTCGTGCCTATCGCCGGGTTTATTGTCACCGGCAGCATCCTTGTCGTTGCAGACTTGGTCACCGGTATTATAGCCGCCCAAAAAAAGAAAGAGCCTATTCACAGCAACGGGCTAAGGCGTACCGTCACCAAGATCGTCAGCTATATGGCTGCCGTGCTCCTGGGGCACATCGTGCAGCAGGTATACCTGCCCAGCGTCCCGATCGTCTACGCCATCAGCCTCTACATCGCACTGATAGAATTTAAGAGCAACCTGGAAAACCTCAGCATCATCACCGGCACCGACATAGGCAAAGCCGTGTGGGGACTGATTCAATCCAAGCTGCCCAAGATCAAGTAATTACTCATCATCTTTTAAACCTTGAATTCATGGAAACTTTAGATTACAGAGCGCCCATCCGCGGGATTGCCAAAATGATCCTCAAGCTCCTCACTCAGCTGGCAGCTATGTTTGCCAAGCAGATCAAAGACCTGGAGCTCCGCCTTATGGCTACCGGCATCCTGGAAGGTGCCGGCCAGGCCGTCGAAGTCCTCAGCGATGCCGACCCCAATGACCGCGAGCAGCTGCGCGCTATCCTCAATCAGCTCATCAACCGACCCGAGTTTTCCAACTCTGCCAAAGCCGAGCTGATGACTCAGATTGCCAAGCTGTCCAACGAGCAAGTCCGGGCTACGCTGGCCATCATCAACGAGAACACCATCCCAATTGCCGACCTGCTCACCGATGAGAACGAAGACAACTCCGAGCAGATCCGCGAATACCTGGTGGTGCAGCTGCAAAGCCCGGACGGCATCGCCTTCTTCAACAACCTGCTCGCCATCATCCTGCCGAAGCTGTACGCTGATACGCTTACGCTGATCATCGTGCAGGCCCTCATCGCATTCCTCGAAGAGGATAGCGAAGCCGATGAAGACAAACAAGCGGTCATTATGCGCCTGCGCGCCACCGCGCAAGCCTACGACATGGCTGCCTAACGAGTGTTTTCTCATATAGTATGTTTGTTTTGGAAGCCTGGCCAATCAGCCGGGCTTCTTTGTTCTACCCTACCCCTGCCTCCTGGAGTACCTTCCAACCATGGAAGGCAAATTCGACAAAGTAACACTAGAAGCTATTGAGCAAGTCGCGGAGGTATTCGGCATGGAAACCCTGCGCATGCTCATTGGCCGCATCAACAAAGAAGGGCTGGTCAACACCAGGGGGCTCATACACTCCCTGGGCTACGATACCCGCAATGACCTTTCCAAAGTCGTATTCAGCATGCGGTGGGCATTTGAAGAATACGGGCGTTTCCAGGACTTGAAGAAGCACACCTACACCGCCCAGCCGCCCATTGATGAGATTGTCGCATGGGTAGAAAAGAAAGGGCTTGCCGCATTTGGCGAAGACCCCCGCCCGTACAAAAACAAAGTCAAAAGCGATGCCCGGCGCATGAATGAGATTGCCTGGGGCTTCGCCAGAAAGACCGCATCCAACCCGCGGTACCGCAAGCGCACCAAGTGGTTCAATGATGTTTTCTACCGCAACCTGTCCGCCCTCCAGGAAGAACTCCTGCTGGCAACCGGCGATGTGGCTATAGAGCAGATGAAGCAAAGCTTACTCAACCGCCTGAAAACAGGCCCTACTACACGACTTTTCTAACAATTAAGCCATGGCAATACGTAGAGACAACGTCCAGCTCGTACTGGAAATAGAAGCGCAAGATGGAGTTCGAGCTTATCAAAAGCTGCTCGATGAGTCGAAAAAGGTGACCAACCAAATGCGGAACCTGAAACGAGCTGGCAAGGAAAACAGCGAAGAGTTTAAGCAGCTCCAAAAAAGAGCCAGTGAGCTTAATCAAGAAATGAATGAGCTGGGCGGTGCCGGTGCCAACATGGCGCAGCTGATCACCCGGTCCAAGCAGTTAAACCAAGAGCTAAAAAGCTTAGTCCCTGGCACCAAGCGTTTCATTGAGGTAACCGAAGAACTCAAGCAAGTCAACAGCAGGCTCAAGGATATTAGGGAACAAACCCGAGGTGTAAGCAGTGAGCTGGAGGAAATGCGGATTGCAGGGATTAAGGTGCCGCCTGCTTTTGTGAAGATCGCAAACGGCATAGAGACGGCATTCAAAGCATTCTTTGCCCTTCAGATTGTTCAGTTCTTTATCGAATGGGGCAACCAGGTCAGTGCGCTCACTCGAGAATACCAAAAGCTTCAAGGCCAGATCGAGCAAACCACCGGCGCATCTGGCCAGCAGTTAGACGACTACACTGTCCAGCTCTCTGCAATTAGCCGCACATTCAAGGTAGAAAATCAGGAAATCATCAATGCAGCCACAGCCCTCACCAAGCAGCTTACCGGCGATTTTGGGGAATCCTTGCGGCTGATTGAACAGGGTTTTGTAGCAGGGGCGAACCGGGGCGGTGACTTCCTGGACCAGGTTAAAGAGTACCCCGCGTTTTTCAGAGAGGCAGAACTAACCGGGGAGCAGATGATTGCGACCATTACGCAGAGCGTACAGGAAGGTGTATTTTCTGATAAGGGCGCTGATCTCATCAAAGAATTTACACTTCGCGTCCGGGAGCTGACACCCGCCACCCAAGCTGCACTGGAAGGCATCGGCATCACCTCTGAGCAAATCCGTAAGAAGATTGAAGAAGAAGGGATTGGCGCGGCTTTTGAAATGGTGCAAACCCAACTGAGAAAGTTGGAGCAAGACTCCCCTGCTGTAGGTGCCGCATTGGCAGATATATTTGGCGGCCCGGGTGAGGATGCCGGTATCCAGTTCGTAGAGAACCTTAATCTGGCAGATGCCAGTATGGAAAAACTGACCGACACCAGCAATGAGTACGTGATGCAGCAACAGGCCCTACTGGAGGCAGAGCGCCAATTGTCTGAAGCTCAACTACAGCTCACCAAGGTGTCTGGACAATACGTAAACCAGTTGCAAATACTCGGTACGAAAGTGCTGGCTACCGTGATTTCCGGAGTTTCAAAGTTCCTCAACATCATCAAAGAAACCCCTGCTTTTCTTAAAGAAAACCGAGTGATCATTGGCGGGCTGGCGGCAGGGATTATCTTGCTGAATAAGCAGCTGATCATCAGCTCTGCGCTCAGCTTGAAAGATGCTGCGGCAAAGAAAGCGGCTATCATTGCCACACAGGCTCAAACCATTGCCACCAGGGGATTGAATGCTGTAATGCGGGCAAATCCTATTGGGGTAGTTATTACCGCATTATCGCTTTTAGCAGGTGCTATAAAAATAGCCTACGATCGTTCTCAAACATTCAGAGCTGTTATTGCCGGTACTTTCGGTGTCCTTCAGGAATTTGGGCAAATCATAAAAGAGAGCTTTTCAAACTTCCTGGGCATCTTCTCTGACCTGAGTGAAGGCAATATCAAAAGTGCTTTTGAGCGCTTCAAAAAAAGTGCTGCCAATACCAACCCCATTTCTTTCTTTAGGCAGCAAGGCGGCCGGCTCAAAGAAGCCTTTATCGAAGGCTACAATGACAAGCTCCAGGAGGAAATGATTGCTTCTACAGAAGAAGCCATTCCAGATGCAGAGGTTGAATCTCTATCGGCTCAAGCCAAAAACCTGGGCAACGATCTTGGCAGGACTACCGGTGAAGAATTTAAGAAGAGCCTTCAGAAAGAAGCCCCAAAGGTTCAACGCGAAGAAGTCTCCGCAATGGACATAGGCGATGAAGACGTAGACAGCGAAATCGTAGACAACGCCTTTGCCTCTGAGCAAGAGTTACTCAAGAACCGATTCCTGCAGGCACTCATGACCGAGCAGGAATACTACGATCAGCGCTATGAGCTACAGCAGCAAGACTACGAGCGAAGGCTGGATTTCCTGCAGGAAAAGTTTGGGGAAGAAAGCGCCGCCTACATTCAGCTGGAGAATGAAAAGCTGGAGAAACAAAAAGACTATGAGATGCAGCGCCAGGAACTCACCCGGCGTACCGAAGACATCCGGGCACAGTTGATGCGGGAAGGAGTAAATGCTGTAAGCGATTTGGTAGGAACCACCATAGATTTACTCGGGCAGGAAGATGATGAGCGCAAAAAGAACAGCCTTGCGCTAAAAGCCTTCTCAGCTGGCAAAGTCCTTATCGACACCCAGGAAGCCATCATGGCGATCATTAAGAATGCAGAGGCTAACCCTCAAAACATCCTTTTCCCAGCTGCAGGTAAAATCATTTCGGGCATCAAGATTGCAGCCGTTAGTGCGAAATCATTAGCCGCATTGAATAAGATTAGAGGTACCAGCTTTTATAGTGGCGGCCATACCGGCGACAAAGTCATCATGCCCGATGCCTACGGCGGCATCGTCGGAGCCGTCCACAAAAACGAATGGGTAGCGCCGGACTGGATGACCGGGCACCCAGTGTACGGTCAGACTATCGGCTGGCTCGAAGCCATGCGGCAGCGCGGGTTCAAAGACGGAGGCTTCACTACCATCAACACTACCCCTACCCTGCCGGTCAGCAATACCCTGGGCACCGCCCCCGACGAATCCCGGGAATTGATGATGATGTTCCTCAAGGGCAATGACCAGCTCATCAAAGCCATACAGCGCAAACGCTTTGAGGTGACTACCGGGCAAATTCGGGACGGCCTGCAGGAAGAAGATGAACTGGACCGCAACAGCGGGTTCTAAAAACCGTGTTTCTTAATTGTGTGATTTATCGCCCTGGGCATTCGCCCGGGGCTTTTTTGCAACCACCCCTATTTCTGTGACATAATAAATTGATAGAACTTAAAGCAGGTTGTTCTTAAACCGGTCTTTGATCCGCTTATTCACCTTCTTTTTGTGACGGTACTTGAGCGTCATATCAGGCGTATGGTGGCCAGCCTGGTCCTGCACCGCCAGGATATTCATATCGTCCATCTCCAGAGCATCCGTGATGCCAGTATCTTTCCAGCTGTACCAATGCAATCCAGAGATATCTACCAACAGACCCTCCTTTTGCATGCGCAGCAGGATACGCCGGTGCCGTTTGCCCATCGTATTCTTATTGCAAGGCTTTGGCTGTCCAGGCTTGAAGCCCTCACCAAAGACATAGAACTTCATCGGGATCCGGTCAATAAACACAGGGTCGAAATAATGCAGGAAGTCAGCTGGGATAGTCACATATCTGGTTTTCTTAGTCTTCGCTTTACTGCTGGGTATCGTTACCATACCATTCTCCAGATCAATATCCTCCCTCATCAGCCGCATAATCTCTGAAGGACGCATGAAGCAGCAATATTCCAGCAGCAGCGCATAAAAAAGCAGCTGGCTTTCTTCCCGGATGCGAGTGATGACCAGGCGCGCCTCCCGGGGCGTGAAGTTGCGGCGCTGCTTTTCCGGCTTATCCATATACGGTATCTCCGTAAATGGGCTTGCATCGATATACTCCTTCCGGACCAGCTCATTGAAGATAGCCCGCATGTAACGCAGGTTATTATTGTAGGCATAGGCCCCCAGGTCACGGTCTACCAGGCAACTATCCATATAGCCAGCCGCATGGCGGCGGGTGATGGCATTCACTTCCAGCCGGTCCCACCGGTGCTTGCGCAAATACAGTATGAAGAACTTAGCCGTTGAGCCGTAGGAGCGCATCGTGTCTTTGCGGGTAGTCTTCGACTTCAGCTGAAGGATGTAATCCACCGCCTCCACCACATTCGTTTTTCCCAAGTGGTCTTGTTGACTCTCCAGGAGCGCGCTGTTCGGCACCTTGCCCTCCTCAAACAAAGAGATAGGCCGACCCTGCTCCAGCCACCAGGTCAGTTTATCCACAATCTCCTGCCCTCTCTTTTCGCGAGTAGGCACATCCTTGATTCTGTTAAGATTGAAAGTGAAGCGGAAGCGCTCACGCAGCTTCGTGATGTCGTTGATGGCATACAAAACGATGTACCACCGATTGTTTCCCTTGACGAGCCGGGGCGGCTCCCATGTGGGCAAAAAGTTTTTTTTCATTTGAAGGTCTTCGGCTTGCCCCAGACTGAGTCAGAACTGTGTCAGCAAAACCGAGGTTTCAAATGTAAGTAGTTGAAAAATAGAGACTTGTAAGAAAAACAGCGGAGGAGGAGGGATTTCCTACCAACCCCCTACCCTTCCCAAAGCACTAATAAACAGTGCTTTAAGAATTAAAACCAATCGCTATTCCAAGGCTACTGACCCACTACTGACACACTTCTGACACACTGACACGGCCGTTTAGGCAAAAAAATATAAGGCTACACCAAGCCCGTTTCTTTATTATCCATATCATCCAGCTCCCGGCGTTCGCGTTCAGCGCCCATATCTGCCATAGCTTTTGTCGTTGACCTAAGCTCCTTCATCTCGATATCGGTATTGATACGCTCTACCTGGCCACCCAAAGTGAACAGATCAATCGTAGCACCTACCCCGGCAACGCCCAGTGTGAACAGATAGAGAAAACCTGTGCCCGTTTTGCCCAGGTAAAAACGGTGAAAGCCCAATATGCCAAACAGACCAATGAAGTACCATAAATAAGCCTTCGTCTTGCTTTTCATGTCTGGATGGTCCTGGTCTGGTTCAGAACGAAGCCGCTTGAAAAGGTTTATAATAAACCAGACAAAGCCCCCTACTACCATCAAAATAATCGCTAGAATAAATACCGTCTCGCCCATTTGTTCCTATTTTTTTGGTTTGACTATTGAATGTTTTCGTTTTGAAATTCCATATACTTTCTCCGAGAGCACACACAGTTCAGCCTTCATAGCCCGAATCTTCTCAAGCAGCGCCTGCGCCGTTTCCAGTTCTTTCCCTTTATCATTTCCCATAGTATACACAGAGTTTTGTTTTAGCCGCTTTCTTCCAGCCGCCGCATTCGCTCTTTGAGGTCTTCCATTTCCTGCTTTACCTCTTGCCACTCTTCTTCAATGATGCGGAGGATGTTACTCTGGGGGGCGGGGGTGTATAGTTGTTTGGGTTCGTTTGCTTGTTCACCTTCTTTAGATAAATCAAGTCTCAAAAGATCATCAATTGATACTTGAAAATAATCTGAAAAATCAATCAAAAACTGTAATGGCGGGGTATTAATTCCACGTTCGTAGCTGCTTACCACACCTCTTTTCAAGCCCAGCTCTTTTTCAAGTTGAGTTTGTGACATTTTTTTATCACTTCTCAAGTGTTTGATATTCAGATAAATGTGTTCCATTATGGTGCAGTATAACAACTTATAATTGAATTTTTATCAATTATTAGTTGCATATCAATTATTAATTGAATAGCTTTGTTAACATCAAATGTTAAACATGGCTAATATAGCAAATACTGACCAGATACCTTTAAAGTACACCATAAAACGCATGGTGCAGCAGCTGCCTTACGGTGGGCGCGGCATGGTCATCATGCGTATGGCGGATGAGACGGGTAACCACGAAAATCACATCCGCCGCATGTGGAACTATTCCTTGAATAGTGAGCATGAAATTAAGATGGAAGACCTGATCGTATTTGCGAAAATCCTCAACGTCTCAGTCGGGGAGCTTATTCATGAAGACTTACGTGAAGAAATGGTAGAGCGGTACAGCAGCTGGAAAGCCATGCTGGAACAGCAGTAAGATTATAGCATGAGACGCCCTGAAAAGTCAGGGCAACGTTTTGAACTGTGCATTTTGGAATGAACCTGGAATTTGGAGAGAGTCGGTTTGCCCATTGTTCATGGGGTGAATGGAGGTCTCGAACTGACTCTTGTTTAGGGTTCTATTGTTCATCGCCGTGCCCTTCGGGGCGCGGCATTTTCACCGCTTATGATCTCCCAAAAGAGGGAGTTGATTAATACCCCCCTCCTTCAGAGAAGGAAAGGACGAAGGCTGGAGCTGGAGGGCTCCAGCCAAATGCCAGGGTGGAGCAGTTGGTAGCTCGCTGGGCTCATAACCCAGAGGTCGGAGGTTCGAGTCCTCCCCCTGCCACTAGATTAAAGTCGTTCATCGGATTATGATTTGTATTCTGCGGGGGCTTAGAGCAGCCCCCGCTTTTTGAACGGCTTCAAGAATAGACACACTATGAACACGGCGGCAACCACTCCGCCTGACAGCCGGGAAAGACCGGCGCATTTTTTCGTAACAAAAAAAAAGATCAATGAAAGTCAAGATTCAAACCAACAAAAACGAGGTGCGCAAAGGCATCAAAGGCGTATTCCGAGACACGGTCATTGCCATCGTCACACTGATTGCTTTCATCCTTATCAAATCAGCATCATGAGTAACCCAATCAGATCAAGGAACGAAGCCTACGGAGCGCTTATCCTATTGGCCATTGGCCTGGCTTGTTATTCCTACTTCGCGTTCGCGCATTAAAAACCCGCTAACGGGGCGGCTTCGAAACGGCCCCGAAAGCGGGTATTGAAAAATACTTCAATACTCAAAATTATGAAAAATCTTCGGTCTACGCCACAGGACAAGACATTCTTCGAAACCTACGCCAACCTCATCCCCTCTATTAAGAAGTCTGGCTACGCCGCCCAGGTCATTTCTGCACTCACAGAAGTGGGCGGCATTTACGCGGCGGCTTATGCCGCATTGCTGCCGGTCGCGCCCGCTTACGCTATGCTTATGGCAGGAGTCATTGCACTTATTGGCACCGCCGTCATCGAGCTGGGGCTGCGTAAGCTGCTGCCGCATTCCGTAGACGCTGTGCTGTACCACCGCTTCACAGGCCTTCACGTGCCCATGAGCCTGCTCATCCTGATTTCTACGCTTATCCTTCTGGCTGCATCCGGCTTTCTGTCTTTTCAGAATAGCAAAACGATAGTAGAGCAGGTCACGCCTGAGGCAGAAGTAGACAGCCTGGCTATCCAGGCAGCACAGATCAACTTCAATGCTGCCCTTCAGCTGGCAGACAGACAGTTCAGCAAAGACAGCGCTATGATCGCACAGCGCTATGCAGCCATGGCTGGCGCTGCCACTACTGCTTTTGATGGCAAAATAGCCGCACAGTGGACCGCCTACAACAACCTCAAGAACCGGGAGCAGCGCACCGGCAACAGCTACGCCACTCGGAAAGACCAGGTCAAAGCAAGCATTGCCAGCCTGAAAGCAGAGAAGGCACAGCAGGTGGCGCAGCTGGAGGCCGACAAGTCGCAAGAACTCGCTATCCTTCAGACCGATTTCAAGAGTAAGTCAGCCGCCGCCCGCTCCGAGCGTGAGCACGGCATAGCGGAAGTCAAAGCAGCCAACCAGGCTGCTGCCAGCAAGCGAGATGGCACCGTGGCTACCTATGGCGGTGGGCTGGCTTACTTCACCATCATCTGCCTGGTCATCCTGGTATTCTCCATCATCCTGGACCGCATCCATCACAAGGGGTCCAAGATCACGCAAAAGGTCAGCCTGAGCCAGTACGATATAGCCACGCCGGTGTGGGAAGAAATGTGGGAAGCCTTCCGCGAACGCTTGCAGTACAACATCCGCAGCCGCATCAATGCCTTTGCCGAGCGCACCCCGGATGCGCCCCTGCCGGTCCCCCGGGCGCCGGTGTATGATGCCACAGCAATCACAGAAGAAGTGGACCTCATACAGTACCAGCAGGAAGAAGAGGAAGCAGACAAAGTGATCTACCTGCCCAAGCGCCGCCGCATTGGTTTTCATACACACGGCAGCCGTGATCCGCTAGGCACACGAAAAGAGCATGGCCCACACCCAAAAACGGAGCCCCCCACTGAGCGCACTTCACAAGAACTTGCCCTGTACAAGCAGCGCCTCAAGATGTACAAGAAACGCCTTGCACAGCAGCAGCGCAAAGCACGGGAACAGGAAAAGAAAAGCGGTGTGGTCAACCAGCGCACAGAGGATGCGGTCCTTAACAACCAGCGCTGGGTCGAGCACTACGAACAATTGATTAACCAATCAATCCGGGAGCAATGAGCCAGATATCAATAGTAAACAGTGCCGAGCTGGAAGAACTACAGGCAGAAGTGATAGATGTTCTTGAGCACCTGCAAAGCATAGACTACCTGGACGCTCAGCATACCGCAGAGCAGATAGGCATAGCCAAACACCTGCTGAATAAGCTGGTGGGCACGATTGAGAGCTATAAGTAAGCGACGAGTATAGCCAGGCAAACCCATCCCCCAAGTAAGCCCTGGCAAACGGACAGGAGGCAGGTATGCACAAGCCCCCCCAACTTTTTTCAGGAAGCATCTCTGTCCTATTGTGAGGCAGAGCAGCCACGTAATTTTCAATACGGATGACCGCTAGTGCGATAGAATAGGGAACCTGTACCAAACAGGTACTGGTTCTCTATACCAGCAGTAATGCAGTCATCCGAGGGGAGGGGCGACGGCTCCCCCCACTTTTTCCTTAAAGCACGAAACGGATGACATGATCAAGAATGAACAAGACATAAAATCTGCTGCCGGGGTCCTGGATATTGTCAAAGAATATGTAGACCTCAAACCTAGAGGCACTTCTTTTCTGGGCTTATGCCCGTTTCACAATGAGAAAACACCTTCCTTCAATGTGTCTCCTGGCAAAGGCATTTATAAATGCTTTGGCTGTGGTGCATCGGGTGACGGCATACAGTTCCTTATGGACCACAAAGGGATGTCCTATCCGGAGGCACTGGAGGAAGCAGCAAGGATAGCCAGGGTGCCGGTAGAATACGACGACTCTGACGAATGGAGAGCCTTCCGGGAAAAGAACAAGGAGCAAAACGACCGGAACAAAAGCCTGAAAAATCTGCTGCTTCAGCTGCACAGCTGGATGTACCAAAACAGCTGGGCGCATGTTTCCCTCGGTCATTGCGATCAGGTAGACTTTGCCGGCCGGCACTACACCTGGAGTACCATTAAGGAATTTGGCTTATGCTATGTAGAGAAGGGCAACCTTATCACTGCAACGCATACTCAGCAAGGATGGCCAATAGATGACCTTCTCCACATGGGGCTGGTGCGGCACTCCAACGAAGGCGGCGCTCTCTATGATTATTTCCGGGAACGATACCTTTTCCCGATATCTGACCACTTAGGCAACATCATAGCCTTTGGTGGGCGTAAGCCTAAGGAGGACAAGAATAAGCGCAACCCGAAATACCTGAACAGCCCTGAAAGCAGCGTCTACGACAAAAGCACGGTGCTGTTTGGGCTGTCCAACAACATCAAGCATATTAAGCGCCAGGGCTACGCAGCCCTGGTAGAAGGCTACACGGATGTCATTTCCCTGTACGAGTATGAGGTAAAGAATGCAGTGGCAACCTGCGGCACAGCGCTGACCGAACAACAGGCCAAACTCCTAAAACGGTTTACCGATCAGGTTTTGTTGCTTCGTGACGGAGACGAAGCAGGACGCAAAGCAGCAGAACGTGACGTGGAAGTTTGCCTGAAGGCTGGACTGATGGTCAAAGTAGCACTGCTCCCGGAAGGAGAGGATCCGGATAGCTTCATTCGCACCCACACCAAAGCGGGCTACGAGCTCTTCCTGGAAGAAGAAAGTGAAGACGGCCTGCTTTGGCGATCGATGCAGCTGTGGGACAAAAACGACATCTTCAAGCAGGAGAAGGCGTTCGATGTTGCAGCCTCTTTGATCAGCTATATCAAAAGCGCCACGCTTCGGGAGAACTATATACGCGAGCTCACCAAGAAAGGGAATATGGGCTCAGTACGAAAGCAGCTGAATGATAAGGTTACCAGCTACGATGAGAAACGCCTGGTCAAACAAACCGACCTTTCTGAAGCTCAGGAGCGTAGCATTATTGAGTTTGGCTTGTACGAAAAGAATAACCGGTATTGGCTCACCAATGATGTTATGAACGATGGATTCACCATCAGCAATTTCATAGTTAAGCCTATCATGCTGATTATAGGCGCGAACGCCAGTCAACGCTTGGTGGAGATACGGAATGACAAAAGCAAAAGCTATATCATTAATTGTGACTCCAGCGTATTCACCAGCCTATCCAAATTCAAGGAAGCTACTGAGCGCTTTGGTGCTTTCGTTTTCAACGGGAAGCCGGAGCATTACGAGCGCGTGAAAATGAAGGTCTACCGGGAAAGCAAAGACTGCTTCCCCATCAGCGTAATGGGAATGCACCGGGAAGGCTTCTACACCTGGGGCAACGGCATATCCGTAGACGGCAAGTTCAAGGAGGTGGATGAGTACGGCGTGGTCACCTACAATAAGACCAGGTATTTCCTGCCTGCCTTTTCGCGCCTGCAGGAGAACATCAAGGCCGATGACATGGACACCATGTTTGAATTTGAAAAGAAATTCACCTTTTTCCCCGAACTTGACTGCATCACATTCGATGAATGGTCCCTGCGCATGAAGCAAGTACACGGGTGGAATGGAGCCATGGCAGTTGCCTTTGCCTGCGCTAGTCTGTTTCGTGACATAGTATTTCAGAAATTCCAGTTCTTTCCGCACTTGAATGCCTTTGGCCCATCAGGATCAGGTAAGACGTTTCTGGCCAGGTCGATCATGGCACTGTTTGGCAAAAGCAACAAGCACGACCCTTTCAACTTGGCTAGTGGTACGGCAGTGGCTTTTAAGCGCAGGCTGGCCCAAGTCAGCAATGGAGTGATCTGGTTTGACGAGTACTCCAATGATATCTTTTTTGGGCGGGTCGAGGCGCTCAAAGGCGCATACGATGGCGCAGGGCACGAAAAAGGCGTAGCAAGCCAAGACAATCGAACCATCACTACCAAGGTCAAGAGCGCGATAATGATTACCGGACAGCAGCAGATGACCAAAGATATTGCCCTGTACAAACGGGCCATTTCCCTGAACTGCAAAAGCGGCAGGAACACGATCGAGCGGCAAAAGCGCGCCAAGGAGCTCAAGGCTATGGAGGAAACTGGACAGTTTACTCAGATCACACAGTACCTCCTGCAGTACAGGAGCCTCATTGAGGAACATTTCAGCAGCAGCTTTGAATCCGGCAGGGCTCTAATCAACATCCGGCTGGAAAAAGAGGGCCGGGTAGTAGAAGACCGGATCGTCAACAATCACCTCATCCCACTAGCCGTCATGGATGTACTGAGCGGCGAGATCGAACTGGGGTTTGACTACAAGGAATTCTTTGAGTATGTGTACCAGAACATTATTGAGCAGAGCGAATCTATTTTCAATGAAGACGAGCTGAGCATCTTCTGGCGCATCGTAGAGTACCTGCACCAAAAAGGATTGGCAGATCCACGGAGCGGCATTCATCACAACATAGACATTGTAGTGCAGGAAAAAACAGATGAGCGCTACCAGAACGAACTGAATAAAAAAGAGAAGAAAGACAGCATTCAAAAGTCTTATCCGGAGAAAGCCATCTTGGTCTACATTCGCTTTGCTACCCTCCACCCCGAGTACCAGGAGCGACACTCCAAGCAGCGCGGCAAAAACGGGCTTGACCTGGGCGCTCTTCAATACTACCTGCGCACAAGCAGTGCCTACGAGGGGCAGAAGCGCGCGAAGAAATTCGGCGACAAGTCCTACAGCTGCTATGTATTCAATCTGGCAGAGCTGCCGGTGGAGCTGCCCCTTACAATAGAGGTCAAACCTACAGACGAAGAAGACGAAGATAAGCCGTTTTAGTAACAATATAGAAATGCATAATATGAGAAGTGCCGGGAAAATTTTTATGAGTTTCAAAAAGTTTGGGGTCAAAGTTGGTCAACTGGTCAACCGAGAGAGAAAAACAGTTAAAGAAACCTCTATAACTAATTGTTTATTAATTAATTATAGAGGCTTTGCCCTCCAAAAAGCTGGTCAACTTTCGGTCAACTTTCGGTCAACCTCGGTCAACTCGGTTGACCATGGTCAACCGAAAACAGGGGTTGGTCAACCAAGTAAAGTGTTGATTATCAAACATTTAACACTCTGGTTGACCCGGTTGACCAGGTTGACCAGAAAACACACACTTCAAAATTTTTCTGCCAAAATTTCCCGGCACTATCCTGCAAGCACTTTGTTAGGTACTCGTATTAAATTAAACCACTATACCAAAATATAAAATTTGTGACATGGATAACAGGCAAATAAAAGCGGTAGCCGTATTCTGGCTCAACGAGATGAGAGAAAAAGGCAGGAAGCGACTCAGCGCTATCCGCCGCGAACATGCGAACGGACAGAGCGATGCCGAAGCATTGCAACAAGCCGGTCAAAAACAGGAGGCTATAGAGAAGCTCGCTGCGATCATCAACGACTGGGAGTATAGCCTGGAGGAACTGCATGACTCCATCCGGAAGATTACTGCCGATCGCCGACAGGGCAAATTGTTTCAGCCTAAAAACCCGATGTGACATGAGAGGAGAACCCTGGACAGAAAAAGAAGAGCAAATACTGCGTGAAAGCTACGAAGCCGGAGGGCGGCGTTTTGCGCACCGCATGCTTACAGCAGCTGGTTACGACCGTACTTACATTGCCGTAGCCAATCGGGCTAAGAAATTGAAAATAAGAGCCCAGCAAAGCGGTAAGTTCCACTCCGGTCAGACGCCTTGGAACAAAGGCAAGAAGATGACTCAGGAGATGCGTGACCGGGTCAGCCATAGTTGGTTCCAGAAAGGGCAGAAATCCCACACCGCTAAGTACGATGGCTGCATAACCGTCCGAACGGATACCAGCACAAAACGAAAGT
>CAZNHN010000015.1:0-8879 GCA_964572415.1 uncultured Phaeodactylibacter sp.
AAGTAGAGGCAGGCGATTGTGAGGGAGAGCAGGTCATTACCCGTACCTGGAGCCTTACAGACGATTGTGGCAATACCACGACTAAGGTCCAAATCATCACGGTGGAGGATCTCACAGACCCAACGGTAGTGTGCCTCGAGAATGTAGTTCTCCCGCTTGATCCGGATGGGGAACGGACGCTTGTTGCTGAAGATGTGTTTGATTTTAGTGCATCCTTCGACAACTGCAGTACTGTTTCCGTTACGGATATCAGCCCGGCGATCGTCGATTGTGACGATGTGGGCGGACTGACAAGTGTGGAGGTGACCGCTGTAGATGATTGCGGTAATGAGTCAACCTGTACGGCTACCATCGAGGTTTCTGATATAACAGACCTCCCAGCACCATGGGAAGGAGTTGATATTGGCAACCCGGGAAGTGGCAACACTTACAGCTACAATCCATGTGTGGAGGAGTTTATCATCGATGGTGGGGCCTATAATACCCCAACACCTTCTGATAACCTGGCCACTATTTCACAGACCCTTTGCAGCGACGGTAAAGGCCTGGTAGGTATTCAGCTGAAAGTAGAATCTGTTTCCGGCGGGTTTGGTGGTGTTTTCATCCGGGAAAGCAATGCACCTGATGCTAAGTACGCGGCACTGCTCATGTACAATGACAACAATTTGTTGTCATGGGAGCGTCGTGCATCTACTGGTGGAAACTTAGATTTTGACACATACTCAGCAAACTTCCCATTCTGGTTAAGAATTTTCCGTAAGGGAAATCTTATACGGGCAGAGTACAGCAATACTGGAAACCACTGGATCCCAAATAGTCAGATTTATTTGGAAATGGATGATTGCGTTGAGGTAGGCATGGTGGCTTACACCAATGATCCAAACGGAACTGTAGATGCGGTATTCAGTAATGTACAGGTTGTAGGTAGCAGCACTGCCGGTACCAGCAGCCTGGTCGTTGATCAGGACAACGATGGAGTCATACCTGGTTTGGATCACGGAGCGAGTAAGACTACAGATCGCATGGACTTGTCTGTGTTCCCGAATCCGGCGACCGATCAACTCACACTGAAGTTTGGAACTGAAATTCCTGAACTCTCTACGATCACCCTCCGTAATCAGCTGGGGCAGATCATGAAGCAGGAGCAGTTGCGCACACCGGATACGCAAATGGACTGGGATATTTCTAACCTAAGCACGGGCACCTATTTCCTCGAGGTTCGTACCTCAGATGGTGTTCCGCAGGTAGTGAAATTCCTGAAGACACGATAAAATCGTAAACCTCAAGTGGTAGATTTACCGGTTAGCGCCTGGTGCATAATGTTTGCGCCAGGCGTTTTTTACTTCTAAGCTTAAGGTTTTGCACTTTTCCGACATTTCTTATTTTCTGAGTTAATTTATTTATCCGATATTTAGCTTGTTGTAAAACGTTGAGACAGCCCCTCAGGCTATATTCTTTTTAGTTGTCAAAACATTGTTCAGCGATGGATGTTGAACAACTTTGAAAACAGATAACCTATGGAAGCCAACCTATCCGTTGAACATGAGCTTTTACTTCAGATGGTAACTAATGAAGGAGCCAACCTCATTGATTTGTCGGAAAGCAAACCGGTATTACTGGTTTTTCTCCGGCATTTCGGATGCACCTTCTGCCGGGAGGCCCTGGCCGATATCTCAGAAGAACGAGAGGCAATTGAGGCTTCAGGATCTGAATTGGTTTTCGTGCATATGACCGACAACGAAATCGCAGAGCGCTATTTCAACCGGTACGGGCTGGAAGGGGTGCAGCATATTAGTGACCCGGAATGTAAGTACTACACCAAGTTTGGGCTGGTAAAAGGTAATTTCACTCAATTGTTCGGCTTACAATCCTGGATTCGCGGTTTTTCTGCCGGTGTCGTTGCAGGGCATGGTATCGGTCCGCAACTGGGCGATGGGTTTCAGATGCCCGGAGCTTTTGTTATTCAGGAAGGTAAAATCAAAAATAGTTTCATTCACAAGCTGGCGTCAGACCGGGTAGATTACGTCGGGCTGGTTAAGTGCTGTGAAATTGAGGATGATGCTACCGCCTAAGTCTTTTTCAATAAAATATAAGACATCATATAAACGCCCTGAACTTTATCAGGGCGTTTGCCATTTCAACACAGAACAGCATTCCCAATAAAACGCAGCGTTATGATCGGTTGGAAATTTTCAGAGTACGTACCCGGACAGGAAGGCGGCGCTTCTTTTGAAAAGCTCCTCAAACTGTTTCAGGAATTACTTGTGCATACCTCCGGGGATGTCAGCGAGGCTTTGTCCTGGCTCACCGAGCTGGACAAGCAATATGACCTGACGGATGAGGAATACGGCATGGCTGATTTTATTCAGGACCTCATTGATAAAGGTTACATTCAGCAGCAGGATCGGGACAATGCTAATTTCGTTCCTTCGGCAAAAATGGAAATTGCCCTGCGGCAGAAAGCATTGGAAGACATTTTTGGCAAACTGAAAAAGTCAAAGCGCGGTAACCATAACACTAATTTTAATGGTGCGGGCAATGAGGCCACATCAGATATCCGACCTTTTCAGTTTGGCGACCCACTCGATCAGCTTGCTGTATCCGAAAGCCTACGCAATGCGCAGATCAACCACGGTATCGACGACTTCAAACTCACGCAAGATGATCTGGAAGTAAAAGAAACTTTCTACCAGAGCCAGATGAGCACCGTGCTCATGATTGATATTTCTCACTCCATGATTTTGTACGGGGAAGACCGCATCACACCTGCTAAGAAAGTGGCAATGGCGCTATCTGAACTTATTACGACCCGGTATCCCAAAGATACACTCGATGTAATTGTTTTTGGGAATGATGCCTGGCGTATAGAAATCAAGGATCTGCCCTATCTGGAAGTAGGCCCTTACCATACCAATACTGTTGCCGGTTTAGAGTTGGCTATGGACATCCTGCGCCGCCGGAAAAACCCGAATAAGCAAATCTTCATGATTACGGATGGTAAGCCAACCTGTATCAAAAAAGGCAAACGGTACTACAAAAACAGTTTTGGACTGGATAAAACCATCGTCAATCGCACCCTCAACCTGGCACAGCGCTGCCGAAAGATTGATATCCCTGTTACGACCTTTATGATTGCCCGCGACCCCTATCTTCAAAACTTTGTGGAGCAATTTACGCAAGCCAATAACGGGAAGGCTTTTTATAGCAGCCTTCAGGGGCTGGGAGAGTTTATCTTTCAGGATTATAAGAGCAACAAAGGCAAAAGGTACCGGTAAAATTCAGCGCCTTGCTGTTTCCAGTAAATGGATTTGTGGCTGCTCAAAATATGGACAGCCAGGTAAACGTTATTCGAGTAGTCCAAAAACACGAATATGATTTCCAGGCTAATCCAGTTTTTTATTTGCATGCTGTTAATAGCCACTACCGTTGCGGCAGTGGCTCAGGTCAGTGAAAGGAAGGATCTTACCTACTTTGAAATGGTGGAAGACTCACTGAACGGACTTGCTCAAACCGTTTTGAGAGATTCTCTGCAGGAGCATCGTTTGCAGGCAGATGCTCAAATCAGGACTTTGCTTGGAGAGGCGCTTTCTGTTGACAATGCTTTTTCTTTTCCTTTTGCTGGGCTAAAGGGGATTTCTATTCAATACCCACAAGACAGTACCTTTCGGATCTTTACCTGGCAATTGTACTTCAGTGAAAGTGATTACAGATATGGCGGCTTCCTGCAAACGAATATAGATGGGTCTGAGATTTATCCACTGCAAGACCACTCTGCTGAAGTCCGAATGCCGGAATATGAAGTAATGAACCCTGACTACTGGTATGGCGCAGTTTATTACAACATCAAACAAGCTGGCAAAAAGAAGGATCGCCATTATTTACTGTTTGGTTACGATGGCTATGAATTATTCCGAAAACGGAAACTGGTGGACGTGCTGGTTTTTAAAGAAGGCAAGCCTGTTTTTGGTGCACCGCTCTTTGAGCACGGGCCTGGAAAAGTTAAGCACCGGGTTGTCCGCGAATACTCAGCGGAGGTGAGTACCCGACTCAACTACGACGACGTGATGGAGATGATTATGTTTGATCATCTGATTGGTCAGAATGGCCCACACGGTGAAGGGCTGACTTACTACCCTGATGGCAGCTATGAAGCATACAAGCTGGAGCGGAATGGCAAATGGGTGCACATTGAAAAGGTTTTTGATCAGGTTTCTGAGGAAGCGCCCCGTCCTTCGCCTATTTTGGACAACCGGAAAAAAGATATCTTTGGGCGCGGAAAACAATAACCGCTGCTGTGATCAAAGAAAACCACATTACTGTCGAACGTACTGCCCGGGTTTTTACTCTGGGAGAAAGGGAAGCACCAATTGATTGTCTGGTAATCGCCTGCCACGGCTACGGTCAGCTAGCCAAACATTTTATCCGGAAATTTGATGTTATAGTTCGGCCAGGTACACTTGTTGTAGCTCCTGAGGGGCTGTCGCGTTTCTACTGGGGCGGACTTTCGGGTGACGTTAAAGCGAGCTGGATGACGAAAGAAGACCGGCTGGCTGAAATCTCAGATTTTACCAATTACCTTACACAAGTGCATGAAGAGTACACCACCGATCTTTCCAATAGTGCACAGATCGTTCTGTTTGGCTTTTCTCAGGGCTGTGCAACGCAGCTTAGGTGGATGATCCGGGCTAGACCTGATTTTTCACATCTAATCCTTTGGGCAGGCAGTATTCCCGAAGATATTGACTACGAGCCTGCCCGAAGCTACCTGCAAGATAAGCCCCTGCACTTCGTTTACGGGAATGAAGACCCCTTTATCACTCCGGACCGGGTAGCACAACAAAAAGCATTGGCTGCAAAATTACCAATGGGCTATCAGGTAAATTCTTTTGAAGGAAAGCATAGTCTGGACCGGAACGCGCTTCGCAAGCTGTTTGAGCAAATCCGACCCTGACCAAAAAACAAATCCGCCAGTGGGTATTGAGCCACGCTGGCGGATTGTCGGGAATGCAAATCTGTATTTTTGAGCCCAATCGGGCGTTTCTGTTTTCTTAATACTTATTACTAAATTGCCGACTCCTGAATCCGGAATCAAATATTTGTAGCAGATAGCCCGGATTTTGTAGCAGAGACCGAAAAAATGAAAATCACTCCTGCCCAGAACCGACTTTATGAGGCCCTGCGAAGGGATTTGGTTCAGCACCTGGTCTTTGGTGCCGTGGTGCTGGTGGTCGTGTTTTGCTTCTTTGCTGTCCATGCCTGGTATCAGGGCAAAGCAGAATTACTGGATACTTTTGGTTATCAGCGGGAGGCATTCTGGAAGGTCTTCCGCGAAGCCCTGGGGTACACGTTTATGATGGGGGTCCCGGTTTATTTTAATCTGTTCTTTGTTTATCAGGGCAGGCTGCAGGACTTTCTAACCCGTGGCTTTGCAGACAAAAAATGGGTGAAAAGCGGCTCCTTTTATCTGTTTTTGCTGCTGAGCCTGATAACAGCGGTGGTATTCTCATTCATTTATGCTCCTGTGATGCATGCTGCTTTTGACATCATTGAGCAGCAATGGTACGAGTTAGTGATCGCTATCCTGGTCTTTATACTTTGTACCACCGGCATTTCCTATACCAAAGAAGCCATTGAGCGAAGCCGGGAACTGGAGCGCAAGGAACGGCTTGATATTATACGCCGCCGCCGGGAAGCTGAGCAGCAGCTGAATTTTATTAAACGACAAATCCGGCCTCATTTTCTGTTTAACACTCTAGCTAATTTGCAAATCCTTGCTCACCGGAAATCAGAAGGGCTGCCTGACCTGATCGGCGAACTGTCCCGCTTGCTGCGCCATTTGGTCTACCAAACCAATGAGCGATTTGTCTCTTTGCAGGATGAGCTTAGGTTCATTCGAAGTTACGTAGAGCTTCAGCGGTTGCAAATTAATGCACAAACAAAGCTTGATTATCAGGAAGAGGGTAGGGTGCCCGAAAATGGGAAAATTGCTCCTATGATTCTGTTGCTGTTTGTAGAAAATTGTTTTAAGCACTACAACAGCCGTGGCGAAGGGGAAAAATTAATTCAGATTCACTTTGAGCTTAAAGAAGGATGGCTGATTGCCCACATCCGGAATACCTTTAAACCCTACGCCCGGAACGAAGGCACCGTAGAAGGCCATAAAGCCCGCAGTGGTATTGGACTTTCAGCCGCTATGGAAAATCTGGAGCTTGTTTATGCGGGCCGTTACCTGCTGGAAGTGGATGAAGCAGCTCCTTTTTATACCGTTCATCTGAAAATCCCTGTTTTATGAATGCGGTATACACCTTTATCATTGTTGAAGATGTTGCCTTGCAAAGAGAGCACCTGATTGACCTGCTGCACAGCCGTCTTGACCTTCGCCTGCTAGAGGCTTTTGATAATGCTGAGGATGCCTATCTCTACCTGTCCAATGAAAAAGAGCCTAATCCCGACATCATTTTTCTTGACATAGAAATGCCTGAAGCCAGTGGGTTTAATTTCCTGGAAGCCATAGAAAAGCTTTCTTTTCAGCCTAAAGTGATTATCACGACAGCTTTCGCGGAATACGCAGTGAAAGGTTATGACTATAATATATCGGGCTATCTTCTTAAGCCTATTGAGGAGGGGCAAATGAATAAAGCTATTCAGAAAGCTTTGCATAACCTTAACCGGGAATCAGATCCCGAAGCCCATGAGGCAACACCTTTTCTACTGATCAAGAGTAAAAGTCAATGGGTCAAACTGGCTCATGAAGAAGTACTGTATATTGAAGGAGCGAATGTTGACGTACGCATCGTCACTAAAGAGAGGACTTATCTTACCCGGGATCGTATAAAGAATTTGCAACAAAAACTTCCGGGTAAAACCTTTATGCGTATACATGACAGTTTTTTAGTTAACCTTCAGCATATCCGAAGTTATGCCGGCAACTTTACCTTTCTGGAGTTGCGTGCGGTGCCGGAGGGTGGGCTTCAGAAATTACCGGTTGGCCCTAAATACCGGGACCATTTTCGGGAGCGGGTTGCCCGGGAGTAAGAGATGCTGACATAGCACTTCTGAGCTTTCTATTGTAATTTGGCGCCCTGCAGCAAGGCTTGCAGCAGATGCCCGGGGGTCCGGCTTTCCTCCAGGATACGTTCTATAACCAATAGTTCAACAAAGTTGGATCTTTTGTCAAAGGATTCTGTGTAGGAATGGTTGAAGTAAAGTTGAAGATCATCAAATAGCGATGCAACAAGCAGCTTATAAGTAGAAACACTTGGATCGTATACAATGATGAGGAAGCGACGGTTCTGCTCCCTTGGAGAACATAGCAGAAAAACAGGGTAATCAAAGTATGGAGCGCTCCAAAACCCAAAAAGGTTGGCCTCAAAGAGGGGATAGTTGAGCATCAGGCTCTTGTAGCCTTTGTGGGTAAGGTATTGCTGCATCTCTTGTAACCGGGCATTCATCGTTTCCAGTGGCGTGCCTGACTCTTCCAGTTTCCCAAATGCCCGCCAGGAATGCAGGCTTAAATCAAAATACTCGACTTCCCCAATCCGAAGCTTATAATCAAATCTTGGATAACCAGGCACAATATAACCAGGATAGTAATAAAGGAGGCCCTGGTTCACAGAGTACTCAATTTCGCTGAGCATAGTAAAGATGCCCAGACTGTATTTTTTATAGTCCGGGTCGTAAATGCCCATAATACTGGCGGAACTGTGTTGCCCGAGGTCAAAGTAGCTTAGGGCAATGAGCTTATCCTTATCGTACACCCGGACTTCGTACGTCCTGAAAATATTAAAATCTTCCCCGTCCATCAGGGCATCCCGAAGGGTAGGGGCGAGCATGCCTGAAAAAGAAGCTTTGTAGCGGCGGTAGAGCCGTTCTTTTTCCGGGGTAATCGCTGCATGTCCAACTTCAGTCTCAAAGTAGTGGTCTACCCGGTTATAAATTTTGCGGAGACTTTTGCGAAAGCGATAGCCTGTTAAAGGAAGCCTCACCCATATTGCAGAGTAGTAAGAACGACCGAAGCAAAGAAAATGAGTAGTGAATACCGTTTGCCCCATGCGGTACCAACCCCGGGAAAGGTAAGCATCCAATTCTTCCGGCAAAAGTAATTCAGGATAATGTTTCTCTGCAAACATGTTGAGCTCTTATAGTGGCGATATTAATAATAAATCATCGAAAATAATCCTGATTTACCTTATTAATCACTTGTATTCTGCATTTCTCTTGCCAGCAAGGTTACTGCGGGCTCCAATTCAAGCTTCTCACCGGTCACCTTCATAATTGCAATAGGATAACGGACAATTGCCTGTCTTTGGGCCATAACTTCCTGATAGGTAGGGACATGGTGTACACTGATACCGAAGAACTTAATATCCAGGATTGCATATTGCTGTAATTCCGGTATAAAAACAACCGCTGGTGAATACCGGGCAGGCTCTGGCACGTTGATAATAAGCAGGAGCGGGAACTCTAAAAAGGGTAAGGGGCGATTATCAAAAAAACGAATATCAAACAGGGCGTACTCCAGCAGGTGGCTGTCCATGCCGTACTTTTGCAATTTGGCCTTCATGGCTTTTAACGCATCCCGCATTTGATTTACCGGAACCTGCTCCTGAGTAACTTCCGTTTCAGGCACCCACTGATGCGACTGCAGTAAGAAGAATTCAAGTTGGCCAACCCGTTTTTTGTAGTCGAATTCCGGATAGCCCGGTACTACGTAGCCAGGGTAGAAGTAAGAGCGGCCTGTTTGCTGTGCGTAGCGGATTTCCTCAAGCATTGTAAAAAAGCCGAGGCTGTGGCGGCTCCATTCCGGGTCGTAGATGCCCTGACTACTATACAAGCTTTCTTCACCAAGATTAAATAAGCTAAATGCGATCAGTTTGCCA
>CAZNHN010000015.1:8889-9363 GCA_964572415.1 uncultured Phaeodactylibacter sp.
CCATTATGATAAATCTTCACGCAGCGGGTGTCAAAAGTAAAGGGGCCCGTCGGTTTTTCCTGATATACTTCCAGATCGGCCAGAGGACGATCGGGGAATGTAGCCTTATACTTTTCGTGGACTTGTTCCATCGCTTCGTCCCAGATCAGGGGCATGCCTGAGCGCACCTCAAAGTTTTCGTGCACTTTTCGGTAAAGCTTTCTTAGGCTTTTACGAAAGCTGTAACCCTGCAAATTAAGCCGGGTGGGAACGGTGGAATAAATCCGCCCGTGCATTTCCGGTGGAAAGCGCATAAAATGAGAGGTGTAAATAGCCTGACCTGTACAACGCCAACCCGCCCGGAGGTAGTCATCAAGCTCAGATGGAGATACGCGTTCAGGATGACGGATTCTGGAATACATCGCGCTAAGTTAACGTGATTGGCGCCGATATACAAGCGAAAAACCATACCGGCTGGAAAGGCCGATGTTACGC
>CAZNHN010000015.1:9373-15657 GCA_964572415.1 uncultured Phaeodactylibacter sp.
GCAAGATTGCCGGCCAGCCCCAGCCCTCCGTATACCGGAATGTACAAAGTGCCCCCCAGCCGTGTCCAATCAGAGCCTGCGCCTCCGGTCACCTGCTGGTCTATTGCGTTGTTGAGGGTGTTGTACCATTCCACCCAGCCTTCTACAAAGTAATAGGCGCTACCGAAGCCGGTACGCACCAGGATAGGGATAGAAGTCTGAAGCGGGGATAAAAACCGAAAATCGGCACCACCTTGCAGGTGAATGAAAAAACCATAATCGGAGTTGTATTGCAGTGCCAGGCGCCCCTGAAACTGCACTGCTCCAAAACCCAAAGGCGTATCCACAGTTGTAGGGTAGGCGGAAAGAGGCGTCGTCAGCCCTACAGCAGTAATGGTATTCAGCTTCCCGGAAGAATAATTACGTAATCCGTTACGGATTTTGAAAAACAGGGAACCGTCCTGAACGCCATTGATGTTTTCGTTTATATACAGGTAAGGCAGGTTGATGACCACTGAGCCATGATCGCTCATACTGTATTCAGCGAAAAGATTGTAACTTATGGTCGTTAATTCTCTGGCACGGGTTTCATCCCCAAAGCGGTACTCCTCAAAGTGCTCGTAACCATACCCGGGAGCAATATCAAGCGTGCCTTTAGGGTTCATAAACCCGCTAATCATCCCCTGTGCCGGCAGGAAGAGCGGCAGGAGCGTCAGAGCAGTTAATAATTGTAGCTTTGCGGGCTGCATAAAGTCGTTTTGAACAAAGGTAAGGCTACGGCAGGATAATTAGCGTTGCGGCAACGACAGCTCTGCCGGAAAGCATTAATTTTTGCAGGCGGCTGCCAGTAGACAAACTTTTTTGTCCAGCTGCTCAAAATAAAGGGCAAAGCGTCTATCTTTGTCGCCCAATTCATTACAACACTAATTTCAGAATCGCCGACTTTGTCTGATAGCCTTGTCATAATTCCAACCTACAATGAATGCGAGAACATTCCTCGCATGATTGACACTGTGATGAGCCTGGAAAAGGATTTCCACCTACTCATCGTTGATGATGGCTCGCCGGACGGGACAGCAGACCTGGTTCGTGAAAAGCAGAACACTTACCCCGGGCGTGTTTTCCTTAAGGAGCGGCAGGGCAAATTGGGTCTGGGGACGGCTTATATCGCTGGTTTTAAGTGGGGGCTGGAACGTGACTACGGTTTTATTTTTGAAATGGATGCCGACTTTTCTCATAATCCCAACGATCTGATCCGGTTATACGAAGCTTGTGCTCAACCCGGAGCAGGCATGAGCGTTGGTTCCCGCTATGTAAAAGGTGGAAAGCTGGAGAATTGGCCCATCGACCGAATTGCGCTGTCCTATGGTTTACGTAAAGTTCATCACCTTTATGCCGGTCAATGACCCTACGGCAGGCTTCGTCTGCTACCGGCGGGAAGTCCTGGAAGCTATGGATCTGGATAAAATCCGCTTCGTGGGGTATGCTTTCCAGATTGAAATGAAATTTGCGACCTACCAGATGGGGTACAAAATCGTTGAGGTACCTATCACCTTTACAGATCGCGTAGAGGGAACTTCAAAGATGTCCTCAGGCATTATAAAGGAAGCCGTCTTTGGCGTTTTGCAAATGCGAATGCGCGGCTTTTTTAGTAAGTACCGGGTGGGGTCTGCTCCCTCAAAACACTAAATTAATTCCTTCCTGAATCTTTTCTTTTTTCCGCATTCAAACGGTGCAACACCTTGGTTTTGTCGGGACGGTTTATTTCGGCATGGTAATGATTTATCTGCTTATTTAATTCTTTCTGGTACTCATTTAAAATTTTCTGAACATTAAAAACCTGAAAATCTGAAAAAAGGGAACAGCAACTAGTTAAATCAGATTTTAACTGTTGCGCAGCTTCATCTGCAAGTTGCAAATACCCTTCAGCCAATGAAGCTTTCACAGTATCTGGTGCAACGATATAGGAATACTTGTAATCAATCATCGCGGCAGTAAAATACTGAAGGGAGTCTCCTTCCATATCATAGTCAAGGTAAAGTTGGGTTTTGACAAAAATGGAATCCTGAGGGTCAGCGCTCGTTAAATCCAAAACTTCTTCCTCTGCCAGTAATGGTGCGGGCACACAAGGCATTTTACAAGTCAAATTAGTATCAATATTCCATCCAGGACGGTAGTAATCATAACGATAGTCCACATACTTGATACGAATATTTGGAGCAGAATTGATAAATAATTTTCGCTGTTCCAATTGATTGATAAATGCTTCTGCATCTTCTGAAGGTACGAGGTATTGATTGCTTTCCCAAAGCGAAGGGCGGTAGGGCGTATACTGTATTTGCTGGTAGTCGCTAAGGGTAGGCGGGGCATCGAAGATGGGCATCGTAAAGGGAGATTCGTAATCATAAAAGACAAACCGGGTTTGACTATTGAATGTGTACTGCCTCCGTGGTTGATTCACATGAATATCAAACTCTGCTGTAATGAGGTCAAACAACAACCGTTCCATAGCATCCATCCTAAATCGGACGGTCAGGTGAATCCCTAATTTTGGGATTCGGCTAGCAGCGGGATCTTCCATTGTCCGAAAAGAATGGCTATGAAAATGGTTAGTTTTTAGTTCCAGCTGTTGTAACGTATTTGCAGATTTCAAGAAGAAGACCTTGCCGGCAAAGGAATTTGCGGTGTCTCTTGGAGTAAATTGAATAACCAATAGGGTATCTGCCCCTTGCGGATAGGCATTTATCAGTTTGAACTTGTAATCCTCCTGCAACTTACGTCTCGTTCTTGCCGAAAAGGGTTGCTGCGGCAGTTTGTCGATGTAGGGGTCAAACAAGCTAAATTGCTGGAATAAGAAACCCAGATCGATATTCATGACATAGTCATCTGCTGGCAGCCCATATCTGCCATTCTTTAACTGTAGCCCTTCCAGATGACCATCTACAGTTCTTGAATTATAAAACCCTTCCATGAGTTCAACGGGCCTGCCATCTCTGCGGGAGTAGGTGCGCCTGAAAACTTTGCTTTCCAATCTATTCCGGGTAAAACGCTTCGTAGATTTAATGCAGCCCCAAACCAGCTTGCTGAGATACTCCTGTTGATTGGCGACTACTTCAATATTTGGGAGGATGGCAGCAATAGGACTTAGCCCAATGTCATATCGGAGCTTTTCAGAAGACATGAATATTGTATCCGTTTTATACCCAATATAACTAACGACTATGTATTCCGGTGAATCTGTAGCATTCAGCTCAAAATTACCATCTTCATTACTAAAACAGCCTCCGGCACGGGCGAAAGATACTGTTGCGAAAGGAAGAGGAGAAAGACTCCTGGCGTCGAACACTCGGCCAGAAATTGTTTGTGCGGAAAGTATTGTTCCATAAACACTGACTAAAGCCATTGCCCACAAGTGGTACTTCATTTTCATTTCAGTCGGATAAATTTCAGTTTTTAAATTTCCAAATTACTGGACATCGTAAAAAAAAGTAGTCAAAAAACAGAAACTGCCTTCCACCTTACGTATTATTGCCTAAAACCTGTAACCGGCTATACTTTGGACTTTCAGCAAATCTTACGTGAACTACGGGAAAAAAAATTCCGCCCCATTTACTTTCTGCACGGGAAGGAGCCTTACTTTATTGATACCATTTCTTCCTACATTGAGAAGAATGCCCTTTCGGAAGCTGAGCAGTCTTTCAATCAAACGGTCTTCTACGGGAAAGATGTAGACCACATGGCTATTGTGGACACGGCCCGCCGCTTTCCGATGATGGCGTCTCATCAGGTCGTCTTGTTGAAGGAAGCCCAGGACATGCGCACGATTTCCAATCTGCTTTCCTACGTTGAGAAGCCTATGGAGTCCACTATTCTGGTGATCTGCCACAAGCATAAAAAGCTCAATCTTAATTCAAAATTTGGTAAAGCACTAAAGAAAAACGCGCTGGTCTTTGAGTCAAAACCCCTGTACGACAATCAGGTGCCGGGCTGGATCAGCAACTACCTCAAAAGCCACAAACTGACGATTACCCCCAAAGCCGGTGAGCTGATCGCTGAGAACCTGGGAACAGATTTATCAAAGATTGCCAATGAGCTCGACAAACTCGCGCTAAACCTTCCACCGGGCACACAGGTAGACGACGCAGCCGTAGAGCAACACATTGGCATCAGCAAAGACTTTAATGTATTCGAGCTCCAACGGGCCATTGGGCTCCGTGATCCGCTCAAGGCACAGCGTATCGTCAACTATTTTTCCGCTAATCCGAAAAAGGGGCCGATGCCGATGCTTGTTGGTTCCCTCTACAACTATTTCAGCAAAATTTATCTGTTCCACGCTGCAAAAAACCTACCGGAAAAGGAATTATTGAGCACTTTACAGTTGCGTTCGAGCTTCTTCTTAAAGGAATACCGGGCCGCAGCACGCAATTATTCCCGGTCAAAAACGGAACAGGTCATCACCCTCCTGAAAGAGTTCGATCTAAAGTCCAAAGGCGTTGGCTACAATAATACTGGTAAACCCGAGGGCGAGCTGATGAAGGAGATGGTCTGGCGCATTATGCACTGACAGCCTATCGCAGGTGGCCCGATCGGGGGTATAATCCTTTTTTGTAGTAATCCGAAAATCGTTAGTCCGTGACCGATAGCTTGCTCTTTCGTTGGTAAACGACCTCAAGGCTGTCCATCAAATCTGAATCTGAATAGAGGTGTACCGGTGCAATATCTTTCAGGTTGAACAATCCTCTGGGACCTTCATCTTCAGTGAGGTAAAAATAGTCTGAAGTGTATAGGGCATGATACCGGGCAGTGTTGCTGATGCCGAATGCTGTGTGTTGGATTCCTCCAACATCGCCATCCAAAATTTGCTGCACTGTGGGAGCGTTGCAACCATGCACTTTTTGCCCATCCACAAAGCAGCGCTCCACAAGGGTAGGGAAGAGGCTGCGCAGTTCCGTCAATTGCGGTACACGTTGGCTGCTATCCTGTTTAAAATCGTAATAAAGGAAAGGCACTTTGACGTATTGGGGCATGAAGTGTTTTCGTTCCAGATCTTCAGCTGGGACACTCATCGGGTTTACACCAAGCAGGATGACGATGGTGTTGCTGGCTTCCTGAATGTCCATCAGCTGGTCCAGCAAGCGACCTATTTCCTTATCCACTGCCGTAAGGGCGTCCTGATAAGCCACCTGATTGCCGTCATGCAAAACCGCCTGCATTTGGTAGTGGACGTTGATGAAAAACGGGTCGCCCTCGTATGCTGCCCACAGATTGAACACCTGCGCTGTAACGTCGGCGTTTCCGGTAGTCTTTGGTATTTCCAATGCTGCTTTTTCCGCAAAGTGGGCTACCCTGATCGGATTGTAAGCAGATTTATCCCGAGGTTTAAGCCCCGGAAAAGCAATATGATAGTCGCCGGACGCTAATCCCGGGAATAGGGAATTCACATACAGCCCGTCCTCAGGATAAGCTGGAAAAAGGTCCGGGTACCAACCCGTAAAAACACTCGTCAGAGCTTCTTCTGCTAAAGGGTGCTGCGCCAGTGCGTCCTTAAAAACAACAGCCCGCATCGCCAGCTGGTCAATGTTAGGGGCCCGTAAAACAGTATCGCCGTAGCAGGGCAGGGCGCGGCTCAGCCCTTCCACTGAGATCAATAGCACATTGGGCGGATCGTAATTCCAGTTGCGCAGCTTATTGCAACTGAAAAGAACCGGGAACAGGAGCAATGTCCAGAGGCGTCGGCAGCATATTTGACGTTTCATCGTGCAAAGAAAACCATTTCTTTACAATCTTACCCGTATGCCCGGCCCGAACAGCAAAAACCACTTTTGCTCCGATAGGAAATACCCCCCACCGGCAAACAGCGGGAAGGACAACCGGCTGGAGTACTTGGTCTTGATGGGGTAGAGGCTTGCCAGTGCCACCAGGCCCACATCCCGGTTGGTATTGTTCTCACTAAAGTTGAAGGCGTTGAACGCCAGGAAGCCCGCACCAAATTTGTAGGGCTTGGGGGTATTGATCTTTTTGTCTTTGTAAAAGCTGAATTGGGCAATCATAGCCATACTGATACCTCCAAGGTTGCCAAACCCGGGTTCATTCAGCCGCTTTATGACCAAACCAGCCGGGAAAGAGACATCTATATCAAAACTGCTGCTCCGGTAGAGCACCAATTCGGAGGTATGGCTGTAGCCTTTGCCCCGCCCGTAATGGTCCTCATCATGGCGGATCGTCACCCGGATTGTAGACCAAAGATCGAGGGTATATATTTTTTTCCTCAGGAATTTGTTGAGGCTCATATCAAAGGTCTGGCA
>CAZNHN010000015.1:15667-19656 GCA_964572415.1 uncultured Phaeodactylibacter sp.
GTTTTGAACCCGACTCTGACCGAATGGTGATTGCAAAGGTCTGGCACTGCTGTTCCTTGTAAGAGCTGGCCCGGGGCGACTCTGGTGAAGGGCAGACCACAAAGCCCGGCAGTTCCCGCTGATCCACCAACTGATTGCGCTGATCTCTTATTTCCACTTCCACTTTTAGGTGCTGTGGCCCATGCAACCTACCGCTGTCGATGCGCCCGGGATGGAAGGACAGCATAATGTCGTCCATATTTTCCTCTACAAACAGGAGCCGGTCGGCAGCGTTGAGCCCCACCTCCTCTTCGCCATAGCGGAGTGTAATGAAGTCCAGTGCGCGTGCCCGGTCATATTCCCTGATTTGAAGTGACCGGCCGGTAGATTGATCATGGCTGAAAATCTGTACTTGCTGCTGAATAATATCCAGCGGTATTCTTGCCCAGAAAATCTGAGCCTCCGCAGTACTTGCAATGGTATCCTGCTCCACCTGCTTCAGCCCTTCGAATCTAAAACTGCCGCGGTTGAGCTCCTGTCCTTCTAAGCGGATGCCAACTCGCTCCCCGGGATAAACCTGATTGCCAGGCTTCCAGCTTTCGCCCTCCCGCTGCAGGCTGATCCGGTCAATCTTCATTTCGGGCATGATATCCATATTGGTGATAAACCGGGCTTGATCCCCATCTTTGATATACAGATACCCCTTATTCCGGCGGTGATAGTCATATAGGCGCAGCCAGCAAAGCAGCTTCCCGTTGCCGAGAATACTACGGGTGAAAAGCTCAGCGACCAATGCCCCGCCCGGCCGTTCCTGAGCTTCCAGCCGATAGGTTTTTTCCAGCTCCAGCCCGGCATCATAATTCAATTCGACTTCAATGCCCTTGCCCCGGTTGTCGTCACTCAGCACAAACTGGCCGGGGCGGACCTTCAGGAAGCCTAGCTTTGCCGGCTTGACCGTAAAGTCCCGCTCCAAAGGTGGTAGGGCATAATGAGGCACCCGAAGCGAGTCCAGAAAAGGCTTTCGGGTCTCCAGAGTAGCACGCAGCAACTTGATCCCCACAGCATCCGGGAGCAGGTGCAACAGTAGTTTTCCATCTTTTTTAGTGATTCGGTATGGAATTTCACCCTCTTTAGACCAGTTGGGCTTTTCCCGAATATTATCCAGGTTGTTGGTCTGTAGCTCGAATACCCGCTCTTCCCCGATAAAAAGTTCTTCCACCGGAGATTCAAAGCTGACCTGCGTGCGTGTCCAGGGAAAAAGCCGGAACTCCAGCAAGTAGGGTTGCCTGGCGTAAATGGAGGTAACTTCCAGGGGTAGCTGTAAGAAGTCTAAATTAGTAATAGACTTAAAGCGTACTTTAAATCTGTAGTAATCATCATTCACGAGCCGGATGCTGTCAACCAGGTCGAAATCGCCTGATGGCAGCAAGGTTACATTTTCGATCACGCTGCGCCCAATGGGAAAGAACCGGAACTCTGCAACCGGAGTTTCTTCCCGGTATTGAAAGCTGAGGTAGGACTCGCCCTGCCATTGCAACTGATGCTCCGTCCAGCGGAAGACAGAAGTGTCAATCCGCATTTCGACTTCTTTAAAAAAACGGAGGTCAGGCATTTGAGCAGACAAGCTTGTGGTCATCCACAGAAGGGCAAATAGGAATAGGTGCCGCTGCATCGCTGGTTTTGTTTTTGTTTGCTATTTTTGATATCACCTTGAATGAAACGCTCGCGCCAGTTATTATGTGCGAAAAGGACAATACTGAAAAAATAACCACTGTATATGAATAATCGTTTGCTCGTTTGGCTGACTTTAGCCCTTCTTTTTCAAGCTTGCAGCCCGGATTCACCGAAGGAGACGGATTCAGCCCCCTCTGTATCAGCTGACTTTGCTGCCGATACGAGTTATGATTCAGGTACGGAAGGCATGGCGCTCATTCCGGGTGGTACCCTGCAAATGGGCGGCGACAACGAGCAGGCAGATCCTAACGAATACCCCAAACACCCCGTCCAAATTGATTCCTTCTACCTGGATACAAAAGAAGTTACCAATCGGGAATTCAAGGCTTTTGTGGAAGCCACCGGCTACGTTACGGTTGCAGAACGGGCTATTGACTGGGAAGAATTGAAATCCACGGTTCCCCCCGGCACCCCAAAGCCACCCGACAGCCTCCTGCAACCGGGCGCATTGGTCTTTCAGGCTACAGATGGCCCGGTGCCTCTCGATAACGTCGGGCAATGGTGGCAATGGACCATCGGCGCTAACTGGCGGCATCCGGAAGGGCCCGGAAGCTCTGTAGAAGACCGCATGGATCATCCCGTTGTACAAATTGCCTGGGAGGATGCCGAGGCTTATGCCAAATGGGCAGGCAAGCGACTACCAACGGAAGCTGAGTGGGAATGGGCGGCCCGGGGCGGAAAGGAAGGCGCAATCTATCCCTGGGGTGATGAACCAGTAGGAGAGGGTGGGCCTAAGGCCAATTACTGGGAAGGCTTTTTCCCCTACGAAAACACCAAAGCAGATGGCTACTTCCTGACGGCGCCGGCAGGAAGTTACGAGCCAAACGGATACGGCCTCTACGATATGGCCGGCAACGTTTGGGAATGGTGCAGCGACTGGTATGATTATGACTTTTACAAGAAACCCGAAGCTAAACAGGCAAATGCAAAGTCAGAGGAAGCCTGGAACCCTATGCAGCCTTACCAGGCAGAAAAGGTTTTGCGGGGCGGGTCTTTCCTGTGCAACGATAGTTACTGCTCCGGCTACCGTAATGCCCGGCGGATGAGCTCCAGCCCGGATACAGGGCTCAATCATACTGGATTTCGCTGCGCGCCTGTAATCCGATCTTTAAATTTTTTGATCAGATCGGTTTTCCAGTTCCTTTATTTCCGCCAGCGTTATTTTGTGGCATTACACTTCTGAGTTTTATAACTCGTCTCTTTGAATAAAAAAATGAGCCAAATGAATTTATTTAATCTGGAGGGCCGTGTGGCGCTCATAACAGGCGGAAGTGGTGTCCTGGGATGGTCTATGGCGAAAGGGCTGGGGCAACTGGGTAGCAAGATCGTCATTTTGGGCAAGAGCAATGTGGAAGAAAGAGTGGGGGAATTGCAGGAATTAGGATTTGAAACCATAGGGTTTACGGCTGATGTGCTTGACAAAGCTTCTCTGGAATCCTGCAGGGAAGCGGTACTGCAAAAGTGGGGGCGAATTGATATCCTCATCAATGCTGCCGGAGGGAATAAGGCCGGGGCTGTTGTACAGCCAGATCAGGAGCTCTTCGATATATCTGTACCGGATTTCCAATCTGTAGTGAAGCTTAACCTGGAGGGCTCTCTGCTTCCCTGCATGGTTTTTGGAAAGGTAATGGCACACCAACAAAAAAGCGGGGTCATTCTGAATATATCTTCTATGGCTGCCCATTTACCGCTAACTAGAGTTTTGGGGTATAGTGCGGCCAAGGCGGCAATCGATAATTTTACCAAATGGCTTGCTGTCGAGCTGGCTAATAAATACGGTGAAGGTCTCAGAGTCAATGCGCTGGCACCGGGATTTTTTATCGGAAAGCAGAATAAATCCCTGCTCCTTAATCCTGATGGGAGCTACACGGACCGGGCAAAAACCATTCTCTCTCAGACCCCAATGAATCGCTTCGGAGAGGCAGACGAATTAATCGGGGCGGTACAATGGCTATGCAGTGACGCCTCAAAATTTGTCACAGGCATTGTCGTCCCCGTCGATGGAGGATTTAGTGCTTTTTCAGGTGTCTGAGCAGGAGACTATGGAACAGCTGACAAATTATATTTTGAGACCTTGCCACAAAACAGCAAAAGAGTCCTAATTTACGAGCAGAATAGAAGAGGAATCTACTGAATTAGCTACAGAGGTTCCGGAACCAACAAAAAACGAAAAACCGAACTATGGGATTTGCGTACATCGACTACGTTATTTTCGTCGCCTACGGCGCGCTGATTCTATCCATTGGGCTTTGGGTGTCCCGTACCAAAAAGGGAGA
>CAZNHN010000015.1:19666-22472 GCA_964572415.1 uncultured Phaeodactylibacter sp.
CTGAAGATTACTTCCTGGCGGGTAAATCCCTGCCGTGGTGGGCTATCGGAGCTTCTTTGATCGCAGCCAATATTTCGGCAGAACAGTTTATTGGGATGTCCGGGTCAGGTTTTGCGATTGGGCTGGCGATCGCTTCCTACGAATGGATGGCGGCACTCACGCTGCTTATCGTGGGAAAGTACTTTCTGCCTGTATTTATCAAAAAAGGGCTCTACACGATCCCGGAATTTGTGGAGCAACGCTACAGCACCAACCTTAAAACCATTCTTGCCGTATTCTGGATTGGGCTCTACATCTTCGTCAACCTGACCTCCGTGCTTTACCTGGGGGCCACAGCACTGGATACCATCATCGGTACCGGTGACGGCAGCCTGGTCATGTACAGTATCCTGGGGCTTTCGCTTTTTGCAGCGTCCTACTCCCTTTGGGGCGGGCTGGCCGCCGTCGCCTGGACCGATGTGGTACAGGTGGCGCTGCTGATCATTGGCGGGCTGGTGATGACCTACCTGGCGCTGGATCAGGTGACGCCCGAAGGTGGATTTTTCCGTGGGCTGGCCTACATATACGAAGTGGTTCCGGAGAAATTCTCTATGATTGTTTCCAAGGGAGAGATCATCACGCCCAACGGAAGAGACGCCTGGCTCGATCTGCCCGGGCTAGCCGTAATCATTGGTGGCCTCTGGGTAGCCAACCTCTACTACTGGGGCTTCAATCAGTATATTATACAACGCACCCTGGCTGCGAAAAGCCTTAAGGAGTCGCAGCGGGGCATTGCTTTTGCAGCTTTCCTCAAGCTGATCATACCGCTCATCGTGGTCATCCCCGGCATCATTGCCTATGTACTGAATATGGGGCCGGATGGAGCTGTAACGGCAGCTTCACTGGATCCGAGCTTCATCAATTCGGAAGGAACAGTGGTTAATGACAACGCTGCTCCCTGGCTGATCAGCAATTTCATTCCCACCGGGCTGAAGGGGCTGGTGCTGGCCGCACTGGCTGCCGCAATTGTTTCTTCCCTGGCTTCCATGGTCAATTCCACCTCCACCATTTTCACGATGGATATTTACAAGCCGTACATCAACCCGGGCGCCAGTCAAAGCGCTATGGTACGTGTGGGCAGGATTACGGTGGGTGTCGCATTGGTCATCGCTGTACTTGTAGCCCCTCAACTGGCTAACCTGGGACAGGTATTTCAGTACATTCAGGAGTATACAGGCATCGTTTCACCGGGCATCCTCGCAGTGTTTCTTATGGGGCTTTTCTGGCGCAAGGCCACAAATAATGCCGCCATCTGGGGCGTATTGCTGTCCATCCCCATTGCCATGTACTTCAAAGTGGGCCCAAAAGGCTGGGCAGATGGCTCTGCTATGGAAGTTTTGTTCATATCCCTGCCTTTTCTTCAGCAAATGCTGTATACCTGCCTACTCAGCATTGGCATCATTATGATTGTCAGCCAAATCGAAAACAAGGGCGCAGCAGATGAGAAGGGGCTTAAGCTGGCACCGGGCTACTTTGCCACCGGCCCGGTCTTCAATATCAGTGCCATCGCCATCATGATTATTCTGACGGCATTGTATGCGATCTTCTGGTAAAAAAGGATGGGCAAGGGTATTAAGGTTTATGATTTAAACAAGGGTACAAATTCAAACTGCTGTCCGGAGAACAAGCCTTTATCACTGAGTTTGAGGTCTGGAATGACCAACAGCGCCATGAAGGATAACGTCATGAAAGGGGCGCGGAGCGGGCTGCCAAGTTCCATCCGGACGAATCGGTCAATAGCCTGGTAAGCGCTTGCCACTTCAAACCCATCTCCATTGGACATAATGCCTGCAACGGGAAGGGGGAGTACCTGTTCTGTTTCAGCCCCCACAGCACTGATGCCGCCTTTATTGGCGATAACGAGGTTCACTGCCCTGGCCAACAATTCATCATCTGTACCAACGGCCAGTATGTTGTGAGAATCGTGCCCCACACAGCTGGCAATAGCGCCCTGCTTCAACCCAAACCCACGGATGAAGCCTACCTGAGGGGCCGCTTCATGGTACCGGTTGATGACGGTAAGTTTTAAGAGGTCCCGTTCGGGGTCGCTAACGGCCAGCCCGGAACTGATAAGCGGAGGCAGTGTCACCTGCCCTGTGATGAGAGAGCCATCTATAGCTTCAATGACCTGCAATTGTCCGTCCTCCGCCTTAACCTGGAAGGCTGAGGCAGGAAGCGGTTGCCGGTTAAACTGATTTGGGGTGCCGACAGCCACACGCTCAATCAGGCTTTGCCCTTCACGATAGACACACGTTCCCTTAATCCAGGTCTCCAAAACTTTGAAATCCCTGAGGTCCTCCACCATGATGAAATCGGCACTTTCGCCCGGGCGTAGCAGCCCTGCGCCTATGCTATAGTGCGCCACCGGGTGCAAACATGCGGCACGAAGGACATCGTACAAATCATAGCCTCTGCTGATTGCTTCGGCTACCAAAAGGTTGATATGCCCTTCCAGGAGGCTGTCAGGATGTTTATCATCAGAGCAAAACATGATTTGCTCAGGGTATTCTTTGATCAGTGGGATAAGGGCATCAAAATTACGGGCAGCGCTGCCTTCCCGGATTAGGATTTTCATGCCCAGTTTTGCTTTGTATCGGGCTTCTTCCAGGGTAAAACACTCGTGGTCCGTGGATATACCTGCGGCCGCGTACTGCTGGGCTTCCTGCCCTTTGAGGCCAGGCGCATGGCCATCCACCGGTTTTCCGGCAGCGTGAGCCTCGGCAATTTTAGCCATTACCCCCTCGTCCTCGTGCAGGACACCCGGGTA
>CAZNHN010000015.1:22605-23990 GCA_964572415.1 uncultured Phaeodactylibacter sp.
GCCCGTTTTCAATCATAAAAAGGACTCCGGGTATGCCAAGGACATTCGCAATTTCGTGCGGGTCGGATACCGTCCCCACTGTCCCGTGTTGCACGGCTAACCTGGCAAACTCTGATGGCACCACCATAGAACTTTCGATGTGCACGTGCGCATCGATGAAGCCTGGTAGAAAATACGGCCCCTCAGCCTGTTGCAAAGGCTCGATGTTCAAAATTCTGCCTGCTGCCCACGTGATTCGGGCAGGATATATTTTCCGGAGGTGGAGGTCGACCAATTGCCCTTCCCGCTGCTGCATCATTGAGGATCTTTTTTTAGATAACGGCTATACCTTATCAGAAAGATACGAAACGAATAGCAAAACCTCCTTCAGAAATCCACCTGCTGCTTTAACTGGCTGATCGAAAAATATTTTTAGATTTGTCTAAAACAAAAGAACCAGCAGCACTGTAAACATAGCATCAGACCGTAAAAAGTGATAAATCTATGAGGTCATCCAAAATCATCATGTTCTTACTTTGCCTGTTTGCTCTTTGTGGGTGCGAACCCTCCGGGACCACGACCAATAATGATGGCGGTAAGCTTCAGATCATTGCCACCACCGGCATGATTGCCGATGCGCTGGAGGAAATCGTTGGCGATCAGGCGGAGGTCACTGCGCTGATGGGGCCTGGTGTTGACCCTCATTTATACAAGGCCACTCAGGGCGACCTGAAACGGCTGACCGATGCGGACGCTGTTTTTTACAACGGGCTGCACCTGGAAGGTAAAATGGGAGAAGTACTTGAAAAGCTGGCGCGCCTGAAGCCTGTAGTCGCTGTTGCGGATCAGCTTCCGGAAGCCCGCCTGATCAACTCCACCGATTATGCAAGTGCGCACGACCCCCATGTATGGTTTGACGTAAGCCTCTGGTCAGAAGTAGCGGGTATAATTGGAGTGGAGATGGGGCGGATTGACCCGTCAAACGCCTCCCTTTACCAGTCGAATGTTAAGGCATATCAGGAAAAACTCAGCACCCTACACCAATGGGTGGCTGCTGAGATCCAAAAAGTACCGGAAAAGCAACGCGTACTGATCACCGCCCATGATGCCTTTGAGTATTTTGGGCAAGCCTATGGAATCGAAGTACGGGGGCTACAGGGCATTTCAACGGTATCAGAATTCGGGCTGCGGGACGTATCAGAACTGGTTGATTTTATCACCGACCGGGGGATTAAAGCCGTGTTTGTGGAAAGTTCGGTGCCGGAAAAGTCGCTGCAGGCGGTAGTAGAGGGCGTCACCCAACGCGGGCATACCACCACCATCGGTGGCACGCTCTACTCTGACGCCCTCGGCGACCCGGGCGGCGACGCCGCCACCTACATTGGAACCGTGCGTCGCAATGTCAA
>CAZNHN010000015.1:24000-36270 GCA_964572415.1 uncultured Phaeodactylibacter sp.
CACTTACCCCGGCATGGTTCGGGCAAATGTCCGGACCATTGTAGAAGCGCTCAGGTAAATCAGGAATCATGAAAACTGCAATTGAAACACACAACTTAACGGTAGCCTACAACCGTCGGCCGGTGCTCTGGGATATCGACTTTCAAATACCGGAAGGGCAGTTGATTGGTGTACTCGGCCCGAACGGATCCGGCAAAACCACCCTACTGAAAAGCGTAATGGGTCTTGTGCGGGCCAGCAGTGGGTATGTTCGCTTGTTTGGTCAAAGCCTGGAGGAGGTTCGTTCCCGGATTAGTTATGTACCTCAGCGCGAAAGTGTGGACTGGAACTTTCCGATAAGCGTCCGGGAGGTCGCTTTGATGGGTCGTTACCGCAAGAATAAACTCCTCGGCCGGCTTAGCAGAGAAGACCACCGGCTGGCCAATGAAGCACTCGAAAAAGTAGGCATGCTATCCTTTGCTGACCGGCAGATTGCGCAGCTGTCCGGCGGGCAGCAACAAAGGGTTTTCGTAGCCCGCGCGCTGGCACAGCAAGCTGACCTTTACCTGATGGACGAGCCCTTTGCGGGCGTGGACGCTGCCTCTGAAGAAGCCATCCTGACTTTGCTGCAGGATATGAAGCAGGCTGGGAAAACGGTGCTGATCGTACATCACGATTTGCATACGGCGCACCAGTTTTTTGACTGGATGGTCTTGCTCAACACCCGCCTGATCAAATGTGGTCCAACGGCATCTGTATTCACTGCCGAATACCTAAAGCAAGCCTACGGAGGGCAGCTCACGATTCTTTCTCAGGTTAGCGATTTAGTCAAAGCCCGGGATTTCCCGATCCGGGAGCGCTCCTTTAAAGATCAGCCTAAATAATATGAGCGATTTTTTCACCTTTTCTGATCCGAATGTACGCCTGGTCACCGCAGGTACCATCCTGCTGGGTGTGAGTGCGGCTATTGTAGGCACTTTTACCTTTTTGCGCAAGCGGGCGCTGGTTGGCGACGCCATAGCCCACGCTATTTTGCCTGGAGTATGCCTGTCGTTTATGATCACAGGAGAAAAACATCCGGCCTATCTTCTGGTGGGGGCGGTTTTGGCGGGCTGGCTGTCTCTGCTGGTGATGGACTACCTGTCTTCCCGGACTAAACTGAGCACGGACACCGCAATAGGGGCGGTCCTAAGTGTGTTTTTCGGAGCAGGCATTCTGCTGCTTACGTCCATACAGCATTCCGGCAGTGCCAATCAGGCAGGGTTGGATCAGTTTCTCTTTGGGAAGGCTGCCGCGATGACCCGTCAGGATATTTGGGTTTTCAGTGGGGTAGCGGTGGTGCTGCTGGGATTGGTTCTGGCTTTTTTCCGTTCCTTCAAGCTCATCTCATTTGATCCGGCTTTCGCCAAAAGTATCGGGCTGCCCGTACGCAGGCTGGAGTTTTTGCTGTCCACAATAACCGTGTTGGCTGTGGCGACCGGTATACAGGCGGTGGGCGTAGTCCTGATGGCAGCACTATTGATTACGCCCGCGGCAGCTGCCCGCTTCTGGACCGACCGGATACAGGTGATGGTAGTGCTGGCCGCAGCATTTGGACTGCTTTCCGGCCTGTTTGGCTCATGGATTTCCTACACGGCACCCTCTATGCCCACTGGCCCCTGGATTGTGGTTTTACTTTCCTTAATTGCAGTGGTATCTATTGTGGTGGCGCCGGAGAGGGGGATTTGGGCCCGCCTTCGGCTGCAGCGGGGCAACGCCCGGAAAATCCGGCAGGAAAATATTCTGAAAGCCTTCTACGGGATTGGCGAAGCCGCGGATGCACCTGTGGCTACCGTAACCATAGATGCGCTTCGGCAACAGCGCCCCTTTGAAGACAGCGCCTTACAGCTGGGGCTTCAGGAATTGGTCAAAAAGGGGCTCCTGCATAACTATAAGCCCGGCGACTACGCCCTCACAACCACGGGGCTTCGGGAGAGCCGCCGGGTCGTCCGCCTCCACCGATTGTGGGAATTATACCTTACCGAACGGATGAACTACGCTGCCGACCACGTGCATAATACCGCCGAAGCGATCGAGCATGTGATCACGCCTGAGGTGGAAGCCGCCCTGCTCAGAGAGTTGGACCACCCCATCCTGGATCCGCATGATGCGGTCATTCCGTATCAGAATCCTCCAAAACCATCTGCCTCATGAATGCATTTTGGATCATCCTGACCGGTGCGCTGGTAGCCACAAGTTGCGGGCTGCTGGGTACTTTCCTCATCCTCCGTAAAATGGCCATGGTCGGAGATGCCATTTCTCATGCGGTACTGCCAGGCATCGTGATTGCCTACTTGTTATCAGAATCCCGGGATGTGTTGCCTATGCTGATCGGCGCAGCTGCGCTTGGCGTACTCACAACTTTCATGATTGAATTCCTTTATCAGAAAGCCCGTTTGCAGATTGATGCTTCTATTGGTATTACTTTCACCTGGCTATTTGCCATCGGCATTATTTTGATTTCGCTCTATGCCGGGCAGGTTGACCTTGATCAGGACTGTGTTCTGTACGGGGAAATTGCCTACGTGCCACTTGACCTGTGGATAACCGAAAGCGGCCGTTTACTGGGGCCGCGGCCGGTCTGGATTCTGAGTGGAGTGCTGCTTCTCATCCTGCTTTTGGTCGTGCTGGGCTACCGTGGGCTAAAGATTACGACTTTCAACCCCGAGTACGCTGCGGCAGTTGGAATTTCAACGGTGTTTTGGCACTATCTTCTTATGAGCGCAGTCTCCGTCACGACAGTGGTTGCTTTTGAATCGGTGGGTGCTATTCTCGTGGTTGCCTTCTTGATTGTACCTCCTGCGACCGCCTATTTACTTACAGAAAAGCTGCACCACATGCTGTTGCTCACCGTTGGGCTGGGTATACTCATCGCGGTTAGCGGATACTACCTTGCTGTATGGATTGATGGATCTGTGGCGGGTGCTATGGCTGTCTCCTCGGGTGTTTTTCTGCTTCTTGCGGTGCTGTTTTCGCCATCCACCGGGACACTCACGCAACGCTTTCGCCAACAGGCTCTATTGGTTCCGCCAGAAGAATGATTACAGAGCTTTATAGATCAAAAACAATATCAGTATCAGAAAGGGAAGAATAGCAGTCACGGCAGTAAGGTAGAAGAAAAAATCAGCTGCTTCGGGACTGCCAACAAAAGATTCCGCTCCTGAATGAAAATTGAATCTCCAGTTGCCTGCCAGCCCGTAACTTAATACGCCCCACAACGCACTAAGGGTTAATGAACCCAGGGCACCGATATAAAAAATGCCGATACGCGGGTCGGAATCTCGTTTGCCTTTATTGTAAAGACCAAGCAGTTGGGCCAGTGGCAATGCGATCAGTGCGCCCCAGGTGATTATATTGCCGACAGGAACGCCAAATGGGCCAGGCTGATTCAACACCGGAGGACCTAAATACAAGAGTGTAGCGGCAGTCAGGATCACCACAACCAGGCTGTAGACAGCTACTTTTTGCATAAGTAAATGTTTCCGGAAATTAGAAAAAATAAATTATATTGCATTCGATTCTAAACGGATAAGTCTGTACTCCGTTAGGTTCCCTTTTCCCGCAAATATGCACCAAAATGTTAGAAGAGCAGATTTTAGTCGACGCTATCGCAGCAAAAGTACTGGAAAGCAACAGTATCTATATCGTCGCTACAGATCTGCAGGGAAAGTATACCTACCTTAATCATCATTTTTGCGAGCAATTTAACGTCGACCGGGAAAAAGCAATCGGGAAAGACTCCATGCTTTCTATCGTAAAAGAAGACAGTGCTGCCTGTTTAGCTATGGTACAGGAATGTCTTGCCAACCCCGAGAGAAGCGTAATCGGTAAGTTGCGCAAACCTTCCGGTAATGCTGATGGAGCAGTTGTTTCCTTTTGGGAGTTTAGAGCTATTGTTGATGAAACAGGTTTGCCCGTACAGGTACTCTGCATTGGCTACGACCTGAGCCTTCACAAAAAGTTGCAAAAGGAGGTAGAATTCAAAAGCCGGCTGCTGGATACCATCGGGCAGGCAGCGGTGGCATTCGATTTGCAAGGTAAGGTGACCTACTGGAATAAAGCTGCCGAAAGAATCTATGGCTACAGCCGAAAGGAAATACTCGGACAGCAGATTAATATTACAGTGTATGAGCAAGACCCGGATGATATAGAAGCAGCCCGGGCGGCACTAATGGCAGGCAAACAATGGAGCGGTGAGCAAATCCATCAGGACAAATCAGGACGTGTATTTCCGGTTAAAATCATTGACAGCCCTATTATTAATGAAGATGGGCAAACGATAGGTGTCATCGCCACTGCTCAGGATTTCTCTAAAGAAAAAGCGCATCAGGAAAGCATAAAGCGGCATAAAGAGCAACTGGGGAAGCTGATGCAAAATGTGCCAGGGGCCGTGTTTCAAATGGAACTAACCCCGGAGGGCAAGTTGTATTTTCCTTATATCAGCCGGGAAATCAACCGCCTGCACCACACGCTGACGCCGGAAGTGCTCAGGGAGTCTGCAGAACCGGGCTTCGAAGCTGTTCATCAAGATGACGTAGACCGGTTGAGGGCTGCAATTGCCAATGCCGCTAATGGGGACCTTAGCGAGCTGAATTTGGAATACCGGGTCAAATCAGCACAAGCCGGGCAGTACCACTGGAACAGGCTGCGGGCGCGCCCTGAGCTCAAGGCTAAAGGCGGATTGGTCTGGTACGGGATTTTTGAGGATGTCACGGAGCAGAAATCGGCTGCCGTAGAGCACCAAAAATTACTGCGTACAGCGACCAACCAAAACAAACGGCTCAAAGATTTTTCCTTCATGGTGTCTCATAACATCCGGTCTTCAGTGGCCAACATTATGGGACTGTTGGAAATGGTCCGGTCGGAGCCCTCCAACGAGGAGTACCTTAATATGATGGAACTGACGGTGCACCGGCTCAATAATACGCTTTCCAATGTCAATGAGCTGCTGAACTTTGAGCAGAGCCTTGATATGACCACATGGGTGCCCTGCAATCTTCTGGAGACCATTACCCGAGTCATTGAGCTCAATAACGAAATTATTTTCCGGGAAGGAATTCAATTTCTGGTGGGGGTGCCCGAAGATTTGTATGTCCAATCTGTACCGGCTTACCTGGATAGCATATTTCACAACCTGGTCACCAATGCCATCAAATACGGCACCACCAAGCGCAAGAAAACAGTGGACATCATAGGCGTGCAGGAAGGAGATCAAATCGTAGTACGGGTAAGGGACTATGGCATTGGTATTGACCTGGACCGCTACGGAGACAAAATCTTCAAACTGGGCGGGCGCCTGCATCAGGACAGCCGTGGAGAGGGGCTGGGCCTGTTTATGACCAAGCAGCAGGTGGAAGCCCTCGGCGGCTCTATTGAAGTGCAAAGTGAGCCGGGACTGGGCTCTACATTTATCCTTACCTTTGAGCAATGAAAATTGCCAATGCTTACCGCGGGCTTGTCCGTCAGCTCAATGCTGTATACGATGATCGGGAGGCCCGCAACATCGCCCGTTTGGTTTTTGAAGATGCTTTCGGGATCCGTAACCTGAACCGGGAAGATGACCTTACATCAGACCAATCGTCGAAGCTTCAGAAAATCGCACAAAGACTAATCAATGGCGAGCCCTGGCAGTACATTTTCGGGCAGGCCGATTTTTACGGGCTGAAGTTCAGGGTTACACCGGATACGCTTATCCCCAGAGCGGAGACGGAAGAACTGGTCTGCGAAATCCTGCAGGACCACCCTAAAGGGGCCGGGCGTTCTGCTTTGGATATTGGCACCGGCACGGGCTGTATCCCGCTTACCCTTAAGCACCACCGCCCAAATTGGTCGGTCGAAGGGCTGGATGTCAGTCAGAGCGCACTGAAGGTCGCACGCCAAAATGCAGCTCAGCTGGGAACCGCTGTCGATTTTCTACAGGCCGATATTCTGGACGAAGGAAGCTGGCCCCAATTCCCTGTTTATGATATCATCGTCAGCAACCCGCCCTACATTCCGCCCTCGGAAGCCAGCCTGATGCCCAAACACGTTCTCGAGCACGAACCTCACCTGGCACTATTCACTACTACCGAAGATGCGCTGGTCTTTTATGAGGCCATTGCCCGCTTTGCGAAAGCACATCTTTCCTCAGCCGGCATGCTCTACTATGAGCTTAATGAATTCAATGGAGCTGAAGTACTTCAAATCGTTAAAGCCCAGAGCTTTGCGGAGGCTGAGCTGAAGAAGGACATGAGTGGCAAAACCCGGATTTTGAAGGCGGTGAAACGCTAATAACTGGTAAAAAGCGATTGCAACAGTTCAATAAGTGTTTTATTCAATGCTGATAGTGCTTCTTCCACTTTCCAGTTGTCCCGGTTGCGGGGCTCCACAAAGTTGGAAACGGATCGGATTTCCAGAAAAGGCACCTTCTCCATCAGGCAGGCGTAGAAGAAAGCAGCGCCTTCCATCGACTCGATCTCTGCGTCCGGATATTTGTGCTTCAATTGCTCAATGGAAGCTGCTGTCCCATGCACCCGGTTGACGCTAATGCCGTGCGCCTGAGGCAGAAAGTCAAACCCCTGTGCGTGCTGATTATGCAGCCGCCCCTGCCCATCAAAGGGTGCCTGCCCCTTTTCGATGAGCCCCATTTCATGGACGGAGGTAAATCGCCCGTCCGCTTCTTCCACCCCCAGGTCCGCAAAGCGTTCCGTCACTACCTGTACCACACTGCCCGGACTGAACTTAGCAGACAGAGATCCTGCAATACCGGCATTGATCACGAGGTTCCATTCCTCCAGTGCCAGCACCCGGCCCAAGGCATACCCGGTAAGTGGCAGGCCCACACCGGTAATTAAAAGAGCGACCTTCACATCCCCTTTTTGAAATTGATGCTCAGCCGTCTGTACGAATGCAGATTGCAAGTGAGCGCGGAGAGCTGCGATTTCGAATGGGGTGGCAGCGACGATAAGTATATTCAAAGCAATAGCGTTTTTAGAACTGATAGTGAATGCCCCCGGCGGGTGAAAAGCCCAGGATTTCGTGATAACCCGAAGCTACATCAAACCAAAGCCGGTCTGCAATTTGGTAGCCAATACCTAACGTCACGGTTGCCGGGTGCGTAGCCGCGCCAAACCGCAGGTAAAAAGGATCGGCAACCTGGTATTCGATACCTATTTTTGTGCGTACCGGGTAGTCGATGTCTTTTTCTGCTTCCACTAAAATGGATACCTGTTCGGAAGGTGTGTACCGTGCTCCAATACTTAGGACGGTGGGCAGAAAGGCTCCATTGGCTTCTTCCACCCGAACCGGGCTGTTGATATGGGCTGCAAATTCCAGCTGTGGCAATGCCTGATATTGCAATCCAAGGGCGAAGGTCAAAGCCAACCGGCTGCCATACTCTTCAATTTGAGTATTCAGCGCGAGGAACTGACCACCAATGGAAAGGTTTTCAGCCAGCGGGCGTGCATAGGCGAGTCCGATACGCTGCTCGTTATAGCCTTCAAACCCAAAGTGCTGAACACCAAGCCCAAAAGTACCGGCATTGGTAGGTAATGCCGCCGCGAAGGAGTAGGCGCCCAACTCTTCAAGGAGAAATCGCTGTTCTCCAAAAGCAGCTACCGAAGTGCGGTCAAGATTGGCAATTCCGGCTGCATTACTGAATACCGCATGAGCATCATGGAAAGTCAGGCCAGTAAAGCCCATGCCAATGCCCCGGGCGCCCGCCGGAGGTGGCGTACCATTTTGCCCCAAAAGTGAAGGGACGACCAATAATGCAGCGAAGAGGGTCAGTAGGTACTTCATAAGGTGCTTTTCAGACCCTAAAATTAAGATTTTAAACGGGAAAGCCGGTATAACCCCAACAGGATATACCGGCTTTCCATAGCTACGGTGGTACTGCCTTAGTTAATCCTGCCACTCCGCAATGAATACATTGGTGTCGCGGGTACCGCCGTTATTGCGGTTGGAAGAAAAGACCAGGTATTTGCCATCGTAGGAAAACATTGGGAAGGCATCAAAGGTCTTGTCAAAAGTCACCTGCTTGAGCCCGGTGCCATCGAGGTTGATGGAGAAAATGTTAAACTGCCGCCCACCTTCCACATGGTGGTTGGTCGAGAATAACAGTTTTTCACCGGAAGGGTGGAAATAAGGCGCCCAGTTAGCACCACCAAGGTCGGTAATCTGCTGCATGTCCGAGCCATCCACGTTACAGACGAAAATTTCCATTTCAGTAGGCTGCACCACGCCCTGTGCCAGCAAAGCCTTGTAAGTGGCCTGGTCTTCTTCCGTTTTAGGACGGGAAGCCCGGAAGATGAGCTTGGTCCCATCCGGAGAGAAGAACGCACCACCGTCGTATCCCAGTTCATCCGTTACCTGTGTCAGCTCAGAACCATCTGTGTTCATTGTCCAGAGCTCCAGGTCGCCCGACCGGGTGGAAGTGAAGACAATTTTGGAGCCATCCGGGCTCAGGGTTGCTTCAGCGTCATAGCCGGGATGGTCTGTGAGCTGCTGTTTGATATTGCCCTCCAGGTCTGCTACAAAGATGTCATAGCTTTCGTAAATCGGCCAAACGTACTTGCCATTTACAACGGGAGGGGTCTCAGGGCATGCATCTCCCCCAAGGTGGGTGGAGGCGTAGAGAATGGTGGTATCGCCCGGCATGAAATAAGAACAGGTGGTCCGGCCCTTACCCGTGCTGAGCATAGGGGGCCGTTCGCCGGTATAGCCGGTCAGGGGCATGTAGAAGATTTGGTCGCAGGGGGCGTCCCAAGCCTCATTGGCTGCCTGAAAGACAAGCTTGGAGTTGTCGAAGCTGAAATAGGCCTCAGCGTTATCCCCACCGAAGGTGAGCTGGCGGAGGTTTCTCAGGTTGGCTTCCTGCTCATAGCGCAGGGTGTCAGCAGCCGGTTCGCTTTCGGAAGCACCCGCTTCGTCAGGAGCGGCTTGATCTGTGGACCCGGCGCCTCCGCAGGCAGAAAGCAGCAACAGAGCAGCGAGGAGTCCAAAGAGTTGGATTTTCATGCTTAATTTTTCCTGCAAAGATACTCGCCGGGCTGAATTCTCAAAATGTAACTTCCTCAACACTGCGTCATCAAATAGTCATACTATTTCTATTGCTTACTCCCGTGGGTTAGCGTCCAGGTTGAGATCGCCTACTTTGATGGCTTTCCATTGGAGGGTCTGCAAGCTTCCTGGCGTGAGTATGGCCTGATTGAGGTTGCCGTTGTAAACTTCATCAAACGGGTTTTCCGGATTTTGAAAGTTATAATCTGCAGGTATCACGATCCAGGAAGGTTGTTCCCCAAAGTCACTGTCAATGCTCAAAATCAGCTTTCGGATCCGGATTTGATCAAGCAGGCTGACTCCTCCGCTTCGGTTGGCATCTGCTGCGAGTAGACGCTCGGGGTCGGTAATCGGTTGCAGGCCAAGAATATGCTGGCTTAGCAGGATCAAGTCAAGAGTGCTTACGCCATTGGTCGGGTTGGTGTCCTTAGTGGCCTGGAGGGTGTTGGGTTGCCCAGGCATGACCTGCAGGTTAAAACTATAGGAACCGCTGCCATCGGTCTGAGCTGCCATAGAGTCCAACTCTACTATCTCCAGTGACATACCAGCTACGCCTTCATTTTGGGGATCTACGGCGCTTCCATTATTCGTCAGGCTGACCAGCGGGCGCTGGGCACCCGTTGCTTCAATGGCCGCATCTATTTCCATAATAGTAGCGGACTGATTCGGCCCTCTGAGATCATAATCGACGGTGCCATCCGGAGCAATAACCACAAAGGTGGGTGTGCCCAGAAAAAAGCCATAGGTGCCATCTTGGTACGGGGCAGTGGCAGCCAGGCTTCCGCCCGCCGGGCTTACGCCGGAGTAGGTGACTCCGTGGTCGGTTTTGAAAGTGTTGACCAGGTTGTCTGTATCGTTACCCAGTATACTCAGGCTAATGAAAACCACATCGTTGTTGCCACCGCCCCAATCCTGGTTGAGCTGCTCTGTGGCACTGGCAATGGCATTGCAGGGCGGACAGGAAGTGAAAAACAGTTTGAGCACCACCGTTTTCCCCTGATCCAGGTAATCCGCGTAAAGCTCATGGCTGTCCCCCTGACTATCTGTGATGCTGAAATCCGGAGCAGGCTGCGCTAGGAGATTCAGGCAGCTGAAAAGAACAAGGCAGGTGGTAAGCAGATAGGTTCGCATGTGATTAGTGGTTTTATCAAATTATGCAGTTTAAGACGGGGCAAATCATTTTGCAGTTTTTGTCCCTCAGTAAGGTAAGCGATTCTCTGGCAAATCAATGAGTAATTTGGAATCAAAGATAGCCACCTTCAGTCATGTAAAGGATTAAATATCAGAATAATGCCCCGAAAAACTTGATTTATACCCTAATCCCATTACCTTTGCGGCACATTTTGAAAAGCATGCAGAAAGTTGTATTTCAGGACTTAGGGCGCATCCGCTATCAGGAAGCGTGGGACCTACAGGAAGCGCGCTTGCAGGAAGTTGTCGGGCGCAAACTCCACAACCGGTCTCAGCGCAAAGCTAATAAGCCGGAGGTTCCACAGTCACACTATCTGCTTTTCTGCGAGCACTCCCCGGTCTACACCCTTGGCAAAAGTGGTTCCCTGGATCATCTTTTACTTTCGGAAGCTGATCTGAAAGCGCAGGGCTTTGAGTTTTTCAAGATCAACCGGGGTGGGGATATCACCTATCACGGGCCCGGTCAAATCGTAGGTTATCCGATTTTTGACCTGGACGAATTCTTCACCGATATACACAAATACGTCCGTTACCTTGAAGAGGCCGTAATTCTTACCCTTGCAGCCTACGGTATTACCGGTATGCGGGAGGAGGGGTATACCGGCGTTTGGCTCGAGGGAACAGCGCAAAAGCCTAAGCGGAAAATTTGTGCGATCGGTGTCCACCTCAAACGTTGGGTGACGATGCATGGCTTCGCATTCAATGTCAACACCAACCTGAGTCACTTTGAACACATTATTCCCTGCGGTATAGCTGATGATGACAAAGCAGTAACTTCTATGGAAGCAGAGCTGGGTCATGAGGTAGATACGGAGGAAGTCAAGACAAAATTAAAAACCACCTTTGCACAGCTCTTTGAATACGAGTATGCGGATGCCAGTCTATTCAAACAGCCTGCAAAAGAATGATCCCAAACAACCCAGTTGCTGAATCCTATGAAATCCTATAACGGTATGACCGACCCAACTATGATGAAAGACATTCCTAAACTGAAAGTGGAAGATGTGGCCATCGCTGTCGCACCACGTGAAGCACAAACCACCGAAGAAGAACTTTGGGACAGCTACCTGATTAATCTAAAAGAGGAGCCGATCTCTAATGTGCTGATCAACAGCCGGGGCTATGGCGAACTTGACGGCGAGAAGATGAAGACCACCGTGCTGCGCCATTTCTTTGAGGAAATTGGTCCATTGCAGGTGGTTCAAATCGAGCCCATTCAGGTAAAGCTCTTTGACCTGACCAATGAATATTGGATCAGCTTCACCCATCAGGGGCATATGTACGACAAAAAGTACGTTTTTGTCAAAGGCAGTATTCAGGAGAATAACTTTACCACCATCCCATTTATCAACCTCAAAGGGGTGATGATCCGATAATATATGAGCGAACGCAAAGCCAAACGGGTAAGTGAATCCCGGACTGTTATGACGGAAATGGTCATGCCCAATGATACGAATCCAATGGGAAATCTCATGGGTGGAAACCTTTTGCGATGGATGGACATTGTGTCCGGCATTTGTTCGGGAAAACACTGCGAGGCTCATGTCGTGACGGCATCTGTGGACCATGTATCTTTCCAAAAGCCGATTAAAGTAGGAGACGTAGTCACCCTTGAGGCTTCGGTCACACGGGCGTTTCGTTCCTCCGTGGAAGTCTACGTAGAGGTCTTTGCCAATAACATCAAAGGTGGAGATGCCCGGCGCTGCAACCATGCCTACTACACCTTCGTCGGGCTTGATGATGACCATAAACCTATCCCTGTTCCTCCCGTTCTTGCACTTACGGAAATTGAACAACAGCGCTACGATAGTGCACCCCGCCGCCGTGAAGTCCGTCTAATTTTAAGCGGGCGAATGAAGCCGGAGCAGTCTACTGAAATCCGTTCTTTCTTTGACGATATGCCACGAAATCAGTAGGTGGCTCCATCTATTCTTCTTCTTCATACCGGTTTCTTCCGGAACGGTCGATTATAGTACTGCTGGCTTGTTGAGTCCCCTGCAGCACCACATCCAGTATATTGAC
>CAZNHN010000015.1:36280-39934 GCA_964572415.1 uncultured Phaeodactylibacter sp.
TGCGACATCTTGGCTGGACAGAGGTTTGAAGTCCTCGTAGATCCGGGCTTTTTGCTCATCACCATCAAATCGGACCAGGGCAAACTCAGTTTCCTCTACATGTGCCGGGCTCACCATGCCTACCCGCACTCCGTATTTGTGAAGGTCCATTCTCATGGCTTTTGTGAGGCCATCCACCCCGAATTTGGTGGCGTTATATACATTCCCGTTGGGGTAGGCTTCCTTGCCCGCTGTGGAACATACGTTAATGATATGGCCTTTGCCCCGTGCTACCATACCCGGCGTTACGATTCGGGTCATATACAACAAACCTTTCAGGTTGGTGTCGATCATTTCTTCCCAATGACGGAGCTCTCCTTCGTGCACAGGAGCTAAGCCCTTGGCTTTACCAGCATTATTGATCAGAATGTCAACTTCCGCCCACTGCCCGCTCAGTTGATTGAGTGCGGCTTGGCATTCCTGTTCACTACAAACGTCAAATGTCAGTGGCATCACTTCCGCCTCAAACTGTTCAATCAGCTGGGAACGGAGTAAATCCAGGCGCTCCCGGCGCCGGCCGGTAATAATTACCCGGTAGCCGTTTTCGGCAAACAGTGCGGCTGTTGCCTTTCCAATACCAGAAGTCGCCCCGGTAATCAGAATGGTCTGATCTACCTTTGGTCGTGATGGCGGCGGCGGGGTAGCCGGCCGCTGATCCAGTTCTTCCTGTAGTTGATGTACGGTCTCTCCTTTTTCCTGCAACAACTGCTCAAGCTGAACGATACTATCTTTTAAGGCTTCAATAGCCGCAAGGTTAACAGGGCTGCTTCCTGCTTGCAGAGGCTGCTCCTGTGCCTCTTCCTGCATAATATTTATTGCAAAAGCCTTATCGTTCTCTGTAGTCTGTAATTCCGGATTGATCTGAATGGCTTTTTGATAAGCGTCAGCAGCCTTCTGGTATTCGCCAAGCTGATGATAGACGAGCGCCATGTCGTAAAAGGCGAAAGGGTGAAAAGCGTTAACCTTCAGCGTCTTTTTGAAATATTTGATCGCTTTTTCAGGTTTATCGAGTACTTCGTTAAGCAACAAAGCATATTGATATAATGCATCGTAATTGCTACGGTCCTGTTTGGCCGCTTTTTTAAAGTATTTGGCAGCATCTGCGCGCTCTTCTTCAAAATGGGCAGCAGTAATCATCCCCAGCCGATAACTGGCATTAGGATACTCCTTGTCTACTTCAAGCAGCATCCGGTAGTGCTTGCGGGCAGCGGCAAAATCACCCTCAAGCTCTTCCAGCTCTCCAAGCAGGAATAATGCATCGGTATTTTTTGGATCCAATTCAATGACTGGCAAGAGTTCTTCACGGGCGGAATGATAGTCCTTTCGGGAACGGGCTAGCATTAAGGCATAGTGATAGCGCAGGGTGGCGTTCTCCGGCTGAGACTCAATGCCTTCAGCCATGTGTTGCAACCCTTCATCTACCTGCCCGCCGTTGAGTAGCCTGAGCGCTTGTTCTATTCGGTCCTGATCTGCATGTTCTGTTGCTGTTGCATCTTCGCCGGGCTGTTCTGTATTTTCAGTCTCACCCTCAGGTTCGAATACCTCTTCGTTTTCAGTAGGGCCGGAATGCTGCCAATGCCCGGCACCGTCCTCTTCTTCCGGTTCAGGGCTCAGGCTGGTTTCCTCTTTTGGGGCAGGAATATCGGCAATAACTTCTTCGTCTTCCTGCTCATTTGATTCCGGTGCTTCAGTCGGTAAATCGTCCACCGGCTCATCTATTTGGGGTGCCGTATTGCTCTCCCGTTGCACCGGATAGAGCTTGTCTATTCCCGGGATGTCGGGTATGATATCCGGCTCTGCTTCTGCTTCCGGTTCAGGCATGAGAGGGGGAGGGGTTTCCGTTTCTGAGTTTGGTGCCGAAGTACTAAATGCCGATTTAAAAGATGACCAACCTGCTTCGTCTTCTGTGAAAATAAAAAACTGCTGATAGGCATTGGCTTGAAACTGGGAGAGTGTCAGATAGTTCATACTTCTCAGCAGCCGAAGAAACTCGCCTACTTCGCTGGAAACTTCCCGCATCACTTTGAGATGGGAATTGAAGTGGTCTTCGTCGAGCTCGTTCATTTGCCGCTTTTGCCTGCGCAGATCAAGGTACTGATCCTGCCAGTAATTGATATACTGAATAATATCACTTACCCGCTCAAAGTCAGTGTGTACCAGGTTTTTCTGCCCTGTAGCCGGATCTTCAGTATGCCCGTCTATGATTACAGGAAGAATATCATGGCGTTTGTCCTGTAACAGCTTGAGCCCGCGGCTCATACATTGCGCAGACTTGAGGTAGTTATCGCTTATGAAAAGGAGGATGGGGTCAGATTGCCCCAGTAACTGATCCGTAAGGAAGTTGTTGTCAGTTGCCCTGTTACAAGAGTATTGGTGGAAGGTATAGGGTGAAGCAGACAAGTGCTCCTGAACTTCTGCAACGGTGGATTCATTATCAGCGCAGTAGGCCAGTGCAATACTATTCGTGCTCATGATTGTTGATGATTTTTGGGTATTATGCTTACTCCAGCAGGCTAGCTATAAATGTATTAAAATCTTTTTTGAATTCCGCATAAACAGAGGTGGCAGGGCCATTGAACCCGGTATGTATGCGCTCCACTTCGCCATTTTTGTTCAATATGATCATCGTGGGGTAGGCAGTGACCTCGGAGAGCATCGGAAGTGCTACAGCCGCTGCTGATTTGTCAGCAGACCCGGCGAGTGCAATCTCGTAGCCCGGATTGAGATGATCTTTGAAACGCCGGATGGCCTCCATTGCTTTTTCCGGATCTTCGTAGCGCTCAAAAGCGAGCCCGATGACTTCGAGGTCAGCTTGTGGGTGGTTCTCCAGGTATGCTTTCAGGAATTCTGTTTCATCCCGGCAGTTGGGGCACCAGGTGCCGAGTAGCTGGACGATGACCACCTTGCCTTCATACCGGGCATTCGGAAACCGAAGGATATCACCGGAAGGGGTAGGGAAGGCGAACTCAAGTGTGGAGTAACCTGGCTTCAGCCCGGTCAGGCTGTCGGGGTCAGCCAAAGTCGCCTCCGGATCTTTTTTGGCAGTCCAGAGGGTCTGAAAGTGCTTACCGGAACGAAAGGAGCCTAACAGGCTGCCATCTTCCCGAATCCGGGCTTCAAACATAAAGGCATGAGCCCCGTCGAAACAACTGAGGTAGACTTTGTCGGCCTGCACACTACCTTCCAGAAAGCGGTAATCGCCCGTTTCGGTCATAAAGGTGCCGGTCAGGGCATTTCCATCCTGCTCCAGCTCAGCTACTGCCGGGTACTGATCGCTTTCATCTCCCTCCACGCCAAAGGTCACCGCCCATTTGCCGCTGAGGTCCAGCTTAGGCGTTTTGCGCAGTGTGGTAAAACGATGCCCTTTTCCATGGTAACCCTTGAATGGGATTCTGTAATCCTCGCTCCGGTTGTTGACAATCCACTCGCCCTCCATGACATCTTCTTCGTAGATGGCCTCGATACGGGAATCGTAGACCGGGAAATTGATTACGATGGTATCTTTCGCAGTAGCCCGGTCCAGCCCAATCGTAATATCATCCACCCGGAAACGCTCCTCTCCATTGATCAGCTCAATGTAAAAGGCCGTATCATTGGTGTAGGTTACTTCAAAGT
>CAZNHN010000016.1:0-8135 GCA_964572415.1 uncultured Phaeodactylibacter sp.
GAGCTGCTGACGCCTATCAGGTACCGAATGCTTAAAGGTTGCGGGGATTACACCACCACGCAGGAACTTTGTCAGATACTGGCGGAAAACAATGCCGTGGCGCAGTTCGTGTCCGATGACCGCTTCGGGTATCTCGATGCCCGGGGGCAGGCGCATCCACCGGTACTGCCTTCGCCCGCGGAACTTGAAGCGGATTACAAGGCGGATACGGTTGAGCATGGACTCATTCTGACCTATCCAAAGACCTGGCAACTGGAAAGAAGCATTCAGAAGCTTTACAAGCAAGGCGACTACGGTCAGTCCCGGGTGGTGTACGAATTCCTGCCTTCCGGCGGGCAATTGCTCGAAGACTGGGCGGGCGAAAATCTGGCAAAAGCCACTGCTGCAATCACTTTGGGCGAACAACCTGCATTAGCCTATACGGAGCGGGAGCGGGTCCGCTACTATGATTTTTTCAGGAAGCATATTTACTGCTTGTCGGAGGATGGGCGGACGGTCATTCACCTGGAGTTGTCCTGCAAGGATGCTAATTTTCTGGAGAGTATTCCAGACCTGTACGAGATAGAGCAGCTGGTTAAATTTGTGCAGGATTAATGGATTTCGTCTGCGGGTTTTAGTTAATCGGATGAAAGGTATATATTTGATCATAGAAAAGGCGAAGTACCCGGCCTTTTGACTGAGACGAATCGGAGCGAAAAAGAAGATTAATCCTAATTAACCTTAAACTTTTTACTATGAAAAGGCTATTGATCCTTTTACCGATGGTATTTTGCTTTATGCTACTTACGGATTCTGCTCATGCACAGGAATACCGTACTGCTGTGGGTGCCCGGCTTGGTTATCCACTTTCCCTTTCCATCAAACATTTTCTGAATGATAACGGACATGCCGTGGAAGCCTACGTCGGAACACGTGGATGGGGTTACGGGCGCTGGGTAAATGTCAGCGCGGGTTATCAGATCCACAAGCCTCTTGATATAGACGGGCTTGAGGGCTTGCACTGGTATTATGGTGGCGGCGCCACTGTGTTTTTCTGGAGCTACGACAATGCTTTTGTTTTTGACGACGACTACTCTTCAACAGCCATTGGCATACAAGGCTATCTTGGCCTGGATTATGCATTTGATGACACCCCGATTAACATAAGTGTAGACTGGGTGCCAACGTTTTCCTTCAACGGCTATGGTAGCGGCTTTGGTGGTGGCTACGGAAGTGTAGGCGTGCGCTACATTCTGGGGCAATAGTTTCCATTGCTTTATGCCAAACGAAAAGAAGCAGCTGGATGTACGTTCAGCTGCTTCTTCTGTTATGGTGGCTGCTTACCTAAGTCCAAGCCTTAAGCATGCATATCCCGAAGCCCCTCCGGGTCAACAATCTTAATTGCGCCGTCAATCACTTCAATATAGCCATCTTCCTTGAACTCCGTGAGCATACGAATAACGCTCTCCTTCGCTGTACCTACGATGCGGGCCAGGTCATCACGGAGAATGCTGATATTGCCTTCGCCCTGTTTTTCATGAAGGAGCAGGATGGCATCCGCTACACGCCGCCGTACGGAGTTGTACGCCAGGTTGAGCAGTTGTTCCTCTTTGGCAGTGACGTTACTGGCCAGCATTTTAATCATTTGGGAAGCTACATCCCGGTTGGCATTCAACAGCTTTGAAAAATCCTCTTTGGGGATCAGGCTGATTTCTGTTTCTTCCATGGCTGCTGCCGACTCTGTATATTTTTCTTCTTTCAGCAGGTCCAGGTAACCGAAGAAGTCTCCTTCCTTGCAGATTTCAATGATATACTCCTTGCCATCTTCATTGGTTTTGAAAACTTTGGCTTTCCCTGATTTCACAAAATAGAGATAGCGGGGATAGTCGCCCTCTTCAAAAATGAGGTCCCGCCGCTTGTAGTGTTTGATTTTCCGCTCGTCCGATAGTTTGCGGAGTTCTTCGTACCCTTTGGCTTCATTGATGAAAGCTGTAAGGCCCTGCTCTGTTTTATCAAACTGCTTTTTGAGCCGTTCGCTTTTTTCCAAGCGGGTTTCGATGACATCCAGCAGCTCATCTTTGTAAAAAGGCTTAGTGACGTAGTCGTCTGCTCCAAGATTCATGCCCCGGCGGAAATCTGCTTTCTCTGTTTTTGCCGTAAGGAAAATAAAAGGCACATTGGAAGTCGCGCTTTTTTTGCTGAGTATGTTTAGCACTCCAAATCCATCAAGGTGTGGCATCATGACATCACAAAGGATGAGGTCAGGTGGGTTGGTCAGGGCTTTTTCTACGCCTACCTTCCCATCTTCGGCGGCAGTGACCTGATAGCCGGAAAGCTCCAGGATTTCTTCCAGGTTTTCGCGTACTTCCTCGTTATCTTCAATGACTAGGATTTTTTTCATTGCTGTTTTTTATCTGGTTACAGTACTCAAATATAATTAAGAATGCCTGTTCTTTAAATGAAGTGTCGGGCTATTATCACAACGGACAGCCCTTATGGTGTTTTTAGCTGTGATTTAAGGGGATCATCACCCTGAATGTTGAGCCTTCATCGGGTACACTTTCGAAGGTGATTTGACCACCCAGCAGGTCTACATAGCCTTTAACGATGTTTAGGCCGAGTCCGGTACCCTGTATGTTTTCCACGTTATGGGCCCTGAAAAAACGGGTAAATAAGTGTTGCTGCTCAGACTCAGGAATACCGATACCATGATCCCGAATGGCTATCTTCAGATTGCCATCTGAGCACGCTACCTTGCACTCTATGGGCTGTCCTTCCCCACTGTATTTGATGGCATTGGATAGCAAATTATAGAAAATATTCTGTAAAATTCTTCGATCTGTATGTATAGCGGGTATTTTCTCTAAGCCTCTAATGTGAAGGGTTTGGCCTTTCTTTAGCATTCCCTGCACGCCTTCTTCTACTTCCATCCAAACTTCATTAAGCTCAAACTCAGAAGGGTTAAAGCTCAGCTTGCCCTCCTCGAGCCGGCTAAGCGACAGAAAATCGTTGAGGATACTGGTCAGGTTGGCGACAGAGGTTTTAATACGTTGGGTATGCCGGAGCCGCTTCTTTTGTTGATCTTCATTTTGGTAAGCCTCCACGAGGTCGGCGGAAGACAGAATGGTACTGAGCGGGGTGCGGAACTCATGAGAAGCCATAGATACAAAACGGGATTTGAGCTCATTGAGCTCTTTTTCCTTTTCCAGTGCTGTGGTCAGCTGCTTTTCTTTGGTTTTCAATGCGGCTTCAGCAGTCTCCCGCTCTTTGATTTCATGTTTGAGCTGTTTGTTGATGCCAAGCAGTTGATTGACCACTTCGGCAAGCTCTTCCGTACGGGCAGCGACCCGCTTTTCCAGCTCCTGATTCAGGCGGATGATGCGGTCTTCTGCTTCACGTTGTGCACTGATGTCAATGCCTGAGCTCAGGGTACCAGTGATATTTCCCTGTTCATCTCTGAGTAGGGTGTTGTGCCAGGCGACAAGGTGTTGCTTTCCGGATGAAGACTGAATATAGTTTTCATAATACGCTATGTCGCGGCCGTCCATCAGTGCCCGGAAAACGACCTTTACTTCGCTTCGGTAGCTATCCGGAATGAAATGATCAACCCAGTCTTTTCCAATGGCTTCCTCGTGTGCTACTTCCAGGATTTTACACCCTTTGTCATTGATGAGCTTTATCTTCCCGTCCTGATCGAGGATGACAATGAGGGTATTCGCAATATTCAGGTAGCGCTGCGCCCGTTCCTTTTCTCTTTGAAGCGCGGCTTCGGCATTTTTCTGCTGGGTAAGGTCGTGGACAATGCCCGTGAATAAGCGGCGGTTATCCAGTTCTACCTCGCTAATACTGAGCCGTATGGGAAACTGCGTGCCATCTTTACGTTGTGCCATTACCTCACGGCCTATGCCAATGATTTTGGCCTCACCGGTTCTCATGTACCGGCCAATATAGCCATCGTGCTGGCCCGCATGCGGTGCCGGCATCAGTATGTTGATGTTTTGACCCAGCATCTCTGCTTTGGAATAACCAAACAGCCTGGCGGCAGCCTGATTTACTAAGACCATTTGCCCTCTGACATCGATAGAAATGATACCATCAGTTGCAGATTCAATGATGGCTTCTAGTTGAAGGGCAGCTTCTTCGGGAATTAAGGATTGAAATAATTGGCTCAAAATGCTTGTGCGTCAAATTGGTATTTGCGATTATGGCTTCGGCTGGGTTTAACAAATCAGCAGGCAAGTTAAGAGATGCACCCCCGTAATAAAGATGACAAATGTCACCCTTTTTCCTTGATTGATGTCATGCACAGGTTTGGCATGACACCATTAAATTGATGAGGAATCCTACTAAAGTCGCCAAAACTATGAGGAAAATACTGATTCCTACTGATTTCTCTTCCAACGCGATGGGCGCCCTGCAATATGGAGTCGGGCTGGCCAATGCAATAGGCAATGTGGAGCTGACCCTGCTGCACACTTATGAAGTGCATAGCAATGCCGGGATGTTTGTCTCTGTTAGTGATTTCATGAAGAAGGATGCTGTCGACCAGGCGCTGGAAGCCATTAAAGCCGTGGAGCCTAAGCTGCAAAACGGAGTGACCATCGACAGCCAGATACTGAGGGGCCCTACTGTTGATCTGATTACGGACTTCGCAAGCCGCAACCGGTATGATCTTATTCTTATGGGGACACAGGGGGCTTCCGGTTTGCAGGAAATTTTCTTTGGCAGCACGACAAACGCGGTTCTGAAGCAGGTAAATTTACCGGTACTTGCCGTGCCGGCCGGCTACCGGTACGCTCCCTTGGAAAAGATTGTGCTGGCCATAGATGAAGAAGGGCTGGAAGGTACGGAAGTGGTCAGGCCGATGGTCGCTATTTCAAAAGCCTATGATGCACCAGTCTGCGTTTTTCACCAGTCAGCCGCCTTTGAGCAGGATGGTATCGACCCCAGCATTGATGCCGCACTCACAGGTGTGGAGCATTCTTTCCACTATGAACTTGAGGACGAAGGCGTCAATGAGAGCATTAATAATTTTCTTGTTGATTGCGGGGCGCAACTGCTCGTTATGGTTCGCCGGCAGCGGGGCTTTCTGGAAGAGGTATTCCACGTTAGTGCCACTACGAAAAAAGTATTCAACACCCCTGTTCCTTTACTGGTGCTCAAAGAACAATAGCGCTTAGTGCATTTGATCAAAATCCTCCGCGATTTTCAGCAGCATGTGGATGTCACTGAAAAACTCCCGGATCAGCTCAAAACTTAGGTTTGACCGTAGTATATGGGGCTCCAGGAGATCTTTGTCTTCCGTTACAGCAGCATAAATCTCCTGGTTGAGAAAGGACATATAAACTTCTTTTCCGGTGGCCCTCCGGAAATCAACAATGGCTTGCTGCATGGGCTCGGAAAGTATGCTGATCACGTGGGTTTTGTTGGTGGCGTATACCAGATAAACTTCCCGGAACTCAGGGTTTAGGACTTCCTCACTAACATCAATACCCCCCATCCAGGTAAAATCGCGTATGGCCCTAAAATGCAGATGCCGATACTTTTTGGGCCAGATGATGATCCGCCCTCTGGCTTCTTCCGGAAAAGTAGCGTGCATAAAGACACCCTTGAACAATTGTTGAAGGCCATTTTTCACGGGAGAAGCTTCAGAAACAAACAACTCGCAAAGCTCAAACTCTAAGTTCCCCACTTTGCCGGTAATAAAGTCCTCGCCGTGGTAACTTTCAGCCTTGGTAGCAAATAGCTGACTGGCCAGGAAGCGCTTTCGGTCAATGAAGCCTTTGGGATTATATTCCAGCGGATAGTTGACATCGTAATTCACCCCGTCATCAATGAAATCGAGCACCAGGTTGATTATGTTTGGCTTGAAGGTATTGCGAAATCGCTGAATGCGGTAAGCCAGGTAAAAAAGAAAAAGCCCAATCGGAATGGCCAGGGCCAGAGTGAGTGCCCAGATATCGAGGTAAAACTCCAACAGGAAAACCCCCGCCAGGATCAGCCCGGAAAGCACAAACAACCGGATCAGGCGCAGTCGGCGCCGTTCCATCCTCAACAGCTCCGGGTGGATCGTATGGTTGTAGTACATTCGGAACTCCTCAATCCGTTTCATACCGGCTAAAATAGGTCAAAAAACAATTTCCGGTGCAGCTTAGCCAACCTTAACTACCTTTTTATCCTCCTTGGGAGGTATAAAGTTTGAACTATTGTCCAAAATGCTGTAATTTTGCACACTTATGAAAAGACTATTGTTGCTCGCGCTTATCAGTGTAAGCCTTGCTTCCTGTAAAAGCGAGTTTGAAAAGATACGTACAAGCGGTGATGTTGACCGTATATACGCCAAAGCGATGGCGTACTACGATGCCGAAGAATACCAAAAGGCGCAGGCCCTGTTTGAAATAATCATCAGCAGCTACCGCGGTAAGCGGGAGGCAGAGGATATTTATTTCAAATACGCCTACACCTATTACCACCTCGAGCAGTTCATCCTGGCCGCTTATTATTTTAAGAATTTCTCGACAACCTACGGTACGAGCGAACTCAGGGAAGAAGCGGACTTTATGTCTGCCTACGCCAACTATCAGTTGTCACCTACGTACCGCCTGGATCAGCAGTATACGAATGAAGCCATAGAAGGCTTTCAGCTTTTTGTCAATACCTACCCTAACAGTGACCGGGTGGAGCAATGCAATAAGCTGATTGATGCCATGCGGGCCAAGCTGGAGTTTAAAGCCTTTAAAGCCGCTGAGCTTTACTTCGATCTTCAGGATTATCAGGCTGCTATTCAGTCCTTCGAGAACGTACTGAAGGACTTTCCGGATACGCAGAATCGGGTGGAGATTGGTTATATGATCATCCGTTCGTCCTACCTGCTGGCGAGAAACAGCTTTGTCGAAAAACAAAAAGAACGCTACACTGATGCGGTAGAGCGTGCTTCTGAGTTTCTGGAAAGGTATGGCGACAGCCGCTATGCTGACGAGGTTCAGAAGATGTATGAACAGTCAACCGATCAATTAAAAGAATTAGAGAATGTCAGATATCAAGACGAAAGTACAGGGGCTAGATCCTAACGTTAAGGCACGTGACGTGCATGGCCTTGCAGCTAATACCGGCAATGTGTATGAAGCACTTGCCATTATCACGAAGCGGTCTCGTCAGCTGGCAGTGGAACTCAAGCACGAGCTGCACCAAAAGCTTGAAGAATTCGCAGTCTCCTCTGATGCCATTGAGGAAGTGAGTGAGAACAAGGAACAGATTGAAATCTCCAAGTTCTACGAAAGGCTGCCCAATCCTGTGGTTATCGCTTCTGAAGAGTACATCAACGGCGAACTTTACAGCCGTTATAACAAAAAGCAGGAAGACGACCTCTAGCGTTGTCTTTGCACACTGTTTTTTACGGAGAGCAGAGGATAGGCGTGCCCTTTCCCCTGCTCTTCTCTGTTCCTAAGCCTCCGTTTCTCAACGAATTGCACTAGTATATGTCTGCACTTCACGGCAAGAGAATTATTTTGGGCATTACCGGCAGCATTGCCGCCTATAAGGCCGCAACGTTGGTTCGGTTACTGATAAAGGCAGGCGCAGAGGTGCAGGTATTGATGACTGCCGCAGCTACTGACTTTATTACGCCCCTTACATTAGCCACGCTGTCCCGGAATAAAGTGCACACTGATGTGGCAGCGGGGGATAGCTGGAACAACCACGTTGAGATGGGGCTATGGGCAGATGCTATGGTAATCGCCCCACTGACGGCCACTTCGATGGCTAAGCTTTCGCAGGGCATTTGCGATAATATCATTGCGGCGACCTATCTGTCTGCACGTTGCCCCGTATTCTTCGCTCCGGCTATGGATCTGGATATGTGGAAACACCCGGCAACGCAAGGGAATGTCAGTCGCCTGGAGGGATTTGGTAATCAGTTGATTCCTGTCGGGACAGGGGAGCTGGCAAGCGGATTGGTGGGAGAGGGGCGCATGGCAGAGCCGGAAGCCATTCTGGAGGTGCTGGACAGACACTTCAGGAACGCAAACCGCCTTAGCGGCAAACGTATATTGGTTACAGCAGGCCCAACGTATGAACCCATCGATCCGGTCCGTTTCATCGGTAACCGCTCAAGTGGAAAAATGGGTGTTGCGGTCGCAGACGAGTTAGGTGCACGG
>CAZNHN010000016.1:8145-26811 GCA_964572415.1 uncultured Phaeodactylibacter sp.
CACCCGTTCAGTCCGGTGTTGAGGTTATCCGGGTGGGTACAGCCCTGGAGATGCACGAAGCCGCCACACAAATTTTTGATCGTTGCGATGCTGCCGTACTCGCAGCTGCTGTAGCGGATTACCGGCCTGCGGAGATTGCAGACCAAAAAATTAAGAAGTCGGGGGACGCAATGAATTTATCCCTCATCAAAAATCCGGATATTGCAGCAACGCTAGGGCAAAGTAAGTCTGCCCGTCAAAAGTTGGTGGGCTTTGCTTTAGAGACGCATAATGCACTTGAAAATGCACAGTCCAAGCTACAGAGAAAAAACCTGGACCTTATTGTGCTGAATAGTCTGGCTGATAACGGTGCGGGCTTTAATCATGACACGAATAAAATCACGATACTGGGAAAGGACAATAACAAACGCGAATTCGAGTTAAAATCCAAGGCAGCTGTAGCTGCCGACATCGTCGATGCCCTTGAGGCATTGTGGAGCTGATCCGAAAAGAATGAGTACCATGAGAAAATTGATCTTAACCGGAATACTATTGTGCAGCCTTTTCGCCCTTCAGGCACAGGAGCTGGAAGTCATCGTCCGTACCAATACTCAGAAATTACAGCAGGCCGACCCGCAGATCTTTGAGACGCTTGCCGGTGCGATTGAGGAGTTCATGAACAATCAAAAGTGGACTGATGATGTATTTGAGCCGGAAGAACGCATCAAAGCCAATATCCTGATTACAGTTCAGGAGGAAATATCCCAGGTGGCTTTCAAAGCAGATATAGCAGTGCAGGCTTCCCGTCCGGTTTACAATAGCAATTACGAAACGCCACTGCTCAACTATATTGATAAGGGGGTGGCCTTTACTTATGAGCCGTTTCAGCCTATCCAGTTCAGCGAAAACCGTTTTAACGACAACCTATCCTCCTGCCTGGCCTTTTATGCGTATATAATTTTAGGGTTGGATTATGACAGCTTTGCTGCTTTCGGGGGTGAGCCCTTTTTTCAGACCGCTCAGGAAATCGTAAACACGGTACCGGATGGCGCTCCCCCGGGCTGGCGTGCTATTGACGGTGATCCAAGCCGCTTTTTCCTGATTGAGAATCTGCTCTCGCCAAGGGTACGCCCGTTCCGTCAGGCTTGGTATGAGTATCATCGTCAGGGGCTGGATGTTGCCGCAAATGATGTATCGACCTGCCGGGCGATTATTGCTGCTTCTATGGAGCAGTTTCGCGATGTGGATCAGGCTTATCCTAACTCTATGATCATTCAGACTTTTTCGGATACTAAGGCTGATGAGATCATGGAGATCTTCAAAAGAGGCACTGCTCAGGAGAAGAACAAAGTGGTGCAAACGATGACCCGGCTGGATGCCTCCAATACGACTAAATTCAGAGCGTTGAAATAAACGTCCAAATCTCATCAGGACTATGCCATTGAAGACCTTCCTTTTGCTTTGTTTTATTTACAGTTTAAGTACAACCCTGCTTGCACAACAAGACCGTATACCCGGAGAAATCACGTGGGGGCCAGACATTACAGAGCCTTCAAGGTCAAGTATTTCTAAAGTCGTTGAAGTGGCGCCCTCTGCCTATTACGTACTTCGGGAGCGCCGGCCAAGTGCCATCGCACGTGGTGAAGTCTTCATTGAACAGTACGATAACCGGCAGCGATTGAAGCGGTCTGTGGAACTGCCCCTCAAGTACAAACGGAAGTGGCGGGAATTCGAAGACCTGATGAAAATTGGCGACTCCTTTTATTTCTTTACCAGCTTCAATAATGAAGCTCAGAAGATCAACTACCTGTTTTATCAAAAACTGAACAGCCGGCTGCAACCCGAGCGCAACCTCACCAAAATAGCCGATATCCCTGCTGCTAACCGGGCACGTACCGGAGCCTTTAATTTATTGCTGTCGCAGGATAGCTCCAAGGTGCTTCTTTACAGTCAGTTGGATAGCAAGCGCAAGGAGCCGGAACGCTTTGCCATCCGGGTATTTGATAATCAGATGCAGGAACTTTGGGCCAAAAATATCCGCCTGCCCTATAGCGAGCAGCAGTTTGCGGTAGAAGATTACCGGATTGATGAGAACGGGAATGTGTACCTGTTGTGTATTCAGTTTCTCGATGGCTCCGCACAGGCCGTGCGGCGAGGACTGGCGAATTATCAGTACGTGATCCTGGCTTATACTAATAATGGAGAAAACAAACAGGAATACCGGATTTCGGTAAAGGATAAATTCATTACTGATATGACCTTCCGTATCGGTAATGAAGGTGACTTGATCTGTGCCGGGTTTTATTCTGATCGGGGTACCACAAGTATTAAAGGGACCTGTTTTTTCCGGGTCGATCCCGAAACGGAAGAAGCATTCAATATCAGCCTGCAGGAATTTGATTTCGAATTTCGGTCAGCCTTCATGCGGGCGGGGCAGCAGCGCCGTGCTGAACGTGCGGAGCAAACCGGCAACGCCAATCAGCAGGCTGAGCTCAGTCGTTTTGCACTCAACGACCTGATTTTGCGCAGCGATGGAGGGGCGGTTATTGTAGCTGAGCAGTATTATGTTTTTCAGCAGACCTACCGCCTGTGGGACGGCACGTTGCAGTTCGATGAATTTTACAACTACAATGACATCATTGTAGTGAATATTCGCCCTGACGGCTCCATGGAGTGGGCGGTGCGTATCCCTAAGCGGCAGGAGACGGTCAATGATGGTGGATATTTTTCTTCCTATGCGATGGCAGTAGTACGCGACCGGCTGTATTTTATTTTCAATGATAACAGCCGGAACTACACTTCCGATAATGACAACTTCCTTTATAATTTCAATGGCAGAAACTCTATCATCACGCTGGCTGAAATCGGAAAAGGTGGAGCACTTGAAATGTACCCTTTATACAATAACCGGGATGCCGGGGTGATAACCCGTCCCAAAATCTGCAAACAAACGGGAAGCCGCAAAATGATAATCTACGGAGAGCGGGGGCGCTCCTACAGGTTGGGGCTGCTTCAGTTCCAGTAACCGGATCGCGGTAGCCATTTTCAGATTACCTGATTTCACGTTGAACTAACCTTTTAATGCGGAGCCAGTGCTTTTTGGCCCGGTAGAGTGACAAATAGTGGTGTTGAGGCTGCCTGCTGTTCTCAAAACCAGTTTTCATGAAACCTTTGGATACCACAAAAAAGCGTAATTTGGGCAAGTCCCCTGCTGAAAGCCCGTAGAGGACACCTATTTTTACCAGAACGCTATGGAAAAAATTGCCATTTTTGCTTCCGGGACAGGAAGCAACGCCAAAAAAATAATTGAATATTTTGATGCACACCCTAATATTGAAGTCCGACTAGTCGTTGCTAATAAGCCGGATGCCCCCGTTTTGGCCATGGCAGAACAACACGGTGTGGAGACCCTCCTGACTGACCGGTCAGGGTTTTACCAGTCAGAAGCTATTTTGGCCCAACTGGCAGACGCACAGGTCACGTTCATTGTATTGGCTGGATTTTTATGGCTGGTCCCTGCCTATTTGGTAAATGCTTACCCCAAGCGTATAGTTAATATACATCCGGCGCTGTTGCCAAAATATGGGGGTAAAGGCATGTACGGCATGCATGTACACCGCGCGGTAAAGCAGGCTGGCGTTCAGGAAACAGGGATCACCATACACCTCGTAAATGAAGCCTATGATGAGGGAGGTATCCTCTTTCAGGCACGTTGCCCTGTCAAAGCATCAGATACACCGGAGCAGATTGCGGGGAAAGTTCGTCAGTTGGAACACGAGCACTTCGCACCTGTTATCGAGAAATATATTAAAGCATTAAATTCATAATATCAAAGTCATGATCCGCAATTACTTATTACTTCTTCTCTTTCTAACTGGCCTTGCCCCTGTACTGGAGGCACAAAGCTGGAGAAGCCTGCGCAAAGCTGCTGAGCAGGCTTTTGAAGAAGGGGACCTGAAAACTGCTGCTGAGAAGTACAGCGAAGCCTATAACAAAAAGCGCAAAAAAGAAGAACTGACCTATAAGGCAGGTGAGATTTACGCTACGATGCGGGATTACCGTAAAGCGGTAGAGGCTTACCGTCCGGTTAAAGATAAGAACGACGACTTCCCCCTTGTCGGTTTAAAATTTGCCCGTAGCCTGAAGCAGGATGGGCAGTACGACCGCGCGATCAATGCCTTCGAAGAATTCCTCGAAGGTTACACCGGCGATGGAAAGGACATCCTGGAGGAAATCATCCGGGTTGAAATTGCCGGCTGCCGATTTGGTATGGAAGCCCCTGCCAGTACAAATCGTGAGCTAAATATCGCTTTGCTTGGAGATGGGGTCAACTCTGAAAAAGAAGACTTTGCGCCCTTCCCGATTTCTGATAATGAGCTGTATTTTTCTTCCAATCAGGGAGGGCGTGCACGCATATTTGTGTCCGAACGGGAAAGTAGTAAATGGACGGAGGGCGAGGCGCCCCGAAACTTCCCTGTGATTCAGAAAGGGCACTTCTGCAATAGCGCGATGTCTCCGGATGGGAACCGTATCTACTTCACGGTCTGTAATGATGACGATAAAAGCTGGAATGATGTCAAAAACCGTTGTGAAATATTCGTTAGCAAGAGAATAGGCAGCCAATGGTCGCAGCCGGAGCGTTTGCCAGACTACATCAATACGCAGGGAGTAACAGCTACCCATCCGTTTGTAACGCATCAGCGGGGGAGTGAAATCCTGTACTTCACTTCCAACCGTGAAGGAGGATTGGGGGGAATGGACCTCTGGTATGTCTCCCGTGATCTGGGCATCGATAATAATGACTTCACCTTCCCTGTAAACCTGGGCCCGGTAGTGAATACCCTGGGCGATGAAATAACCCCTTTCTATGACCGGGAAAATCAGACGCTGTACTTTGGGTCAAATGGTCATGTGTCAATGGGTGGTTTTGATGTCTTCCAGTCTATTGGTGACGAGGTCAGCTGGTCACAACCAGACAATATGGGAATGCCTGTTAATTCAAGTGCTGATGATTATTTCTACATTCTGAATCCATCCCGGAATGGTGGGTTTTTTACCTCAAACCGGGTGGACGCGGGGAATAAAATAACCACTGCTCACGAGGATATCTTTGAATTCTCAGAAGGCGGGCGCCCCGTAGTGCTCAAAGGCAATGTGTACGACAGGACTACCGGAGACCCCATCGGTGCTATTAATGTACGGCTTTTTGAGGTTGGCCAAACCGGGGAGTCGGAGCTGCGCAGCCAGAGTTTCAGCGATGGGCGATATTCTTTTGATATTTTACCCGGCAGGCAGTTCCGGGTGGAAGTGAGTGCTTACGGTTACCAGTCGGGTTCCTACCGTGTGAATGCCAACGATGAAAATACTTATGCTTACGGCCAGCCTATTTTCCTGGAAAAAGAAGGGCAGGCACCAGGCATTCCGGAACCACCGGAAATGAACCCTGGCTCGACCAACCCATATCCTGGTGCAGGCAATCCGGATCGTACGCAGCCGCTGGAACCGGAAGAGCCGGTGGTATCTTACCCCTCGACTGGCCCGGCTACCGAAGGTGTCAATATGGCACCGGTTGCGCCTTACCGCACAAGAAGCCAGAACCCCAATGACAATTACGAGTACGAGACGACTGCTCCACGGCATAGCGGAACGTACTATAAGGTACAGATCGCTGCCGTTGGGAATTTTGACCCGGCTCGGTTCAGTAATATCTCAGAGTTAGGTACCCTCCAAACGGAATTTATCATTGAAAGGAATCTCAATCGTGTTATGCTGGCTGATTTCTTCTCTTTGCCAGATGCCAGAGCTGCTTTGAGCAAAGTGAAGGCTCAGGGGTATGATGGTGCCTACCTGATCGAGTATGTGAACGGAGATCGCTACGGCCGTGTCCGTTAACGCAACGGAATAACTGCTGGCCTATCACCCTTCACCCGGGATGAATAAACGGGAGAGCCGTTGCGCAGCAAATCTGCTTGTGCAACGGCTCTTTCTGTTAAGGGGAATAATGTAAAAGCCCCCCAAAGCGCTCGTTGAACCCCTCAATACCCTGCAATCCGCCGGTATGTACGGCAATAACAGTACTTCCTCTTTTAAAGTAGCCCTGTTTTGTCATAGCCAACAGGCCAAAGAATAATTTCCCGGTATAGATGGGGTCAAGCGGGATTCCCTGAGCGGCATAAAAAGAATTGAGAAAATTCAGGAGTTCCGGGTGGTATTTTGCATAGCCACCAAAGTGATATTCTGTGATTAAGTCCCAGTTGCCGGTGAAAGGCTGGTTGGATAGCAACGTGGTGATTTCGGCTTTAAGGAAGTCTCCCTTTAGCGCAGAAAAGGCCAGCACTTTTTCTTCAGGTGTGGCTTCGAGTGCCATCCCGGCTGCGGTCCCTCCTGTTCCGGCACTGACGCACCAGTAGTTTGCCCGGAAGTCTGGTATTTGGTGCCTGCACTCTTTTACGATTTCCCGGGTTCCTCTAAGGGCATTTTCGTTTGTCCCTCCCTCCGGCAGCAGGAAGAAGGAACCGAAGGTTTGCTCCAGCGTTTTCAGAAAAGCAGCCTCGTTTTTCTTTCGGTAAGTAGCCCGGTCAATGAAGTGCAGGTGCATTCCGCATTCCCGGGCAAACCTTAAAGTCGGGTTCAGCCCTGGCAGGGCCTCTCCCCGGATCACGCCTATTGTTTTGAAACCAAAGGACAGACCCGCGCCCGCTAAAGCAGCAATATGATTGGAGAAGGCGCCTCCGAAAGTCAGTAATCTGGTGTACCCGGCTGCTTTTGCCTCAGCCAGATTGTATTTCAGCTTTCTCCATTTGTTGCCGCACAGAGCAAGGCCCGGCCCCATCCTGAGTAAGTCGTCCCGTTTTATCCAGACAGACAGGCCTGCCTCCTTAAATTCCGGAAGGAGAAGAGGCTCCAATGGTGAGGGTTGATGTTGGAAAAGTGCGGAAACAGTTGGCATTCCCGAAAATACAAAATCTGCCGGGCGGCTCACACCTTCACCCGGCAGAAAGTATTTTTAGGGGTTGACTAATAAGTAAGTCTTCTAGCGGTTTGAAGTGCGCCGTATGGAAACCGGCATCTTCCGGTCATAGTCACCTTCAATCATTGGCGACTGCTTCGAGCCGGTATAATTTTGTACGTTCTGGCTGACAAACCGGAAAAGCTCAGAGATATCCACGTACCGGTCACGGTCCTGATCGGCTTCCCCTTTAAGCCCGCGGATCAGGTAATGGCTAAATACGCCCTGACGTAACCCTTTAGCCTCGAGGGAAGTTTCGTTTGACTTGGAAGACATGATCAGCGCAGTGCCCGGAGCGGCTTCCGCAAGCCGGTCGTAAAAGTCCTGAGTAAGCTGGCTGGGGGCTCCACCCTTAGCCGCCAGTAGCCCGCCACTGTAGCACGCATCTGCAATGCAGAGTTTGTACTTGGCAGGGCTGCGCTCCAAAATGCCGATGATTTCCTTGTGGAACAGCTTATTTCGGAAACCATTGAAGTCGATAGGCAGAAAGGCATCCTCATAGCCGTGGCCTGAGTAATACAGCATGATTAGGTCTTCGGGGCCTGCACGGCTGTAGACTTCCTCCATTGTATATTTTATGCGATTGAGCGTAGCCGCTTCATCAATCAGTATGCGGATATGGTCATCGTCAAGTGCACCACCCTCAGGGCTTTTTAGGAAGGCGTACATCTGGTAGGCATCATCATCGGTGTAGTTGAGTGGAGGCATATGAGTGTAGGAAGAGATACCGATGACAACGGCAAAGACTTCCAGGTTAGGGTTTTTATTAGCCGAAGAAGTGTTACTGGGAGATGTAGGTGTAGGTTCAGATTCAGGAACCTGAGAGGCAATAGCTTCCCGGACGAGCTCTCCGTTTCGCCAGATACCAGACCGTTGTTCACCGGAATTAGTGAACAGAACGCCGTGACCGTGCAGGTAGCCCATGGTAAGCTCGCCTTCATATCGCTCACCGTTGGCATAAATAATGGTGCCTCTTCCGTGGGGATATCCATCTTTAAAGGTGCCGGTGTACTTATTTTCATTTTTGAAGATATAGGTGCCCGTCCCGTTCCGGCAGTCACCCGAAATACACCCTTTTGAAATTGGTGTCTGATGGCCGATGAACTCCCCGTCGAGCCATTGACCCTCCAGCGCAGATTGGCTTGGGCGGTATAACACGCCTTCTCCGTGGTAATATCCATTTTTGAACTCACCAACATATCTGTTGCCATTTGCTCGGTACATCACACCCCGACCGTTAGGCTTACCTTTTTTGAATCCGCCTTCGTATTCAGACCGGTCGAGGTACACAATCCGGCCGTTACCGTTGAAGCAATCCCCTGATACGCAGCCTGATTGCACTTCATTGCCTGCTTTCGTGGTGTTCTGACAGCCTTCCGCTGATCTGCCATTGATCCATTGGCCATAACACTCCTGCCCGTTGGCGTAGGTCATCGTACCATAGCCATGCGGCTGACCATTCTTCCAGTCCCCTTCGTAGATATTGCCGTTTGGATAGTGGCAAATGCCTTGCCCGTCCCGGTTGCCATTGCGGAACCATCCGGTATACATTGCCTTATTGCTGTAGACATATACGCCCCGCCCATTTTCACAGGTTCCAGAGATACAACCAGTGGAGTACCGGTCAATATGGTAGTCACCACCTTTAGCTTGTGTTTCTTCTCCGGGCTTTGTATGGCCCTGGAAAATGCCAGCCTCAAACCAGCCTACTTGTCTTTTTCCAGTGCTCAGCAGGCGGGAACCCTTACCGTTCGGAAGGTTGTCTTTCCATTCCCCTTCGTATCTGCCGCCACCGTTTGGCCAGTAGCAGATACCAACTCCATTATATTGACCGTTTTGGAACTGCCCTACGTACTTAATGCCGTTATCAAGTATTAGGGTCCCCTCTCCGTTTTCACAGTCTCCTTCAATACAGGTTTGGGCAGTAAGCGCACCCATACTACAGAGGAAAGCAAAAGCGATAAATGTAAAAGTGTTCTTTCTCATGATTTGTTACTTGCTTTGGGCTATGATGAATACTTGGTCCAATGTTGTGTCTGTAGCGTCCCGGAAGTTACGTTGCCACACTTCGGGGGCTTAGACCAGTTGAACGTCTTTTCGAAACCTGGATAATGGAGTCTGTACACTGATGATAATACTGCGGTCTTTTTTCCTTCAAAGAGGAGGAGGAGACGCAGGATCAGGCTATACTCTTATCTACGGCTTCAACTGACGTGCACTATGCCTACCGCTGGTAAACATAAATTAATGTCCGGTCGCACAGATTGCTTGCTGCACGCTTCATTCGAAGTGGCAGAAATCAGGAAAGGTATCAGGAAACATACAGGCTGTATAGTTACAGCAGCGTTTCTTAAAGGCTTCATAGTGTCGGTTTTTGGAAGATCTGCTATTCTAAACGCGGAAATGCGTAAGAAAATTTTATATCTAATGTTTTTTTATGTGTACGGAGCCTTAAGTGTTTTGGTTGCAAACAGAGGCCTGTTTTTATTTCAGTAGCCTGTTTGACCACAAAATTTCCGTCAGCAATATCTTATATTTAAAAGATTATAAAATGATGGAAAACCGTGAAGCGTGACATATTAAATTCCATATCTGCTGGAAGGGGTGGTAACGGGTTAGAAGACAGGGAGGAATATAATAACGAATGGGTTTCGCTGTTATACGAAACCCATTCGTTGTGTTCATTAGGCTGAAATATCGCTAGGGGTTTGTATCCAACCCTGCTCTTAGCAGAACAGAGGAAAGACTACAGCATTTCCTTTTTGCTATTAGCGCAGACCGCTATTGCTGATAGAGTACCCTTTGTGAGAGCCAGTGCGGCTACTTACCGGATTACCTACAGAGGAAGTGTTTTTCTGCAGGACACAGCTTATCATGATTGCTTTTGAGGAACCATCGCCCCCGAAATCGTTATAAACACCAGCTCCCTGAAAGTGAGCTTTATTCGAGATGAAGCGGCATGATTGAACCAGGGGAGCAACTTCACCGTCGAAGGCCTTGTTCATGATACCACCACCATAAGTAGCGATATTGTACTCGAATACAACGTTATTAAGCTTGGGAGCTGTTTTGCTGCCGGCACCGATCGTGCTGTTGTAGATCGCACCACCATCTAGTGTCGCAGTATTTTGGATAAACTGCGTTTTCTCGATTGATGGGCTGCATTCACCGTTGTTTATGGCCAGGTTGAACATTCCAGCCCCCTCGCGGGCTTTGTTGTCAACAAACTTGCAATTACGGATTTTGGGGGAAGAAGCCATACCATTCGCAAGGTTATACCAGCCGGCGCCGCAGGATTCTTTAGCCTGACTTGATTCTCCTGCCTGCACCATATTTGCTGTTCCGCCAGTGATAATGAAACCATCGACTACGGTTTTATCACTTACGTTCTCAGTATAGATGACAGTAAATGCATTATCCTCAAGGGAAGGTGTGCCAATTTCTCCACTGAGAATCGTACGGTTGGCATTGATATTCCGCTGTGCAATTGATGTCTCAGAACCTGCAAAGCCTCCGTACAGCTTTACACCATCTTTAATTTTGAAATACAGGTTACGGTTGTTACCTGAAGTTGTAAAGTACTCTCCGCGGGCGACCCAAACGGCATCACCTGCCCGGGCAACCTCCAGCGCCTGCTGAAGAGAGCCAAATGCGTCCGTCCAGGACGTACCAGTTCCTTGGCTATTTTGCTTCACGAAGAAAATATTCCCCGCTTGTAGCTGGCCAATAGCCATGGCCATGATGAATAAAATTGTTACTTGTTTCACGCCTAATGAAGTTTTGAAGTTGGTAAATAACCGGGTATGGGAAATACCTCTGGTTATGCTAGGCTGGAGTTGTTTTCAAAAGCTGGGAAACTAATTGAAAAACCCCATCCTAAAAGGCGTCAAACGAAGAACAAAATTTAGGATATTGGGAAAATAAAGGGTGTCAATCCTTTATTGTGTTCAAATTTCCGGGCTGAAAGACCCTTCATTTGAAGTTGTTTGCAAGATATGGTTTTTTTTCTAATAAAAGCAAGTTCAATTTAGAAAAAAAAATATCTAATTTTTTTTCACAGTTGGACTGTATATCCAAGTATATGTCTTTTGCTTAATAGCAGCAGGCAGATAACGGGCATTAACCCCTGAATGTTACGTCAATTGTGAAAAAAGAGATAAGGTATCTTCGTAGCTAGAGATAAAATTAGAAAAAACAAGGCATTCAAACCAAAAAAACAGCCGTAAACTGAAATATTTTTAATTATATCATAGTTTAGTGTAACGAAACAGCGGTCTTTCTCGTATCCCTTACAGTATTGGCAGGTCAACGTTTCTGTCAACAATAATCCCCCCCTTGTAATATACAGGTCAAAGTTATCCTGATATTAGCGGAATCTTTTCTGTATATTGGGCTCAGACCCGGAATTATAGCAACTTACTTTTTTACGGATAATTGGTGGTTTGGGGTTTCCAGCCTTCCTGTTGCCGGTAAATACTTATTGGTGTTTGTGTGCAAAACATGTGTACGGGCATTGATAATGGCATGCTCAGCCCCCCAGGCGTGATTATGAAGTACTAAAATAAGTTAAAACGGTCCATTTTGAAAAAGTTACTATACGTCGCGTTTTTGGTCTGTTGGGCCATCCCCGGGGCATTTGCCCAGGACATACACTATTCCCAATTCGGATATGCGCCTGCCACCACCAACCCTGGTCTTACGGGGATATTCAGGGGTAAGTTCCGTGCCATCAGCAATTCAAGGCAGCAGTGGCGAACGGTACCTGTCAATTACTTAACTTTTTCTGCCAGTGCAGATGTAAAGCTTCCCAACCGGAACCAAATGAAAAATGGCTTCTGGGCTGTTGGCGCTTCATTTAATTACGATCGGGCAGGATTGTCCAGGCTGCAAAATACCAACCTTAATTTTAACCTTTCTTACACCCACCGCCTTGCCGAGAAAGTTTTTATCACAGCCGGGGCACAGTCGGGTCTTGCACGAAGGGATTTCGATATGAACCCTTTGCTGTTTGATAGTCAGTATGATCCAACTATAAGTGGGGGCAATTCAAGCCTGCCCAATAATGAGGGTTTTCAAAACCTGGAGAATGACTTCGCTGATTTTAGTGCGGGAATCAATCTGCGCATTCAGGACTTTAGCAACTGCGAGATCGTCAATACGTTAAAGAATCGCTCATCAATAGATATCGGTGTGGGGGTTTTTCATCTTAACCGCCCGGATCAGGCATTTGATGAGGTACGGGGGCAGAGAGCAGCCCTGCCAATGCGAATAAGCCCGTATATTCTGGCTAACAAGCAGGTAGATCCCATTGTAGATGTTTTCGCCAACCTGAATTTCCAGTTTCAGGGTGTATATAAGGAGTGGCTGACTAATTTTGGAGGACGGGTGTTCTTCGATAAGACTCCGGGGAGTGTTACGGCTCTTGAACTAAGCTGTGGTTATCGTTTCAACAATCAGCTCGGTGACGTAGTGTATCCTACCATTGGTGTACAATATGGCGACGTTTTCGCAGGGTTTTCCTATGACATCAACATTTCAGCTTTCGACGTTGCTACCCGCAACCGTGGCGGCTGGGAACTAACGGTCCGATACACGCTAAGTCAAATATGTTTGGACAACTATTTCTGTCCATTGTTATAAATCTGGCATTTTATGCCAGAGTAGGTACTATGAGCAAACCAGCTGCACTTGCATCCGGCAAGGCAGCAGTGCCGGCAAAATAAGACTGACCTAAGTATTACCGGCGCCTTACCATTCCCCCCGCTAAGATGGTTATGGCTTGCCTGCATTGTATCTTAATGTAAAGGTTAGGTGTTCTTGTTTGCCTGTAGGCGGCGGGCAGGAGTCCCGATAATGTTGAATATCAAAAAATATCTGCCTGCACTTTATGAAGGGCTCGTTCCGCAATCCTGAGGGGGCGCTAAATGAGCTTCGATTAACTGGATGAAGACAATTAATGACCTATGAATATCAAAATGTTGTCCCTGTTGTTGGCGATTCTGCTCCTCCCTTTCTGGGCAGTCAGTCAGTCATTGGAAAAGGTGCTGGAAACCGGGGACGAAGCGTATAAGAGCCGCGATTACTTTACGGCTTTTCAGTGCTATGAGGTCGTGCTTGATTACGACGATGATAAATACAGCCGCCCCCGGCGTCTTCTGGCGTATCAGTACGGGCTTTCTGCTCAGCGCTTCAACTACTTTTCGAAAGCAGATTCCGTATTCGCCAACCTTATGGTGGCGTCTGAAGATAATAACCTAATAGATTCTATTTACGCAAGGACTGTTTATTACCGGGCGCAGTTACTGCTATCCAAGGGCGAAAGCAGCGAAGATTACCTGCTTGCACAGCAGCTCTTCGAAAAGGTAGCCGATGAGCTGGCTTCAAAGGTTAGTGCTAATCCAGTTTTGCAGGACCGTTACAGGGAAGCCGCTCTGGCAGGGGTCGAGAAAGTAGAATACAGCCTGCAACGCAATGGGTGGATAGGAAGAGACACCCTGCACCGGCTAACGAGTGAAAAAGTGAACTCTGCTTACTCTGACCTTGCTCCTATGCTCAAAGGAGATACCCTGTTCTTCTCTTCCCTGCGTTTCGATAGTAACCCACTTAAGCGAAAACGGCAATCCACGACTTATGCAAAGAATTTGAGAGCAGTGTTTTCACCGCTGGATACTAGTGGGATGGATACAGTACTGACCGTTTTAGCGACCAACGGCGTCTACAACGAGGAAGATCGTTTTACCCTTCACCGGGCTACCAGCCCTTCCGGTGAATGGATGGTGTTTTCTCTGTGCGGGCAGGTGGAGGATTCTATCCGTTGTCAGTTGTATAAGCGTCGGGACAGTGGACAGGGCAAATGGGGCGAACCCCAGCTAATGAGTATCAATGCAGGGAGTAATTACACCACCACGCAGCCGGCTTTTGGTTATGATTGCAGTTCCGGTGCCGTTGTGCTTTATTTTGCTTCCGACCGTACGGGCAGTTTAGGTGGTTTAGATATCTGGCAGGCTGAATTTGACGAAGCATCCGGGGCGGCAAAAAACGTAACTAACCTGGGCGTTCCGGTAAATTCCGCATGGAACGAAGGTACCCCGTTTTACCACCAATTGAGCAGTACTTTGTATTTCAGTTCAGATGCTCCTCCGGGCTACGGGTTATACGATCTGTTCAAGTCACTGAAATCGGAAAATGGATGGTCGCAGCCAGTCAATCTCGGGGCTCCCTACAATACAGGCTTTAATGACATGTACTTCTTTGCAGCTAAAGATGGGGAGACCATTTACTTGTCATCTGACCGTCCCCGTTCCAAACGCTTTGACGAAGCGATCGATGCTTGCTGCCAGGATATTTTTACCGGCCGCCAGCCCATTGATCGTGAATTGATCGTGGAGGTAATTCAGTGCGATAAAAAACCAGTGGGCTATACCCCTAGCCAACTCCAGGTAATTGATGTTTCAGATTGCAGGCAATTGGATACGCTAATCAATATCACTTCAATGGAGGATATTGCCGAGACCCTGTCTGTTAAAAAATACCGGCAGTACCGTGTTTTGGCGTCGAATGCTTCTATTGGGATTTCAATTGACACAATTATAGACCTCCGGCAGCCCCACTACGACACCGCTCAGGTAGCCACCGTTGTAGCTGATTTGCTGCCTGATTACTTAGAATTGGCTGTTTCCACGGGCTTTTATTTGGATGGCGGTCTTATTGAGATTGGAGATGTTACGGTAGAAGATTACAGCGGCAATCAGTTAGAGGAGGTAAACGGGCAGGCCGGGCTTTACAGGTTATCTTTCGATAAGGCTTATAATGTGGGTATCACTGTAGATTCTACAGAGCGGACAATTCAGGGGGTGCTGCCAGGCATCATAACACTGTATCCTGATACCCTGGAAGGGATTTATTTCCCAAAGACAAAATGCCAGAGAGTTTGCTACCAGGAGATCAGTATCCCTCTCCCTGCTGATCAGCGCAGGGAAGTACGGGTGTATTTTCACAATGATAAGCCCAACCGGGCCGGTCGTGTTCCCGGAGGTTTCCGGGGCTACACCAGCGTAACCGATCAAAACTTCGAGGATGCTATTGACGAGTACCTCGGCCTTGCGCCAACCTACTATAAAAATAACCCCAACAGAGATACGATACAGAACAGAATCCGCCGATTTTTCAATAACGAGGTGGACGAAGGAAAGGACGCCCTTGATACCTTATCGCAGAACTTGATTGTTGCTGCACAGGCATTGGATGACGATCAGTTTATCCAGGTGGAAATACAAGGCTTATGTAGTGCCCGGGGTAATAAAATCTACAATGACAGTCTTGCCATCCGGCGTATTCAGTGCATACGGGAATACATGGAAAAACAAGAGTCTGGTGGAGTCAGGCTCGGAGATTTTATGGGGCCTGAGAATTCCAACGCCAAGGTGCGTATTAAATCTCTGCCCTTAGGTGAATCCGAGGCAAGTGGTAACTTTCCCGGAGGAGATGAAAACGGAAAGTACAACATTGGTGCGGCACTTGACCGCCGTGTTGAGCTAAAAGTGGTCCTTCCTGAGCAAAAAGCTCCGGAAATGACAGTCTTTGATTTGGACGAAGATTGTACCCAAACCAATAACGAAACGCGAAAAAATCCCGAACAATGATATCTATCGGATTAGCAAACCTAAAACCAAGCTTGCTTCTGGTATGGCTCCTTTGCCTTTTGAGCGATACTTCCGTATGGAGTAAATCTTTATACTCCTGGAACGATGCCAGTACACTCTGCGAATGGCAATCTATGGCGGGGCCATCCTCTGAAACGGAGCTGTCTTTTTCAAGCGTAGAGGCGGATACGATCTCCCCTCCGCTTCCGGGTTTTGTATGCGATGTCGTCTGTCCTGAATTTCAGGCCACCTGGATTTCCGTCGATGCCGATTGTGGACAAAGCAACGGTTCTGCTAAAGTGACTCCTGTGGGATTGCCTCCTGGTACAGAATTCGTCTATACCTGGGAGGATAACGTCAGTAATGGTCCCAGGGCAGAGAATCTGTCGCCCGGAGTTTATAAAGTTTCTATTGGGATTAGGGAGCTGCTTGAAGATCAGTCACTCAGGAATTGCATTATTGAAACGGAAGTTATTATTGGTACTAAAGAGGGGCCGGTGGTTGAGCTTGAAGACGTCAAAGCAGGCAACTGCGCAGACCTGTCGGGCAGGGTTAAGCTAAGGGTTACTGATGGGACAGCGCCTTACGAAATTATCCGGGAGAATGGTGCCAGCAATACCCTCAGTGCTGACGGGGTCATTAGTATTTCAGGCCTGCCTCCCGGTGACCAAACCTTTATTGTAACTGATGCTGCAGGATGTCTGACCTCCATAGGAGTTAACATTCCACAGGCACAGGATCCGATTTCAGTGACAGGCACACCGCCCTCACTTTGCAACAGTGATGACGGCTCGGTGACCGTAACCATGGAGGAAGGCTTTCCACCATATACGATCACGCTTAACGACGATCAGGCGGTCACAACTAATAATAATATTTACACTTTCGACGGTCTTCCAGTAGGACTATATACCATAAAGGTGGACTATAACTTCATTTGTGAAGCGGAGGCTGTAATAGAATTAAATACCCCGGGCTTTGTTTGTGAGGAGGGGTGGTCTGTTTCTAATCCGGTCTGCCCGGGTGATCCGGCTTACCTAAACTTTGATGGAAGCGGTGGCGCCGGGGATGTTTTTCAGGTTCGTCAGCTTAATGCAGCTTCTTTCATCCTGGTTTCAGTTCCCGGAGATGAGGAGGTCGACATTGAAGTAGAATATGGCGACTATGAAGTACGGCGTATCAATGCAGCAGACAACTGCTTCTGTGAGTTCATCTTATCTGTAGAACCAGTTACACTTGAAGCGCAATTGACAGTTATTGACGGAAGTTGTGAGCCTGGCAACATCATTCCCGGTAGCATATCCCTAAGTAATGCTACCGGTGGCCTTCCGCCTTACACTTTAGAAGTGACAGACCTGGATGGGAATACTGTTGATGCTTCCAACCTTGGCACAGGCAGTTACATCGCTACGATTTTAGATGATAATGGCTGCCCGCTTTCAGATACGGTAGAGGTCGAAGGCGGCATATTTACAGGCGGGATCGAAGAACAAGAGGTTGTCGTTTGTGAAGGCGATACCTTTCAACCTTCCTTTGACAATGCAGGGAGCCCTGACCTGACCTTTGTTTGGTCACCTGCTACTGGCCTCAGCGACTCCACGATTGCCAGTCCTGTCATTACAGCTACAGAAGATATTACCTACGTCCTGAATATTACTGATCCCAACTGCGGGGTGTTTTCGGACACCCTGATCATCGATTTTGTTCCGGCTTTGAATATGACCGTAGCTGGCAATGCCTTTCAGTTTGGACAGGAGGAAATTACCATCACTGTTTCTTCCGATAGCGATGATGCGGTTTATACCTGGTTACAAAATGATGGCACTGTTGTGGATGACGATGGAGACGACACTTTCGTGTTAGCTTTTGATGATCTCGCATCACCATATACGGTGATAGGCGAGGTCAATGGTTGCCCGGACACCCTCACCTTCCCGGTATTGCCCCCACCTGAGGCTGATTATACCATCAGTGTGCCGGATATTGAAATCTGCGAAGGAGAAAACGCAATACTAATGGCTACTATCATCCCGGATACCGTTCTAATCGACAGTATCATATGGAATGATGCGCAGGGCGAAGTAGTTGGTCAGGGATCGGAGCTCGTACTAAGTGGCTTGTCCGCTGGCAGCTACACGTACACGGCGACGGCATTCAGCCCGGCGGGCATTACCCAAACCAACGCTCTGGTAACGGCACTGCCACTTCCGGGTGTTGATGCACAGCCAGACGGCGTACTTTCCCTATGCATTGCCGATCAGGGGAATCCGGTAGAGCTGACCGCCACCGCCACAGGATATGCAGATAGCATGATTGTGTGGACAGCATCTGATGGCGCTGTTTTAGGCAATGGCGGAACGATTATGGTGCAAGCCGAAGCGGGAACGAGCCAGTATATTGCTACGTTAGCTTCTGTTTGCGGTGAGGTAAGTGATACCGTAACCATTGAGGTAGATACCGAGCCTGTGCTTCCAGCATTACCAGATACGCTCACCTTGTGTGCAGGGCAGGATACCGTATTTGATGTGAGCAGCTACGGCCTCCCTTACACCTGGTCTGCCTGCGACGGTCCGGTGATTCAGGAAAATAGCAATGAAATTGAGATTAACGCCACGACCTTAGGTGAAGCATGCTACACTTTCACTTCTTCTAACGCCTGTGATACGGTAGAGGTGGACGTGATTGTGTACGTTATTTCGGAACCAGCAATAGAAGCACAACCAGACTCCACCATTTCTCTGTGTGAACCGGTCAACACTGCCATAGATATCTCTGCCACTGCGGATGGGTTTGCCGATAGCGATATCACCTGGACAAGCGAAGATGGAACCATTCTGGGTACTGGTGCTACCTTGTCTGTACTGCCTGTGGAGGGCGTAAACCAATATATTGCAAGTACGCCACAGTTGATATGTGGTAGCGCGAGTGATACGGTGACAATTGTGGTGAGCACCCTTCCGCCGCCCCCGCCGGTAGCTCTTCCGGACACGCTGAAGCTGTGCGTTGGGGATGAAGCAGTGATCGACCTGAGTAGCT
>CAZNHN010000016.1:26911-33871 GCA_964572415.1 uncultured Phaeodactylibacter sp.
TCCCGCCGCCCCCGCCGGTCGCTTTGCCGGACACGCTGAAGCTGTGCGTTGGGGACGAAGCAGTGATCGACCTGAGCAGCTACGGCTTCCCGTACACGTGGTCGGAGTGCGGCGGGGCAGTTATCCCGGTGTCAAACGACGAGATTATTATTTTAGGCGAGCAGCCCGGCGAGTTCTGCTACGAGTTCAGCGCAGTGAACGCCTGCGGCTCAACCTCCGATACGGTCATCGTTTACGTGGTGCCGGAGCAGCGGATCGACGCGCAGCCGGATACTGTAATCACAGCATGCGCGCCGGTTGACATGGAAATCTGCCTGACGGCTACGGGCGTGGGCTTTCCGGAAGACTGTATCGAGTGGACAGACCTCGACGGCAATGTGCTGGGCACGGGTAGCGAGCTTTGCGTAATGCCCCCGGTTGGCGTAAGCCAGTACATCGCCACGGCGCCGATGCTAGACTGCGTGTCGCCGGATACGGTCACGGTGCAGGTAGATACAGAACTACCGCCTGATCTGCCAGGATTGCCAGACACTCTTAAGCTCTGCATCGGAGACACTGATACCTTGTCTATACAGGACTACGATCAGCCTTTCGTATGGACAGATGAAAATGGGAATACGGTATCGGCAAACGGTCCACTAGTGGTCACGGGCGAAGCTGCCGGCACCGAGGCATTTATTTTGACAGCAACTAACGGTTGCGGATCCGTATCGGACACCGTGCGTGTAATTACCGTGGAGCCAGGTCTGATTCAGATCATGCCCGAAGACACAATAGTCTGTAGTGCCGATCCAATTACCTTAACAGCAGATGCGGTGCTGCCAGACTGTGTGGTATGGGTCGATAGCAACGGTATGCCTTTGGATACAGGGGCAACCCTCACCATCATTCCAGAACCAGGGGCAAATGTTTATACTGCATCGATTCCTGGCTTGGATTGTATAGTATCAGACACCACGGTAATTACTTACCTGCCTGACGAACTAGTTGTAGAGGTGGCGGTCTCGGAAGACACGATATGCCTGGGGGCTACAGTGACGCTAACGGCTGAGATCACTCCTGATACTACTGCAGCCATGGTGAGTTGGTTTGACGGAGACGATAATCTGTTGGGCACCGGGCATTCCATAGAAGTCGAGCCTTTGCTGGAAGGCACAGCAACTTACGTAGTTATGGTAGAAAACATCTGCGGGGCCCTGGCTATGGATTCGGTTGAGGTCTTTGCCGAGTCGCTTGATCTGGCACTCGTTGGTGGCGATACGACAATCTGCTCTGGCGATCCACCGATAACCCTGGAAGTGATTGGCTGCGAAGATTGCACTTATGCCTGGACACCGGAAGAAAGCCTGTCTGACCCTGACCAGCCAATTACTCTGGCATCACCGCTGGAGAGTACCACTTATCAAGTTGTGGTCGCCGGACAGGCGTGTGTAGATACGCTATCTACCGGGGTCAATGTAGAAAACTGTTTAGACTGTGAGTGCGATGTGGACATGATATTCGTTGCGGATGCATTTACGCCTAACGGGGATTCCAATAATGATTTGGTCTGCGTGCGAAGCGAAATTCTGGATCAGTTCATCGAAATTGAATTCATGATCTACAACCGTTGGGGCCAGGAAGTGTTCTACAGCAGCGATCCTCAGAACCTATGCTGGGATGGCGTATTCGACGGCGAAGCCTTAGCTCCAGACGTATACGGCTACCACCTTCGGGTGGTCTGTTCCTGCGAGGAGCAAGAGGATGAGGTTTACGATCTGAAAGGAAACATTACGTTACTCCGATAAGCGTAGCCTGTCTGAGAAGCTGATCAAATAAGGCCCTGGTGCGTATAAGTGCGCCGGGGCCTTATCTGGTTATTTCAGGCTGGAAATGATTTTCACCGGGGTATGTAGTGTCCGGTGTACCGGGCATTTTTTTGCGATTTCCAACAGCCGGGTCCGTTGATCTTCAGATAGTTTTCCATTCAGCTCCAGGATTAGCGTAAAATGGTCGATCTTACTACCTGGCTTATCAGGGTTCTGGCAGTCTTCAGCATGGTCTTTACTATGTTCAAGGTGTACGATCACTTCCTCCAAAGGCCATTTTTTCCGGTTAGCATACATTCTCAGGGTCATAGCAGTACAAGCGCCAAGGCCTGCGGACAAAAGCTCGTAGGGCGAAGGGCCAAAATCATTTCCGCCAACCTCCGGGGGCTCATCGGCAGTCAGCCCATGCTTTCGGATGGTGATTTCAGTGGTGAACTGGTCCTCCTGCCCCAGTCTTACCGCAATATCCTTGTCTGATCGCAAAGCACCGCGCTTTTCAAACTCCAGATAACGCTCTGCCCACGAAGCTATAATATTACCGACGTAGCGGCTGTCAGATTTCCGGGTAAGCAGATGGTCAGCGCCGTCCAGCGATACATAACTTTTGGGGTGCATAGCTGCCTCGTAAATCTTTTTAGCATTTTCAATTCCCACCACCGTGTCCTGCGGGGAGTGCAGGACTAGTAAAGCCCGGTTTAACCGCTTGATGTATGGCTCCAGGTTTTGAGTTCGGATATCTTCCAGGAATTGTTTTTTGACGGTAAATGAGCGATCCGCGATTTTGACTTCGGCAAGCCCTTTATCCTTTATTGCGTCCGTTTGATCGCCAAATAAATGCTGAACGTGGTCCGGCGCATCCGGCGCACCAATCGTAGCCACAGCTTTTACCGAGGGAATGTCATGGGCAGCCCGAAGGACCGCTGCTCCGCCCAGAGAGTGCCCAATCAATAACTCCGGCGCCTCGTAATGGTCAGCTAAAAAAGAGGCAGCCTGAACCAGGTCTTCGATATTTGAGGAAAAGTTAGTGTCGGCAAAATTCCCTTCACTTTCGCCCAATCCGGTGAAGTCGAAGGAAAGCACGCCTACGCCTTGCAGCGTTAAGGCTCTGGCAATATTGCGTACCGCAGTGAGCTGCTTATTACAAGTAAAGCAATGAGCAAAAAGAGCGTAAGTATGCGGATGCTGATGAGCAGGCAGTTCCAGCCGTGCTGAAAGAGAAACACCTTCCGCATTTTTAAAAGTCAGATTTTGTGGGGACATTATGAGCTTTTTTTTCTGATGTTAGCATACTGTTTAGAAAAGGAAACCCTGCTATTGGTGAGCGGGCTCTGAATGGCTCTCCCGTTGACTTGCAAGAGCCAGCGAAAGCTACCTGTTGCGCTAGGGCAATGTAGCAGAGGCAATGGTTTTTACACTGTTGATGTAGTGGGTCATATGTTATTATTTCGTTACTGATGAAATACAGGGAAGTCTGCTGACGCTATAATTGGTACCTTTATCAGTTTATAAAAGCAGCCAAATAGAGACCATTGTTCAGCATCGAATATAATTAAAATGCACGCCTTCAACGGTCGGAAAATAGGATGGGGAAGCGCTGCGGCTATTGTCGTGGCCAATATGATTGGGACTGGAGCATTTACCAGCCTGGGTTTGCAGATTGAAAAGCTGGACAGCGCCTGGTCTGTTCTGCTGTTATGGGTACTGGGTGGATTGATTGCGCTTATGGGGGCTTTTAGCTATGCGGAGTTGGGCACCCGTTTGCCAAAATCAGGAGGCGAATACAATTTCCTGTACCACATTTACCATCCCTTTCTGGGGTACCTGGCCGGATGGGTTTCTTTAACCGTTGGTTTTGCGGCATCGGTAGCGTTGGCGGCACTGGCTATGGGGCAATACGCTCAGGATTTTCTTCCCATTAGCCCCAAGCTACTGGCAGTTGGTGTAATTTTACTGATCTCAACGGCTCATTCCTTTAGCATCCGGCAAAGCAGTAATTTTCAAAATGCAGCAACGGCTGTAAAGCTGTTGCTTATGCTGGTTTTTATCATCGCCTGCTTCGCATGGCCTGCACCGGAAAACACTGCGCTTTCAACAGCCTCCTTTGAATTGGAAATAGGCACCTCTGCTTTTATGGTTAGCCTGGTATATGTGACCTATTCTTTCTCAGGGTGGAATGCGGCAGCTTACATTGTGGAAGAGATTCGCAATCCTGCAGTCAATCTACCTAAAGCCCTAATCCTGGGCACCCTTGTGGTAAGCCTGCTCTACGTCTTGTTGCAAGCGGGCTTCCTATACCAGGCATCTGTACAGCAGTTGGATGGCGAAATTGAGGTTGGTAAAATCGTTGCGCATATCCTGTTTGGCCCGACTGGTGGTCAGTTGATGTCATTGTTTGTTTCCCTGTTTTTGATCTCCAGTATTAGTGCCAACATCTGGGTTGGCCCAAGGGTGGTGCGTGCTATGGCTAACGACTTTTCGATATGGCATTTTCTGGCAAAGGACAATGCGAGTGGTGTTCCGGTCCGGGCAGTGTGGATGCAGGCAGGCATTAGTTTGTTTATGGTGCTGACCAGTCCTTTTGACCGGGTGTTTTTGTACAGCGGGTTCGTGCTGCAGCTTTTTTCCACCCTGGCTGTAGCGGGGCTTTTGTTGTTGCGCTGGCGACATGGAAAAGCCGGGTACAGCAGCCCGGGATATCCGTGGGTGCAAATCCTGTTTCTGGGTATCAGTATCTGGGTAATCGCAGTACTCGTCTACGATCAGCCCAGGGAAAGCCTGATGGGAGCTGCCAATTTGGTCGTTGGTGCTATTTCCTACTGGTGGAGCCGGCGCTACAGGGCTCGTTGATGTTCTTCGACCTGACGACGCGCCGGGCTGAGAATCTGATTGAGGAATTTTACCGTAATGAGGTAAGTAGGTTTCACACCGTCTGCACCCAGGCTTCCGGATGCCAGCGTTTGTCCGGAGATCAGAGGATTATCGGATGCGTAGTAGGCGTATCGTAAAACTACATCCTCATTGATGCTTTTCCGGATTTTTGAAGCAGCTTGAATAGCTTTTTGGTAATGCGCGCCTTCCATTTCCAGTCCGGCAGCTTTCCAGGATGACTTCAGGAAGTACCTCAGGATGTCCCGGTTTTGAAGGGAGGTGCCCATTACAGTTATCATTGGGCCGGAGAATACTTTTAGCCCTTTACCCTGAAAATCTTCAGGGCTTAATGCGTTTTCAATGGGGTAATTATCAGCGGTGCCTTCAAAGACGTGAGCATCGGGAATCATGATGTCGCCCTTTCCGCCTTCCAGAATGCCAGCTTTGCCCATAATTGAGATCGACTGTACATTAAGCGGGACTTCTTCGCCATTTTCCCGTTCAAAGGGCTTGAGAAGTTCGTCCATGGTTTCGTAGGCCTGCTCACCAAATGCATAGTCCATGACCAGGATTACCGGCTTCTCATTTGCGATATGCGACTCGTCCTTTTTTAATTCAGCGGGTAGGGCAGTGATATTGAGTTGGGCGGTATCAATAATTTGCACTGAAATATTAGTACCGCTGGTGTCATCAATTTGCAGCATGCCATTGCGTACAGCATATTTCTGAACGCGTTGCCGCATTTCTTCGTTGACTGGTTCACTCAGCTCCCGGGCAAGATCTTCAATTTCATTCTTTGTACGCAGTGCTGCCTTGGCGTAGAGTGTGTTCATCACGCTGTGCAGGTTGGCACTAATGATGTGAAGCGGGCGGCTTAGAAGGTCGCGTTCCAGAAGAGCCGACTTGATGTTGCGTGCCCAAAGATCGCCATAGTAGTGATGCCCAATTTTCTCCCGCAGAGCAGAAGAAAAACTGATTTCCCGGTCACCTTCCTCTCTTGCCTCTTCACTGGCAAGCTTGCCAAGCCAGTAAGTAATGTGGAATACGCTATTGACATCAGAGGCTTTTGAAAAGCGCGTACAGGCCTCAACGGTTTCCTCATAGGTGCGTCCCAGCAAGGTACTGAGGTACGTATAGGCAATTTCTTTATTATACTCTTCCCCTCTTTCCTCCTTAGTGACGATTTTCTCCAGCATCTCCCACTCCCGGCGTTTACGTTGTTTGTGGTCTTCGCTGTTTCGCCGGATTTTTTCGGCCTCAATGTACATGAAAGTCAGGTGGGTTAGGATATCGTAAATATCGCTGCGCCCCCTGGTCATCTCAATATACATCTGGGCATCGTCAATGCGGTAACTGTTCCGCCGCCGTTTGCTGGGCACTATGGGCTCAAAGTTGCTGTCTTCAAAGCCTTCCCGGGAAATGAGTTTGATATACCGGCATTCTTCAATGCCTCTCGGCAGTCGCTGAAATACATATAATAAGCCGTCCAGTTCCACGCGTTCCGGATCATTGATGGAGCCATAGATTTCCGGCCGTAGCTGGGTAAGTGCCTCTATGATGGCTTCACCGGAGACTCCGAGTGGCTTGTAGTTGCCTCTGATAAAAAGATGGCGCATGGCGATATAGAGGCGCTGTATGGCGGCTCTGGATTCCTGTGCTCTGGAACGTTGACTAGGCTTTAGGGACATAACTTCTGTTTTGAAGGAAAGGAACAGCATCAGTTTTTGATTAGTTCAATGCGGCTTACTCTTTAATAAGCCTGATGCTTACTCTTCGGGCAGATTGTTCACTTCCGGGTAATGGGTTAATAAGATAAACGCCATAATTGATGCGGCTTTTACTGACGCCCCAGGACAGGAGGTAGTTGTAGGCTTGTTCGGTACGGGACCGTGCTACTGACAGCCCCTCTGAGCCAGACGCAACACCTTGTACCAACAGGATCTGGTTGGTTTTCGAGATCAGTTGACTTGCTACTTCCCGTAGTTGCTGTTGTTGCGCTGTATTTAGTTGGGTTCCATTGGCCGGGAAGTAAAGGCTTTCAATGCTGTAAGCTTCAGGAGGCTCCAGCGCGGGGCAGCCAAAATGAGCGCGTGTGCCGGGTACCCTGGGACATTGATCATGTTCGTCAGTGATCCCGTCCCGGTCGATGTCCTCAGGTGGGCAGCCTGCACGGGAAGCAGGGCCGGGTCGTTCCGGGCACTTGTCTTCCTCATCGGGCACACCATCCGCATCGGTGTCTGTATTTGGACAGCCTGCCTGCTGTGGAGGCCCCGGTCGGTAGGGG
>CAZNHN010000016.1:33881-39367 GCA_964572415.1 uncultured Phaeodactylibacter sp.
TATCACTGTCGGGGCAACCATCAAGGTAGCCCGCCTGATTGGGGCAGGCATCATCCTGATCCGGTATGCCATCCTGATCGGTGTCAGGGCATCCGCCAAACTTCCCGATTCCGAACTGATCAGGGCAGCGATCCGTTTTATCAGGGATTCCGTCTCCATCCTGATCGGCTTCGCCCCAGGTGTAAATCAGCGATAGGGTAGACGTCAAATACCAGTCACTGAATTCAGGGTTTCCAGCCTGACTTACACCATCCAGATAATCGGAGAAACTGGCACGAAGGTTGGCTTCTGCGCCTATTTGCCAACGATTGTTAATGGTGTAGTTGAGCCCAAGATAGCCTGGAATAACCCAAACAGGGCTGCCGGTGTCCGCCAGTATATCTGCCTGTGCTTCAGGTGAAGGCCCTCCTTCCGGGCCTTTTCTTCGAAAATCTGCCCTCGGTTCGAAAAACAACAGCCCGGCACCAAGCCCGATGTAAGGTGACCACCTGGAAGTTTGAAACTCGCTCTGAAGGAAGTGCCACTCCAGCGAAACACTGCCTTCTGTGAAAAGGGTTCGGAAAGCAATCTCTCTGCTGCTACCACTCCTGCCGAGGTCGTCGCCTACAAGGTCTCCATGGAGTGCTTGTGCTCTCAAAGAGAAACCTGGCGATGGTCGATACCTGAATTGTCCGCCAGCCACCACTCCCATCTTATCAAAATCTCCAAATCTGGAGCCAGACAAGTCACCCTGAAGAACCGTGGTTCCGGCAACACTTCCTGCTGCCCAGCGTTGTTGCCCCAATACGAATTGCGCAATCAGGAGTAGAGCTCCGGTAAAAACAGCATGCTTCATGTGTGTGGTAGTTTGGGTATTGGGACAGGAGGGAAGATAAGGGTATTATCGATAAGGGTAAAGCAGGCACAAAAAAAAGCTGACCCTTAGAGGGCCAGCTCGTCAAATGTCTAAGTTTCCAGGTTTAAACAGTCTATTCTTAAGTATTTGGAACCGAAAAGGGTAAAAAAAACAGTGGGGTAGGTTCCAAAAAGGTATCAGATTTCCAAAAGTACTCTCCGGAGTCTAACCGGAGAGTATTCTAAACAAGAAGCGTGTAAAACTAAGTTAGTTTGTTTTGGAGATTCTCAAAAAAAGGAGCTGGCTTCCCAGCCCCCCTTATTATGAGAATCGGATAGTCTCTCAAAGCTCTCTCTTAAATACTATTATCGAACGCTCTTTTGCGCTTGTAGTCGTGTTTCATCGTGTGGCTTGCACCTTTATGGTTTGCACACTTTTGTCCGTTTTTATTTTTAACAAGTAAAGCCCTTGTGGCAGAGCGCTTGCATCCAGCTGCCCGTTGCGTGCGTTGGTCTGCTGACTAATAAGCAGCCTGCCCGTCTGATCAAACAATTGCATCTCCTCGATAACACCCTTGTGCTCTGATTGGAGCTGCACATGAAGAACACCTGAGTAAACCGGATTCGGAAAGACTGTGATAGCTTCTTCAGGAAGCATGCCTTCATCTGTACTCACTGGTTTTCCCACAACGTTGAGCGTAATGCCATATCCAGAAGTAAATCCATCTCTTCGGAAGTCACTGTTAAGGATAACAGGTAAATTGATATTGATTACTTGCAAGCCAAAAATAACTTCTTCCACTACGATACTAAATTCAGCAATCGCACCCTTACCTACCACATAGTCTCCCGGACTACTCATGTAAAGTACAACATCAGAATACCCCAGTTCAGGGCGATGATAAAGGAAAACATCAACGCCTTCGCTTGCACCTGTTATCCATTCATTGCCCTCTATATCAAAGTTGATACCCAACTGAGGTTCTCCGTCGGAGTCTTCTGCGATGGGCGTATCGCCGTAGTTGAGGCGAAGAGCCATGTAGCCTACTTCTAAATCCTGCATTCCATAAGTGGCAAGATTAAGGGGAAAAGTCGCCAATTCTCCTGGTGTGACATCAACAAAGGCATTTTCGCCAAGATTGAGTTGACTGCTGATGTCAGCTGTTCCATCCTGAAATTGATCAGGTGGGATTACACCACCAATGGTATTGTTATAGTTATATTCAATAACGAGGCGGTCTGCGTAGTTAACCACACCGTCTCCATTGCAATCAGCGTAGGCAAAACTGCGTTCTGACCCCGGAAAAGAACCCGACCAGCCTGTCAAATCAACGTCCTGCGCTTCAAAATCTGAACTAGCGTTTGGACGCGGTGCACCTTGCGCACCCCGGGCGTAAGCCCAAAACAAAACATCCATTTGATCTACGAAACCATTACCAGAAACATCACCCGGGTGAATCTGCTGCCCCCGAGCCGACGGAAAAGCCAGCAAAAGGCATATGGCACCCAAGACTGCTTTGGTATGTTTTTTTGGAAACTTCAAAGGATGTCGTTTTTTCTTTACGCTTACAAATATAGAGTGGGAAAAACCGGCTGACAAGTACATTTTTTGCTATTTTTCAGCTAATGATTAGCTTCAAATGATTAATTAGTTTTTGGGTAAATGTCTAAAGTGCTGTAATAAAGTATTTTGTGTTTATTGTATTAAATTATTATTTAATTTGTTTGACTGGGTTTTTTAGAAGTGGAACCCAGGCTGAAGGGAAAGTAAACAAAAATAAAAAAGATTGCCGTTGTGTATACCAGTAAGTTAGGACAATTGCTGTTAACATTCAATACCTCTGATTGGAAAAGGTTCCTCACGTTTATCGATTCGCCTTATTTCAATACGAATTCTGATGTAACTAACCTGGGGCGTAGCATACATGCCTTGCGAATGAACGATTCCCTTACCAAGGCTGAGGTATACGAACATTGTTTTCCGGGACAGTCATTCGATAGCCGGCGGATGGGGACGCTTATGAACTATCTGCTTAAGCTGGCAGAACAGTTCTTATCCGTGGAAAAGTTTTTGGAAGATGATTTTGAGTCGCTGAAAGATCAGCTCTGGGAGTTATCTGACCGAAAGCTGTCAAAGCATTACGATTTCCTGCTCAGGAAGCTTGAAAAACAGCTCAATGAAGAAAAACCAAAAATTTCCTCGGATCACTTATCGAAGCAATTTCGGCTCGCAGAAGTGAAGTTATTCCATTTTTCAAATCAGCAGGTAAGACGCGGAGACCCCATTATGCAGGAAGTCTACCAAAAACTGAATCTTTATTACTATAGTAAAATCCTGCAGTATACCTGCGCCCTGATTAGCTGGCAGCTGGTAGTTAGTGGTAAGTTCGAGCTTTCCAAAGTGACTACAAACTTAATCGAGGATTTGCACAATGCCCCGCCACAGCATCCATTAGTGCTCATTTACCTGAGCGTTTACAAAGCAATCGTGACCGGGGAGGAGGAAAACGGGAGGCATTTTCAGGACTTGCTGGCCTATCTGGAGCAATACAAGAATGATATAGAGCATGAGGAGCTGAAAGAAATCTACCTGTATGCGATCAACTTCTGCGCAAGGAAGATCAGAAAGGGAGAAAACACCTACTCTTCCATTGTACTAAGCCTGTATGAGGAAGGCATTCGCAATAAATACCTGCATACCAGTGGTTATCTTTCACACTGGACCTATACAAATGTAGTCAAAATGGGACTGCTGCAGGAACGATATGACTGGGTGGAACAGTTCATCAACCGGTATAAAGGAGAGCTGCAGCCAGAGTTCTATGAGGACGCATTTCACTTTAATCTGGCCGAACTGTACTTCACTAAAGGATTGTACAATGAAGTGCTTGATCATATTCAGCACTTATCTTTCTCAGATCCCTATTATAACCTGGGAACAAGGATGATCATGATCAAGACGTTTTACGAACTGGATGAAGAAGAGTCTTTGCTGGCTCGTCTGGCTTCCTTTACGATTTATTTGAAAAGAGACACTAACCTATCCAGCACTTATCAGCAGACCTGCCTGAATTTTTGTAAACTACTGCATCAAATACTCAGGGTCAACTCAGATCAGAAAAAGGAAAAGCTGATTCAGGAAATAGAGCAGACTAAACCATTGGCGGAGCGTAACTGGCTGCTGACAACATTGAAAGCACAAAAAATCGGTCCGGTATCTAGATATTAGTATAGGCGTACTGAATTTTTTCCAGGCGCAGTTTCAGCTGTTCAAGCGCCTCGCGAACTTCCTGTAGATTGCGGGTCACGACCTCACTGTGGTCTTTGTGGACAAAGAGGTTGCTATTCAGGTGGTTAAGCTCGTCGGGTGCCTGCGACTGTATTTTTTCCTCCTGTTGTGTGATGTAGGACATCAGCCGTTGGTGGCGCTCGTCCCAGTGCTGTTGTACAATATGGTGAGGTTTTTTGGTGATCACTTCAGTACGCTCTGCTTTTCGGGTACGCAGTGGGTAAGCATAGCGCTCGGAGTTGTAGAATACTTCGACGGTAAATTGCTGGCTGCTTTTCTGTGCCTTCAGCCGGTTGACGAGATTAAATTCCCGGTCATAAAAATTGGTCACTTGTGGATTGTCCATCTGCAGTTGGTTGAACTGCTTGACACTGAGGAACACACCATCAAATTTGTCGTCTTCCTTAACGAGTTCGTAGTATTCGTCTTTGACCGGCTGCAACTGCTCCTCCGTAACAGTGTGGCGCACCCGTATTTCCCGGTCTACATCCTCCTCGAAATCCTGGGTCTCCCGCTTGATCATCTGCAGGTTGACGGCCATTGTATAACCGTGGCGGCGAATGGATTCTGTTACGATCTCCCGGATTTTATCGGTCTGCCCAGGTTGGCTCCAAAGGCAGTGCACCATTAAAAAGCAATCCATGAGGTCTACTTTTCCGCGCCCGTTAAGGAAAGCAGCAGCACGTAACAGACGAACGATCTTTTTCCAGCGCCGGTCATGCACATCAATTAGCCGGTCAGCACCAGCAGAGCGGGCATTGTGCTCTTCGATTTTTATCTTAACAACCTGTATGGTATTGAGTACCTCAGCCGGGACTTCCACTTTATCAATCTCTTCACTCCATTCTTCCAGTTCCCCCACAGTAAGCTTAACGTCTTCCGGCACATCGTCCTCGTACACGTCTTTAGTGTCCGTGATCATGTTTAGGAAATTCCTGAACTGCCGGATGTTGCCCATTTCCAACCTGATGAGAAAGCGGTCCCAGATAGGGTCAAGGCTGCTGTTGCCGGGGGGCAGCTCGTTGGAAGCTGTGATGATGCCGCGGATATTGACTTTGTAATCCTCACCGCCGTTGCGGTAAATTTTCTCGTTGAGAATGGTGAGCAGTGCATTCTGAATAGCAGGCCCCGCCTTCCAGATTTCATCCAGGAAAACAATATTGGCGCTTGGCAGGTAGTTTGCTGTCTGCCGTTCGTAGCGGTCTTCCTCTTTTAACTTCTTTATGGAAACCGGCCCAAAGATTTCGTCGGGCGTACTGAACTTACTCATCAGATACTCAAAACTTGTACCATCGCGGAAAGCATATTTGAGCCGGCGTGCAATAAGGCTTTTGCCTACACCCGGAGGCCCGAGCAAGAAAAT
>CAZNHN010000017.1:0-7005 GCA_964572415.1 uncultured Phaeodactylibacter sp.
CAGCCAAAAAATGGATTACTGAAACACGAAACGCTGATTCGGAAAAGCCTTTTTGATCACAGCAGATTGAAGTGAAGGCTCCACCCAGTACAACCCTTCATCCGTAGAAGCAAGAAGCCGGCCTTCAAGCGGTATGATATCTTTAATAAACGGTGTAGGAATCTGATCGGGGTAAGCATTAAACTGATTGCCGTCGTACCGGATAAGGCCACCGTCCGTAGCCAGCCAAATGAGCCCAAACGAATCTATAGCGGTCGCTTTGACGAGCGTATTTTGCATACCGTCGAGCTCGTTATAACTGAATAGCTTATACTGCTGGGCTGACAAGGGGACTCCTAAACAGGAGGCCAAAAGGAAAGAAAGAATAGTAGTTAATGGGCTGCGCATATCCTGGGTTTTGTCAGAGGTGTCTCTGTACAGATTTGTAATATCGAACTCCGTGGGCGTATTTGCAAGAAAAAGCCTAAAAATCAGAATGCGTATGCCCCGGAAAGCCCGTAAATCCTAAATCACTGTTTGCCCTATGCTCCAAATACACAATTGATCTTTTAACTTTAGGAGTTGGCAACAAATTTGAATAAACGGAAAACAACCATCATGAGAGGCTATATGACCATCCTTGTTTTTGCATTATTGCTGGGCTCCGGCTGTGGAGGCGATTCCCCGCCTGCTGACACCGCCACCGAAACCGGCAGCCGGATCCCGCCCGACTCCCTGCGCCAATTGTACCAGCAATACCGGGCGATGCGCACTGATACACTGCCAACAAGACAGGTGCAGGAACGCCATAAACTTTATCCGGTGGACGAAGCCCCAATGGATACCGCCTTCTTCGTTTTCCGGGAGCAACTGCTGCAGGCGGTGCAACAACACGATGTTTTCGCATTGCTGGACGCTGTTTCCAAAGACATTCAGGTATCGGAAGCTAAAGAACCGGGTGTGGCGGGCCTGGTGAGCCACTACGGGCTTACCCCTACCGCCGCCGACAGTCTCCCTATCTGGCCCATACTGGAGGAGCTGCTGAAAGCCGGGGGTACCTTTAGCAGCAATGGCCGGGCATTCACGGCGCCCTACTACGCGGCCACCTGGCCGGAGGACCTTCCGAAAAACGAGTATGCCGCTATCACGGGGAGTGGTGTGCGCATACGCAGTGAGCCAAACCTTAACAGCGATATCGTCAAAACCGTTTCCTACGAACTGGTCCAACACCTCGAAACCACTGATCAAACCGAAGTGATCGGCGGGGAAACACACCCCTGGTCCCGTATTGAACTATCCGGGGGGAAAGTGGGGTTTGTATATGGTAAATTTGTGGCACGCCCTACCGGCTACCACGCCCGGTTTGAAAAAACAGGGCCACAGCAATGGGCAATGACACAGTTGCTCCACGGAGAGTAGCCTAAATTGGCTACCTTGCCATCAAACGCAATCCCTTTGGAAGAACAACTACATCCGGCACCGGCCACGCAAACCTACGTCACCGTCATCCTTCCGCTGGCGGTGCCCAAACCGTTTACCTACGAAGTACCGGAGCCCCTGGTACCGGAAGCCGAATTCGGCAAACGGGTGGAGGTGGAGTTCGGAAAAGCCAAACGGTACAGTGCCCTCATCCTGGAAGTTACCAATCAGCCACCGGCCGCCTATCAGCCCAAGCTGCTGCTATCCGTCATTGATGAATCTCCGATCGTCAACGAAACACAGGTCAGGCTCTGGCGCTGGATTGCGGATTATTACCTCTGTACCCTGGGAGAAGTGATGAATGCAGCTCTGCCGGCCAACCTCAAGCTCAGCAGTGAGACGATCCTCAGCCTTAGCCCGCTCTTTGGGCAGGACTTTAGTGGCCTGAATGACCAGGAATACCTTATTGCCGAAGCACTGACTATTCAGAAGGAGATCACGATTGATGATGTGCGCGGCATTCTTCAGCGCAAAACAGTCTACCCGCTCATCCGCCGGATGCTTGACAAGCGTATTCTTTACCTCAAGGAAGACCTCAAACAGAAATACAAGCCCAAAACCATCGGGTGCGTCCGCCTGCAGGAGCCCTACGCCTCACAGCCCAAACTGCTGGAAGAGGCTTTCGCCAAACTGAGCCGCTCTACCCGTCAGGTGGAAGCCCTGATGGCTTATGTACAGGTTTCACGAGGCCTGGACCATGTACGCAAACAAGATATCTACGACAAGGCAGGAGTAGACAGCACCGTGCTGAGGGCCATCGAAAAGAAAGGCATTTTTGAACTGTATGAGCATGAGGTCAGCCGGATTGGCGGGTATGAAGAAACGACCATCGAAGCCAGCACCCTTTCTGACCAACAGACCCGGGCAATGGCTGAAATACGCGCCGGATTTAAAGACAACAAACCGGTATTGCTGCATGGGGTGACCGGTAGTGGCAAGACCCGGGTCTACATTGAACTGATTCAGGAAACCATTGACCGGGGCGAGCAGGTGCTGTACCTCTTGCCGGAAATTGCCCTGACTACGCAGATTGTTTCCCGCCTCGAACGGGTTTTTGGCGATGACATTACCGTTTACCACAGCCGCCTCAACAACAACGAGCGGGTGGAGCTTTGGAACAGCGTGCTCAATGGCAAGCCCGTGCTTCTGGGGGCACGTTCCGCCCTCTTTCTGCCTTTTTCCAAGCTGGGGCTCATTGTGGTCGACGAGGAGCATGACCCTTCCTTTAAGCAATACGACCCCAATCCGCGGTACAATGCCCGGGATGCGGCCGTCTTTTTGGCACATCTGCACGGCGCAAAGGTCATTCTGGGCACCGCCACGCCATCGCTGGAGTCCTTTTCCAATACCAAAAAGGACAAGTACCGGCTGGTGGAAATGCCGGAGCGCTTCGGAGGGCTGCAACTGCCTGAAATGAAAATTGTGGATGCCAAGCAGGAACTAAAAGAGCGCAAATTGCAATCCCACTTCACCTCCGTGCTTATCGATGCCCTGAAAACCACGCTGGAGCAGGGGCAGCAGGCTATTTTGTTCCAAAACCGGCGCGGCTATTCCCCAACCTACCGCTGCACCACCTGCGGCTGGCATGCGGAGTGTATTCAGTGCGATGTCAGCCTGACCTACCACAAATACCACAACAACCTGCGCTGCCATTACTGCGGCTATCAGACCAACCTGCCTTCGGCCTGCCCGGCCTGCGGTGACAAAAAACTGGTCATCAAGGGGTTTGGCACCGAGAAAATTGAGGATGAGCTTAAGATTTACCTGCCGGAGGCTCGCATAGCCCGCATGGACCTCGACACGGTGCGCGGCAAACATGCCCACGCCCGGCTTATCAATGATTTCGAGGAGGGCCGTACCGATATCCTGGTGGGCACACAGATGGTGACCAAGGGGCTCGACTTTGAGAAGGTTGCAGTAGTGGGCGTGCTTAGTGCCGATCAGCTGTTGCAGTTCCCGGATTTCCGGGCGGGGGAGCGGGCCTTTCAGCTCATGTTGCAGGTGGCTGGCCGGGCCGGGCGCAAGCACAAGCGCGGACAGGTCATCATACAAGCCTTCAATACCACAAGCCCGGTGCTACGGGAAGTCCTGGCCGGAGATTATCCCGGCTTTTTCACCCTGGAAATGATGGAGCGCAATCAGTTTCAGTACCCGCCCTACGTGCGCCTGATCCGCATCACACTCAAGCACACCAAGCCCGCTACCGTCAACGATGGAGCCAAGCTATTCGAAAAAGTACTGAAAAAGCGGCTGGGCGACTGGGCTATGGGCCCGGCGGTGCCTTATGTGTCAAGGATACGAAGCTACTACCTGCTGGATTTTATGATCAAGGTACCAAAAGACCCAAAAAAGCTGGCTTATGCCAAGGCCAGCATCCGGGAAGCTACTGAATACCTCAACCAAGCCAAAGGGCTGAGCAATGTGCGGGTGAGCGTGGACGTAGACCCGTACTGATATCAAAAACAATGGACATGAGCCTGAAACAGCAAACTTATGAAATCCTAAACATCTCCCGGAAAAAGGGAGACCTGAGCTGGTGGGTAGACATGCTGCTCATCACCCTGATCAGCCTGAATGCCCTGGCCCTGATTTTGGAAACCGTAGAGCCCATTTACCAGCAACATGCCGCCTTTTTCTATTACTTCGAGCTCGTTTCAGTGATCATTTTCTCGGTGGAATATGTGCTGAGGGTTTGGTCTGCTAATGCCGCTCCGGAATACCGCAAGCCCTTCACCGGCAACCTCCGTTACGCCCTGACGCCCCTGGCGCTTATTGACCTTTTAGCTGTGCTGCCCTTTTACCTGCCCCTGCTCGGCTTTGACTTCCGTATTGCACGGACCCTGCGGCTATTCCGGCTGCTGCGTTTATTCAAAATCTCCCGGTACACCAAAGCCCTGCACCACATCAGCATCGTCTTCCGGGACAAGCAGGAAGAACTCGGCATCTCCCTGACTTTCACCACGCTACTTTTGTTGCTCGCCTCCACCCTTATGTACTACGCTGAACACGAAGCCCAACCCGAAGCCTTCTCCAGCATACCCGAGACCATGTGGTGGGGCATTGCGACCCTTACCACGGTAGGCTACGGGGATGTCTACCCGGTCACTGCCCTGGGCAAGTTGCTGGGCGGGGTCATCGCTGTCATCGGTATCGGGCTGTTTGCGCTGCCCACCGGCATCCTGGCCTCCGGCTTTTCGGAAGAGCTGTCGAAAGAGGAGGAAACAGCCTGCCCGCACTGTGGGAAGGATTTAGCAGGAGGTGGAAACGAATAGCCTGCTCAGCAAAAAATGACCGGTTCTTTCAAAATAAACCACACACAAACGCCTTATAACCAATCACTTACCTCGAATCCCCAGGCCCCACTTTATCGGTATTGCAGAAAAAAAGTTCCCCTCAGGCAGCACAAACCGGCAAACCAGGGTCTAATCCATAAATAAACACAACCGGACAAACACTAGGAGTAAATCCAAATTTATCTACCCAAACATCCACGACACAAATGCCGCCCCCCTATTCAGCCCCCCCTTAAAAGGTACTGAGCCCACTGTGGATTCACCGCAGTGACCTGATGCGAGACATCTGCCAATGCCTTTTCAATTTGCTCACTAAATATTTGTCTGGATAATGAGAAGATTATTTACGCTTCTTTCTCTTTTAGCCCTGGTAGCGGCCAATACTTATGGCCAATCGGAAAACGACTTATGCACTACAGCCATTCCTGTTGACTTAGGCCCGGTTATCAACTGTCCTGATGAAGCGCCCTCTGAGACCATGCTGACGGGGACTACTCTTGAAGCCACACCTACCCAGCCTGCCTTACGAATTAGCCGCCCTGCACAAAACCTGAACTTCAACAGTAGCAATGCTGACGTTTGGTATTCCTTCAGCGCTTCGGCCAATCAGACCACTATTTCCATTGCCGGTGAGCTGGAGCAGCCTGTACTTGTCCTGCTTGAAGGAGACAGCTGCGCCACGCAATTCCCTGTAGCCTTTCAGGGTGGCACATCAGGTAACACCCTGACTGCCCGGACAGAGCCAGGCACACAGTACTTTCTACTGGTCAGCAGCAGCGCTTTTGGCGCGGAGGGTGATTTCAGCCTGAAAATTACATCTCAGAATAATTGCAGCACCTGCGGAGAGCGGCGCGGGCAACTAACCGTAGCTCCGGCACCGGTCAGCGGCACCTATGAAGCCGGACAGGAAGTAACTTTTTGCTACACCCCCACCCTTTGGGCTCCGGGTTTTAGCCTGGAATGGCTCCACGGGCTTGATATTGATTTTGGGCCCGGCTGGGATTTATCAACACTGGAGTACACCCCACCCAATGCCTGTACAGCTCCGGACGGGAGCTGGAGCTGGTACGAAAGCTGGGAAGGGTGCATGACTGGTAACAGCTATGGGCCGGGGTTTGCATTTGACAGCAAGCGCGGCCTGCTGTGCTCCGGGAGTAGTGCCAATGACGGGCTCCCCGGGAACAACTTCGGTGACGGGCCCTGCGGCAATCTTCAGCCAGCCCCACTCGACCTTGAATTTTGCTGGACGGTGCGTGTAAAATCGTCTTTCTTTAGCGCTGAAGAAGGCAACCTCAATCTTGATATCACTATGCTCGGCGACGGCAACTCCGGTTCCTGGATGATGGGTAATTGTGTGCCTTCTGTTACCTCCGGTTTTTTGGCTACGGCTGTGCCCCAAACCAGCGCACAGCCCGGCGTGACCGTACTGCAGCCAGCTTGCCCGGCGCTGTGCAACGGAGCACTAAGCCTTTCAGGCGGAAATACTGATGCATTCACGCTGACTGACGCAGACGGCACTCCTGTTTTCAGCGGCTCCGGCCCTCTTCTAAATACCGTAGTAGGCGACCTTTGCCCGGGCATCTACCAATTTATTACTGGAGTTGGGGACAATGAACAAGCGATAAGCGTAGAGGTGCCGGCTGTTGATCTGCCTGAAGTCAGTGCGGCCTTTTTACCAGCCTGCTTTGCAGATGACCCCTACCAACTACAGGCTATTGCAGACAGCAATGCCAACAACCTGACCTACAACTGGACAGGGCCTGATAATTTCTCCTCCACTATACCAAACCCTGTTGTGCTCACTACCGGCACTTACCTTTTAGAAACTGCCCTGGATGATTGCCCGATTGCTCCGGTGGAAACCGAAGTCAGCAGCGCCCTCCCCGAAATCCGTTGTGCCGTCACAGAAAACAGCATTACCTTTAACTGGTCGGGCAGCAGCTCAGACACCGCTTACACGGTCAGCCTGCTCACCGGACAGGATGGGCAAATGCTGGGCGATGACGCCTTCATAGTCGGGAATCTCCTCCCCGGTGAAGCCGTAACGATGGAACTAATCGCGGAGGGGCCCGGCCATTGCCCGCAAAAAGTAGTAGAAAAAACCTGTATGACTCCTGTATGCCCGCAGCCAGATGCGGGGCCAGACACGCTGCTGTGTGGAAATGAAGGCATTGCGCTGTCGGTTGAAGCCGATGCCAGTGCCACAGTCAGCTGGTCACCAGCCGATGGCCTTAGTTGTACAGACTGCCCTAAC
>CAZNHN010000017.1:7015-9299 GCA_964572415.1 uncultured Phaeodactylibacter sp.
GCTCATGGCTCAAGTCGGCATTGAAGTACTCATTAAAGACTTCGATCTCAGTGAGGGCATCGACTTTGTAACGGTTTACGTTGACGAAATTCCGGGAAGCGCGATTCCGGACGTGCCACTGACCTTTTGCCCGGGCGAAGCTTTCAGTTTTTGCCTGCCGGAGGACAACCAATACCTCTGGATCAGCCCTAACTGGTTTTTGCTGACCGGCGATTGCCTTAATTTCCCATACACCTCTAATTACGTAGCGGGAGAGTATATCATTCGGGCCAGAATGCCGAATGGCTGCCGGGTGACGGAGACCATAACACTGACTGTTGATCCGGGTTGCCAATCATTTGGTGCTCCGGGTGTATCAACCGGACAAACAGAACAGGCACACCTCCTACGCCTCTTTCCCAACCCGGCAAGCGGGCAGGTGGAACTGTATACCACGCTGAAAGGGCAAAAGGATATCCATCTGCGGTCATTGGATGGCAGGACGATTTCCCACTTCCGGCAATCTGACAGGGAAGCTACTATTGATCTTCAGGGTATTCCCGCAGGCACTTATTTGGTGCAAATTACCGGAGAGCGGGGTTCGGAGCAGCAATTGCTGTCTGTACAGTAGCTTTTTTATCCGTTTGTAAAAAACAATTGTTTGGGTACCATCCGGGATGAAATTCGCGAGTGCCTGCTTATGAGCGAACCAAGTGCCCCCTTGTTGTTGTTAAATTGTGGTAACTTGTGCTATAATTTTCTGTAAAGGCCAATATGCAATCGCAAACGAATCAACAGGGCAGACTGCTCTTACATTACGAAACACATATCCTCGACCCAAGAGCTGACTGGGTTGTATTCATCCACGGTGCTGGCGGCAGTATTGTTACCTGGAAGTATCAGGTCGATGCTTTCAAGCCTTTCTTTAATTTATTGCTGCTTGATTTACGCGATCACGGTAAATCCAAAAACATAGAGCCTGCTTACGAGCAGTACAATTTTGATATTGTCACCGCTGATGTCTTGAAAGTCATTGACCACCTTGGGATCAGTCAGGCGCATTTCATATCTGTATCTCTGGGTAGTGTAGTCCTGCAAAAGCTGGATGAACTCCGGCCCGAGCTGGTCAATAAAATGATTATGGCGGGTGGGGTTTTTCGGGCTACCTTCACGATCAAGCTGTTTGTCCATTCGGCAAAGTTCCTTAATCACTTCCTGCCGTACCGTGCCATCTATAATCTGTTCTCCTGGGTCGTATTGCCCCGGCGCAATCACCGCCGTTCCCGCCGGATGTTTCGTATGCAATCCCAAAAGTTAAGCCCCAATGAGTACCTGAAGTGGGTAGGGCTGTACAAGGATTTCTTCCGCCTGTTGCGCCAGTTTTTCAACCGGGAGCTCCGCAATCTGAGCCTCGTAGTGATGGGCGATCAGGATCATGTATTTTTTAAGGCGGCCAAGCGTTTCGCACAAACCCATCATCGAGCTCAATTGGTGATCGTAGAGAAGTGCGGCCATGTTTGCAATATTGAGCAATACGAGACTTTCAATCAGACAGCACTTGACTTTTTACTGGGCAGCCCTGCAGAGGACTTACGCACGCCTTAGCCCCCTTATGGCCTGAGACTATGTTTGGAGCTTGGTCCTATTGCAAACCCGCTCCAAACATAGTCTTAAACAACCTCCTATTCCATTACTCCAAAACCTGAGACCATGAGTGAAAAATCCGCATTCCGAAAACTGATCGACGCTATCATTGATTTTTTCAAGTTTTTCCTGTCCCGAAAGGAAAAATCAGAAAAAAAATAACTCACCTGCCCAACCCTTTCCTATACTGGCTGCGACTGTAAGGTAAATCGCAGTAATGGACTTCGCCTTAGAGCCAAAATCGTTGCGCCGCATGTCCGCCACAATCATTTGCAAGCCCGACAGTTCTGATGAGGTGCTCCGGCAGGGGTGCCTTAAGGGGGATCGTTTGGCCCAAAAGTACGTGTACGAACGCTACGGCGGTTATATGATGGGGGTCTGTATGCGCTATGCCAACGGCAGAGAAGAAGCGATGGACATGCTGAATGCCGGCTTTTTTAAGGTTTTTCAAAAAGTCGGGCAGTTTGAGGGCCGGGGGTCATTTAAGGCATGGATCGCCAAAATTATGATGTACACCTGCATAGACTGGGTCAGGCGGCAGGCCACTTATCGCAAGCGCATCGATTTTGAAGCCTCCGGAGATGCCCCTATAGACAATGAAGCCATGCAGAATCTGGCGCTGGAAGAGCTACTGGAGTTCGTACAGCAGCTGCCCACCGCC
>CAZNHN010000017.1:9309-24831 GCA_964572415.1 uncultured Phaeodactylibacter sp.
GGCGGTCTTTTCCCTATACACCCTTGACGGATACAATCACCGGGAAATCGCTGATATGCTTGGCATAAGCGAGGGCACCTCAAAATGGCACCTATCAGACGGAAAGAAAAAACTTCGTGAAATGATTAAACTGAGCGAGCATGAAGGAGCGTAAAGACGGGTTTCAGCACTTGCGAAAGCAATTGGAGGACTTGGAGTACGAAGTGCCCGCCACCGGCTGGAAGGACATGTCTGCCATCCTCAATGGTGAGCGCCCTGTCCCTCAACCTACTGTGCCCGAAAAGCCACGACGCAGGTTTGCAGGTTGGATTTGGCTTGCCGGCGCTTTGCTTTTAGTGGGCAGCGGAGTATGGCTTAGCGCTCAACAGGAGCAGCGGCTGGCGTTACGCACCAATAGTCAGGTGCTTTTGTCTGCATTGCCAGTTCCTCTGCCCGGGCTGCCCCGTGCCTCCAATGCAAAGGCGACGGTTGCAGAATCAGCATCCGTTCAGAAAGCAGCGGCAAATGGCACGGCACCGGCATCAGCCCCTCCTCTACCCCCCGTAAGTGCTGCGCAAAGCGAAAGCAGTACTCCTCCTGCCCCCCTGAGCCGAATGCCGGTTCCCCTGGCAGATCAAACAAAAATTCAGTTGGATACCATCACTCAACCCCCTTTCAACGACATCCTTCCTAACCTAAAAGCCCACGACACCGTTGCCACGCGCGATGTTGAACGGGTTTTTGCGGCGTTAGTGCCTCTACCTGTACGTTCTCCGGTAGCACTAACCGGGCAGTACGAAGCGGCCGATATGCCGGAAACTACACCCTCCACGCTGCACAGATGGAGCTTTGGGCTTAAAGCTGGTGCTGATTATCAGTCCCTTCAGACCAACGCCCTGCTGGGTGGGTTTGCTCAATTCAGGCTCCAACGGAAATGGGTGCTGGAAGCAGGCTTGCAGTACAAACGGCGTTCGGAAAACAATGGCAATGGGCTGGGTATTTCCCCACCTCCCGGAGATACCATCTATCTTCCGGCATTTGCAAGTATATCCCCCTATCATCAGGCCATCACCCGGGTGCATTTCCTGGAAGCGCCGGTAACTTTGCAGTATCAAATTGCGAATCGGTTATGGATAACGGGCGGAATGCAGGTAGCTTATCTGCGCAGTACAGACCAACCGGTGGGAAATGGGAATAATGACAGCAACAGGGCTAGCCTGGAAAACGCTGCAGATTTCTCTTTAGCCGGGTCAGCAGTAGCGAGCCCCGGAAATACACCGCGCTTTGAGCAGTGGGACCTCGGGCTGATTGCGGGAATCGATTACCGGATAGCCAGTCACTGGTCGGCCGAGCTCAGGTGGCAGCAGGGGCTGCGCGACCTGACCCCAGAACCCTACTACCAGAACAATGAAGTTTACAATAATACCAGTTTACAATTTGCACTCAAATGGCATTGGTAAGTGATATGAAATATTGGTTGTGGGGCGGTTTATGCTTCCTTTTTGCCTGTGGCAGTGATGATTCAGCGGTACAGGACTTCGCGCCCGGTGAACCCGGTTTTGCAACCTCTGCCTACTTCATTGACGCCACGCTCGTCCTCGCCGGTGCATCAGGGAATACTGAGCGTATAGAGCTATACGCCGACCTTGACCCGGATACGCCCGAGGGCCGCAATGAATTCAGGGTGATACAAGCTGGTACAATCACAGAAATCTATTCCGTTTTTTTCAATGACAGCACGCTGATCGACACTGATTTTCAGGACGAAGCGGTATTCAACAACGCCGGTCAGTTTTACGGTTCGGCGAGTTACCGGGGCGTAGGTTTTTGTTTTTACCTGCCTGCTCCGGACGCCTCCTCCTCGTTTACCATTGAGCTGGAAGATATGCTGCAGCCCGGTCAAACCCTAGCCCTTGGGCAAGCACCCGGTGCGGTGGAGATTGGTTATTATAAGAATCACCCGTCTGCTGCAAACCGTGCAGACCGGGGGCTGGTAACGACTGCTGTGGAAAGTACTTCAGGCTATTTTGATATACTGAAAGTTGAAGAGGTAGGATCAGGTTTTGGGGATGCCGGATATCAGGTCGAAATAGCCTTTAGCGCTCCATTAGAACATCAGCTCGGGCTAAACGAAGGAGGCGTACTGACCGGACAGGGTCGAATTTTCATTCCGAAACCATAGTACGTCCTTACAGGACAGGTACCAGGCTACAGCCCGAAAGCTTCACACTTACCAGAACTCTATTGCCCGTTGGAAAAAAGATCACGGCGCCGAAGAACAGTCTGAATCTCAGTACCGATTCTTTGTATAGTCATTTTGATAGGTGCTGGCTCTCCAAAAAGCCTTCTGACCTCACAGAAGTCGGTCGCATCCACCGGGCGGCCGTTCACAATTAAAACAGTATCTCCGAGTGTTAGTCCTGATTCTACAGCCGGTGAAGGATAAACCAACTGCCCTACCTCCAGAACTTCACCATTGGGCTGCAGCGCGCAACCAAAATTATTCCAGACCGGGCTCCTCTTTTCGCCCATAGGCACAGGCTCGAGTACCAGCTCATTATTTTGCCAGTCGATCGTAGAACGGAACTCCCGGAGTATTTGTGTGCCAAACAAATGGCCTCCTTTACGCCGGATGCGCGCCCGGACATCGGGTAAAATCAGATCCTGACGGGAAGTAAAAAGCCATTTCGGAGACATAAACCAAATGGAATCCAGTTCCACCCCATAGAGCCCTACACCGGCTGCACCAGCTGTAAACAGGTCTGCTCCAGCAGGGTCAAACATCCCCTCCACGGCTTCTAAGTCAAGCGACAAGCCACTGGAAGAACCAAAATCCAGGGTAACGTCACTCAACCTAAGACTGTCACCAAGCATAACCGACAGCTTAGGCGTTCCCTGATTATTGACACGGAAGGGCATCACGATCCAATCTGCGCTGTAAATAAAGCCCTCGCAATCTTCCTGAATGCGAATCACTTCATTTTTGTAATCCATTTGCCAGCAGGCATTGCGCATGAGGTTAGCCCCCAGCAACCCATCGATATCAAGGCAATCGAAGACAGGTACACTCCGCAAATCAGAGATCAGGGCGCCCTGCCGGATAAAGTTGATGCTGTCTATGGTTATGGTTTCCAATACGGTGTAGTCAATACGGTTACGCCGGTCGTAAGAATCAACAGCTGTACCGAATTCTTTGGTTTTGAGCCCCAGTTCCTCCACCAATTGGGCATCTATCAGGGTAGGCGCACCGGTATCCATCAGAAAATTGCAGGGCCTGCCATTGACGGCTACCTCCACGAAAATCAGCCCGTTTTTGATCTGTACGGGAATTTCCCGGGCAAACGTTTTTTGCTGTACTTTTCCTTTGACCCACAGGCGTTGCTTACCGCAGCTGAACAGCAGCAGTATAATGAGTACTCCAATTACTTTTTGCATGGCTATCGTTTCACAAGCTTGTAAGTTTGCTGACTTTCAGCGGTTTGAGCCGTCAGCAGATAAAAACCGCCCGGGAGGTCCCAGGTGCCCACTTCCATATGAGACTGCCCGTTAAGCACAGCAGACCTTAGCACCTGCCCATTCACATTGCTGATGCGGTACTTGACGGTCTGATCAGAAGTATTGGCCACGGTGAGACTTTCCCGAAAAGGGTTGGGGAAGACCTCCAGCATTTTAGTCATTGCCATTGGCTCCTCAACGTCTACCACATTAAGCGTTTCATCAATGGCGCGCAGTAAAGACAGGTCAGAGAAATGATCCTGCCCCAACTCCCAGATCATGATACCGGAAAGCTGGGCTTCTGCTAATTGCGTTTTCTGTACAATCGTAGGGATGCCATTATAATATACCTGGTTTACCTGATCCACCCAGGCATTAGCCGGATCCCAGTCCACAATCGTGCCATAGCGGTAGGAGGAAACCGGGGTGCTCCCAAAATCATAACCATAAAATGGCACACCGAGGGTCAGCTTTGACTTGGCTACACCTTGTCCCTGCCAGTAGAACATCGCATTAAGGGCGAAGGAGTATGGGGAGTGTGGCCCGGGGTTGCCGGGGTCCCAGGAACCGGTCAGGTCATACACCATCATGTTGATCCAGTCATAGGCGGCCAGCGCTTCGTCCGAAATATCGGGGTAGCGATAGGTACCGGGCAGGGCTGCAGTGAGCTTAAGCCCGTGGGCGTCTACGGAGTCGCGCAATTCCAGCACAAAGGGGCTGTACTTTTCATTGACATGCCCCCATTCCAGGTCAAAATCAATACCATCCAGCTCGTGCTGCTCGACGTACTGCATAATTTTGTGAATGAAAGCTGAGCGGTTTCCAGGCAGCATGAGGTGTTCCCAGGCCTGTTCCCATTCGTCGGTCAGGGCACCGCCTGCCAGAGAAATATAGACTTCCACGCCCTTCGCTTTAGCGGCATTGACAATCGGGGTGATGTCCTGCCCACCGATATCCAGGTTGCCCTCCATATCTGGGTTGGCAAAAGCAAGGTTGAGGTGAGTCAGTCGTTCGTATTCAATCTGACTGTTGTAGTTGAACCGGTAGTAAGGCAGATAGCCGATGACTTTGAAGTCTTCCTGAGCGGTCAGCGGGCCCAGCGCCATAGTAAAGGTCAAGAGTAGCAGTATACGTTTCAAATCAATAGGTTTTAGTGATTCAGACGTATAAAGCTAACCAAAATTTTGGGAATTTAAGGCAAGCGTCGGAGGAGCAGCCGGATTAGCAGCACCCAGGGGAAGCCGTGAAGAACCACATCAAACCAGTCGAGTGCCTTCATGCCCACGGCGCCCCCACTTATCCATTTGATCTTGCCCCAGATGTGGGGCTCAGGATAGAAAGGGGCTAAGCCGAGGGTAAGGCAGAGCAGGAGGACGAATTTCCAGTCGTTGAGCAAAGACATAAAATCAGCATTGGTTGGCCGTAAAGGTACAACGGTTTCACCAATTCAGCACGGCTCCAAAGTAAAGAGATCGCTGTTGTAAGTATTGCCAGGCGAACTCAGAGTAGTCCGGTGCTGTAAAAACCTGTTCCTGCTGATTCTCAATATTTAGTGCATTATTTAGGGTAACGAAAGCGATCAGGAACGACCGCTGTAATGGTATTGTTTTCGACCAGTTGAAGCTAAGGCTATGGTAGTTATCCATACGAACCTGATTCGGCAATGCCGCAAAGATAGGCTCATAGGCGCTGGCCTGCTGCTGCCATTGGCTCCCAATGACCGGCGTATACCACAAGCCTTGCCGGTGTACCCAGGCTGCAGAGAGGTTGAACAGGGATGGATTGTCATAAGTCAGGAAAACCCTGATAAAGTAATCCAGATCGTTCTGCCCATTGAATACCATACCTTCGGGGCTTGTGTTTTCTACATCCAGATAGGCATATGAAGCTTGCAGCTCGAGGTGCTCGTGGAACCGATACCGCAACTGTGTTTCCACCCCGTTTATCAGGCGCCGGTCGGTAGCAGTCCCATCTTGTGCAAACCGGATATCTCCACCTTCCCGTTTATGAAAGATGGCCGCATTCAGGCCGATTTTTTCCGTGTCATAGGCATACTCCAGGGCTCCCTGATCACTGTAAACGTAGTTAAAGACCCGGTTGAAAAAATTGGGGTTGAGGTATCCGTTATACTGTCCAATGGTGCCAGACAACGTATGTTCGTCCGTGAAATGAAACTTGGTGATCAGCTGCCGGGAAAAGTAATCCGGCTGGCCGGGAAGCACTGGAATGTTCTTTCTAAAGCCGGAAATCACAGACAGACGCTCACTGAAGAACCGGCTCCGGCTCAGCAGGTAAAGCTCTGTGTTGTTATTGCGGGCAGTGCCTGAGATTGGGCGGGCAGGGTCTGTCGGCCTTACCGCAAAATAGTAGTCCGGCTCTGATCCGCGAAAGTCGTACCGCACCTCTTCTGCCGTGATGCCTGCAGACAAGGTCCATGTCTCAAATAAGTTGAGCTGCCCATTGAGTGAGGCGTAGTACCGCCGGGATTGATTATCATCTCTCAGGTTGCCAAAGTCGAACACTGAAGCGGTAAAGTCTCCACTGACATTTGCCGAAAGCGACCAAATATCCCCCAGCAAACGCAATCTCGCCACCTGAAAATGGCGGTTGGTTTGCGCTTCAGCCGGCCCCCGATGGGCGAATAAGTTCAGGTCGAGGGCGCTGCGCTCAGACAAACCATAACCATACCAATCGAGCAAAAGGTTGGTACGGAGCTGACTGTGCAGTTTAAACCCACCGTCTGCCACGCTGAATCCCCGAAGGTCAGGGATATTGCTGCCATTTACTTCCAGGAAGGCACCGGAGAACTGATGATTGCCGTACACATGCAGGCTGCTCCGCTTCCCGAGAGGGCGCCCGTGGAAAAGCCCCGCATTGCCCAGTCCAGCGGAAGCCTGCCAAAACGGTTCGCCTACCTGCTCTACGGTCTCTACCTCTACCATGCCTGCGGTGGCATTGCCGTAGGCCAGGGAGGGATTGCTGGCGAAAACGGTAACCCGCTCTACCATTTCGGTATTGAAAATACTGAAGAAGCCGTTACCGCCGAGACTGGTAGACCGGACCGGGTTGGCTAAAGGCACACCATCCAGTACTACAATACTCCGCCCACTGGAAGAGCCCCTCAGATTGACTTCAGCGGATTCTTCTGTATTGGTGGAGCTTGGCAAAACCGTCAATGCCTTGAGTGGGTCAGCAAAAGAAAAGGGGATAGTGTAGATGTCAAATTTATTGAGCTCCATAAGGGCAAAATCCTGGGCAACGGGCCGCTTTGCTGCCACCTGTACGGTTGTCAGGATATTCGTGTTCTCCTCCAAGGTGATCTGTAGAGCTTCCCCGCCCTGTGACAAAGGCAACTCCCGCGTTTCGTAGCCAAGAAAGGAAACGACCAATGTGTCTTCAGAGCTGCTGAACGGCAAAGAGAACCGCCCCTCCATATCCGATAGCACACCGGTGGCAGGATGCTGCTTTAGGTATACGTTTGCAGCAAAAACAGGCGCCCCGTTTGTGTCGATGATCTGACCTGAAACCTTGTTCTGGCCAAACAGCATAGCGGGGACAAACAAAATCCATAAAAGACTTAAGAATTGGATATTCACTTTCATGACTCAGCGGCTTTAAAACCCCGGCCGCCATAGTCTTATGGAATTTGGCCGGGGCACAATACCTGTTATTACATCTTAGATGTCTTAAATCTATTTGAAAATAAGTCAATGCACCACGTCGTTTTGAAACCCTGATGCGTTAGCTCTATTTTGAAAAGCGGAATTTCATGAAAACTTTGGGTTTATAGAACTACAATTACAATCATGGTTAAAGTGATGAAAAAGACTGTAAATAGACTTCCAATAGAGAAAACCTTTACCTTTTTCCATTCTTCAACCCCTTGACTTCCAGCTATAAAGTCTTTATTGTGCAATAAAAGTAAAGGGAATAGCATGGCACTAAATACCAGTACTATGAATGCTGTTCTCATAGATAATATGCTAAAAACCATATTAAATATGAATAATAGAAGAGGTAAAACCATAACAATAATGGTCTTCATTATTCCGTCTTCTTTTGATCTGAATCTGAAAATGCCCATTGTTTTGATTATTTAGGTTTTATTGATCTACTCCAAAGGGTTACCTCCTTCTCCCCAAGACCCCGCGCCGTCACATCCATGCGTATTAAGGCAATGATTAAGAGTGTTGTTGCACTTGTGACGTTATGGATTTTCATGATAATGAATTTTGTATTAATGAAAAATAGAGACTTGGGAGCATGTTTGAAGCTCTGCTAATTTTTTAAGAGCGTGTTGGGAATTTAGTTAGTTATCGGTCTGTCCCTGTGAACAGGGACAATTTTTTGCTTATACTTCGTCCCGAAAATCCTCATCCGTACGGACTCCGGTTTTCGTGCCTCGTCTAACCAAAAAATTGTCAGTTTTCGACTAGAAGACCAAATTCCCAACACGCTTTAAATCAGCAGTTTGGCTACTTCTCCGAGGCGATAGCTATCCGGGAATTGCGCTACGCCCTCTTTGTACAGGGTGACAGCCTCTTCCTTGCGCTCCTGTTCCAGCAAAAGCTCAATGAGCAGTACATAAGCATCTTCCTTCCCCCAGCTCGGCAGATAGGGATTCGCGACGCGTTGATCTGGCAACTCAATGGCCTTTCTGAAGTAGGTTTCTGCTTTCTTTCCACCACCGTACTGAGCAGGGGTGTAGTAGTCGATACTGCCCAAAACGTAGTGCGCTCTTAAATTCTCAGGATCCAGGTCAATGGCTGCAAGCCCATTTTTCTTGCACCGGTTGGATATGATCCCAGCTTTCATACCCGATACAAACTGGATAGAGAAGCTCTGCATGTAAGCCAGCAATGCCAGGTCTTCGGCATTCTTGCGTTCTTTGGCTTCCAGGATTTCAATTCCTTTCAGGACGGCGGCTTCACTGTTGTCATAGTCTTCGACCTCACCAAAGAATATGGCTTTATAAAAGTAGTTATAAGCCAGCCAGTAGGGTCCTATTTGCGGTGATTGCGGCAGTGCCTCTGTTAGTTTTTTCTCCTGATCCAAAACGGGCTGGACATCCTCCTGAAGCATTGCAGAGACGAAGGCATTGAAAATCTTATCCTGTATGCCCTTGAAGAGGGAATCTGAGGCGATCAGGTTATAATCCAACTCTACCGTTTGGGAGTTACCTTGGTTGCAGGCGCTGACCTGCATGCTTAGCAGAAATAGGAAAATGAAATAGACAGGTTTCATGATGAATCGATTTTTAAAGTTAAAATTCTGGTTTCAAGCTCATTAACAGGGAGATCAGCAGCGTCCAGGCCATAACGTGGGCGTACCATCGGTTGGTGAACCAGCAAGCTTTCACTGCTTCCTGCATATTGGTGATGTCTTCTTTTGCATTTTCTTTGATGTCCTTTTCAAAGAGCAGCATGGAAAAGTCAGAGAAGAAGGGGTTGGTCTCAATGGCAATCTGTAGCCACAATGCGTAGAATAGCCACTCCAGCCCCCAGAATGTATTGCTGTAAGCCCAGGCAAACAGCACCAGGGTGACTGCGCACCCGCTGATCATAAATATGATCTTTCGCCAGTACGCTTTCCGCTGAATATGCACACTAATGTAAGGCATGTAAGTCCGTGGGGCAATCCCCAAACCCTCTACCCGGTAGCCCAGCAGCGTCGCACTTAGCGCGTGCCCTCCTTCGTGGAGGAGCATGAGCACGGGGATCGTCGCAAACGTAAGTATCCAGGTCAACATAGGTTATCGTTTTAGCTGATAGTGATGAAACAGGTAACGGAATAAAGCAAAGTACACTACAATGCTTACGCCGCAGTAAATCAGGCTCACCGTGAGAAATTCGCCCCGAATGACATTTAGGACATGGTTGAGCGGCAACAAATCAGCGATCCGGTTAAGGGAGGGATTAACCTCTCTGAGCGGATAATAGGCATTGCTCAGGAAAATCAGCAAAAAGAAGATAAAATTGAGCAGCCCGTTTGATACCCGAACCCGGATATTGGAGAAACTGAGCACTAAGCCCAGGGCAGCGAAACAAAGCATACCCACTACGCTGCCAAGTCCAATAAATGCTAACTCTGAAAGCGTAAAAGTGTAGCCGTATAAAACGAATGCCAAACCAAACATAAGCAACGCCATAATGACAATGAATAAGGAGCGGCTCACCGCGAGGCTTGCAAAATGGCTAATTGTACTGGTTGGCAACACCCTGAAGTACCGAATCATGTTGTATTCATAGTACTCCTTGACCACTTCTCCGATGGCAAACATGCCCTCGCTGGCCAGCGTAGCCCCCAGAATGCCCGTAATCAGAAAAGATACATACGCGGGGTCTTCTGCTCCTCCCCAAATCATAGAAAAAATCAGGAAAAGGAACACCGGGAAAACAAGGGTGAAAAAGACGGCCTGAGACACCCGGAAATCTGTAACTAACCGGTAGTATATGGTTGCAGTAAAGGTTTTCATACCGTAAGTTTTTTAGTAGATAAAGCGTATACGTCCATTAGACTGGTATTCATGATGGAGTAGCTGGAGGTCAGCCTGGCTATCCGCCCGAGCAGTTCATCGAGGTTGGAAGGCAGGATATGCAGCTGCTCATCCTCTTCATAGAACTCTGCTTGCTGTTCCTCAAGGAATGCAGTCAATGCAGGCTCCTGGCGAACGACTACCTTCCGGTCGAAGGGCAGGTATTCCTCGGAGAGCAGCCGGCTGGTTGAAATCATAGGCATTGGCATCACCCCTTTGCTGAGAAAAATGATGCTATCCGCATGCTCCTGCGCTTCTTCCCAGGAGTGGGTGGTAAAAAGTACCGTCCTGTCGGGATTGGACAGAATGCCTTTATCCCAGACTCTCCTGCGGCTAAACGGATCCAGTTCGCTGGTCGCTTCATCCAGTATGAGGAATTCAGGGTTATGCATTAAGGCGAGTAGTACCCAGACCTTTTTGCGTTCGCCCTTAGACAGATAGCGTATTTGCTTATCCAGGTGGTCCTGCAACTGAACTGCTTCCAAGAGATCAGGTTCCGGCAGCGCGCCCGGTAACCCGTAGATCGTTCTAAAATACCGGATGACTTCCTTGACCTTTAGCAAAACGAACGCTTGCAGCCGGTCAAAGACCACACCGATCCGCTGCCGGTCAATTTTTTGGAAGGTTTGCCCAAATACCGATACGGACCCACTATCCGGCTCAAGGGCATGGGTAAGCAAATCTATTAATGTAGACTTGCCAGCCCCGTTGTGCCCTAAAATGGCTACTCTCTGTCCGGGCTCGATGGTAAACCCTACATCGTTGAGTAGCGTTTTGCCCCGAACCTGGTAGGAAAGGCGTTCACAGTTAAGTATTGTTGTCGTTTTCATTTTTTCCGATGTATTGTACACTTAAAATGGATTCAAAAACACCATCAACGCCAAGCAAGTCATTAACAGACTCGTCCATAAACCCGCCGAGCAGGCAACTACCCAGCCCCAGCGCCTCTGCGTTTAGGCTTAGGTTTTGGCTTACACTGCCACATTCCTGCAGGATGAAACGATAGGCACGCTCCCGGTACTTGATAAAGGTGCGTTCAAATACAGCAGTTGTCAGAACTACTGCACTAGCCTTGAAGGCATCTACAAAACTGCTTGCGGAAGTAGCCTGCTCTACCGCTGCTGCATCAACCTTTTGGCTCAGCAGTTCCAACCCGTTCCGCTCCGGGCAATAATGGTACAACCCCTTGGGTATTTGCCCATCAAGCACGGCTACGTAGAGCTCCAGAGGGTATAGCCCCCCGGCTGATGGAACAGTGCGCCAGCTCCATTCTGAATTTCCAGCAGTTTCCCCTTCCCCAGCCTGACGGGCAGTAATGCCATAGGCATGGTGCAGCAGGTGGTAAAGCTCATTCATGGAGATGCTGTAGGGTTGAAACTTCCGTACACTGCGGCGATTGCGCTGCAATTCGAACAGGTGGGCATCCGGATAGAGATTCGCTTTTACGGCCGCATAAGGCTCAAAACTGAAAAACTGAGTCCCCGGATGTACCTTGTAGGGCTTGCTTGCCCGCTCATTTATGTAGGGGTTGTTCATCTGTTCTGCCAGTTGCCCCTGACGCATCAGGTCCCAGGAAGCGAACTTGGAATTATCATGATAAAGCAGTGCCAGGGAGTTGAGGTATTCTTCGCTCGCGTACAGTGATGCATCGCGTTTCCTGTACTTTGCTTTTATAGCTTCTAGCGTAAGCATGGTCAATTTAGGTTTTCAGGTTTACGGAAAGGGATGAGGAAACTTATTCAGGCTGTGATAGTCACGGTTGGACAACCCGAGCGCCTTCGGTACTTCATAAAGCCGTTTCCCACCCAGGAAGTAAAAGGGGTAGGCGCCGTTCATTTGCAGGAGCTGAGGGACGAAGGTGCTCGTAGCATAGTATCCACAGTCCCGCACATCCGGCAGGGTAAGGTCACGGACTAATACATTGTACCCTTTACGCCGAAACAGCTTCAAAAGCATCTGCAATTCCACTTTGGTGCCTCCGGCAGGCGCGGGCTCGTGCAAGTCGATCTTCTTTGTCGGCTTTGCATTCCGCCAGGGGTCGAAGGCGTGCTGCAATTCGGGGCGCTTGAGGTAGAAAATAGAGTGGTCCTCAAAGTTTTGTATCTCGTTGAAGTCATCCGTTGGGTGCCAGTCCTTCTTTTCGGCCAGGAGGTAGCGGAAGTAAGATACAGCTTGCCCTATCTCCTGAGTTACCTTCTTGAAAGCCTCGCCGTAGGTGCCCCTTGCCGAGGTACCAACTGCTACAAAGGGACCAAAATCGGCTTGTCCGAAACAAATCCCAAACACGGCAGGCACTCCCAGGTCGTAGTTGATGTCAAAAAAGTGCCATTCGTAAGAGGTCGGGAACAGGTTATCCAGGTAGTCCTGAATTTCTCCCGTGATCCGGATTTTCTCTCTGAACATATTGTGCGCCCAGGTCATCGTGAAGCTATCCCGCTCAATGCATTCGTACAGCCCCAGCAGGATGGCACGGTAAAAGTCAGAGTGGGCAGCGAGCCCTGTAGAGGTGTTGATATTGATCCACTCGTCCTCGCCCGTCCAGGGCAGATAGATGAATGCCCCCGGCACATAAGACTCCCTGCCGTTCGTCAGGTCTTTGCATGGAAACCAATGGAGCTTGCGGTCTTCCGTAAACCGGTACATTTGGTAGCCCTCTTCTTCGTAAAACTTGTATTGCTCTTCATGAAACAGGGCGTACTCGCTAGGATGTACTGCTGGTTTGCCCAGCTCCCGGTATGAAGCGTAAGTGGCCTCTTCGAGATTGTAGATAGATGGGCAATAACGCTCAATGGTTTCTCCGATTGTAGTGAGTACGGCATGCTCCCAGCTGGCGCCACAGCCACTGCTGCGCCCTCCAAATTTCTCCTGGCTGAACACACTCGTGTCACAAGGCCAGATACCGAATGCGACGAGATTGGGGTCAGCATTCATAGTGGGCAATTTGGTGATATGGGAAAGCAGGCCCAACTCTCCGGAAATCATCTGATATCCGCGGTTCAAAGTTGTGATCGTACTATTCATGGCGTAAGCTTATTGATTCTAACCAAGGTGAAGAATTGTATTCCAGTTTCGGCTTGCAGACTTCGCAGGTCGGAACTTTCAGAAGCCGGTGTGAAGTAACCTGAAGGCTATTGACATCCAAAACAATGTAGTTTCGCCACAGGGCAGGCACGGACCAGTATTTAAAGAATTTTATGACTTCCATCAGCGCGAGTGAGCCGGTTGTGCTGTGAATAAGGGACTGGGGATAAAGGGCGTAGTCTGGCTTTGCCGCTTCGCCCGTCTTTTCCAGATAGTCTTCATAGATACTATCGCAAGCCAATACTGCCTCTTCCTTATTGCTTTTGATCCGCTTGATCAGGCAGTTGTAGCAGCCCGTTTCTTTTCCGTAAAAAATAGGGCCTATTTTGATCTGATCGAGGTTGAGCCCTTCGATGTACAACCAAGGCTTATTCTGCGCGATGGCGACCTTATTGATTACCTTGAACTGAGTGGGGTTCCAGGCAGAGGCTTCTGCGATAAAGAAGTCCACTTCACTCAGAAAGTCCTCCAACTGTTGCTTGCTGAAAGGCTTTTCTGTAGACAGTTTTGCCACCGACTTGAATTCAACAGGCTTGGCTTGCTGCTCAAAAAGCTCAAGTACAGCCCCTGTACCGATAAGGCCCAGTCTTATCTGAGACAAGACATATGGAGCCTCCTGCTCCTCCGACACCCCCTGTGCTCCAGGCTCCAGGTACTTGTACAGTGCAGCAGGCAGTAAGTTGAATTCCCGCAACTCTTCCAGTACAGTGAACACCCGGTCTTTTCCATACTCTTTTTCCAGTTTGCTCAGCCAGCGGTTGGGAAAGAGTGAAAACCCCTGTTTGGGCTTTTCGTACCGTTCCTTTATAGCTTCGAATATGGCGCGCTTTTCCGGCTCATCAAAAGTAACCGTATATAGCTCATTTCGGGTGCGGACCTGATACTGTTCATCTGGCCCTGGAATAACGTGGAACTTTTCCATAGTCAGTCAGTTTTGTCATAAATCCAGAGGGAAGGAGTGAGCAGTTGCTATTCTGTACAACTGCCCGGCTCCTTTAGCATTGCTACGCTCAGAAGGTTAATCTTCGTTCTTAACCTTCCGCTTGCCACCGATTTGGATGCAGCAGCAGCAGTTACAGTTGCAGCCAGCGGCTACGATACGGTTGTTGCGCTTAGCGTTGCTTGTGAGGTTCTGGATTTTCATGATAGAATGGATTTAAAGAATGATGAAAAATGGTTAATACAAATTCTTATAGTCCGAGAATGTCCTCATCTACGATGTGCGTTTGCTCATTTTCGATAGTTCCATTCTCTGCATTGTAGTTGTCAATTGGTGTGAAGCCCAATATCAGGGCAATCACGATTGTAATAACAGGCATAACAGGTTGCTTTGCGACGATCAGTATACCAGAAGAGGTATACCTCGATCTGATTCTGAAATTGGTTTAAGGAACCGGTAGCGAACCGGATGTTGCCGGCAAAGATTTTCTGTAGTGCTTATTTGCTTTCTTTCTGAGTACATTACAAAGGTATGGGGCCTGCCTGCAGTTTGCACTAACAACGAAACTTGCTCTGTGAAAGGGAAAAATCAATCTCTTCAAACACTAAATTAACATAAAACACTGCTTATCAATTAATTATGCAACTCATTTATTTTTTCGAGTTTTTATATGGATGATTGAGTTTTTACAAAAATTAATCTGCGAAAATACTTCTTAAACCTTTCCCTATTCTCGATTCTCATGAACTAATACCAAATAATATTGTAAACAATCTACCTACGTGCTAAAAAACCAAAGAGCTTTTCTAACCTGTTATTACCTATGCGAGATATAAAACCCGTTGTGGATTTTCTTCAGGCTCACAAGATGCAGCAGGTGGATGTTTTAACCAACCAAGATAATGATAGCCGCTATGCCACATTCTTTGAAAAGGTAAGCCAACAAGAATTAAAAACCGATACAGAAGCAGCAGCTTTTTTATTCAACAGCTCTCCATCTGCCCCAAGATTTAGAAAGTTTAAAAGCCTCTTTAAAAAAAAGCTGCTCAATACCCTGCTTTTTGTCAATGAGGAACATCCCCGGTTTAGCCCCCATAGCCGGGCCATTATTCAATTGGAAAGAGAGCATTGCGCTATTCAGTTATTACAGCACTTTGGCTTACTGAGAATCGCTTCGAGGATGGCGGAGAAGTTATTGATCAGGGCAAGGAAATACGAAGCCACTTCAATCTGCAGATCTTTACTGAAGATAATTAAGCACGAATGTGCCAATGTGGATGGCGATCATAAAAAATATGCCAGGCTCCAACAAGAATTCCAGGAATTCTACGCTTTAGAGCAGGCAGAAAATAAAGCACTGGGGTATTATGAGGATGTCCGGTTGAATTTTATAACTGCCTCGGTGAGCCGTCGTGACCTGGGTAAACAGGCTCTTATTTATGGAAAGGAACTTGCCCCTCTGCTATCTGTTCACAAATCCTGCTTTTTTCAC
>CAZNHN010000017.1:24841-29965 GCA_964572415.1 uncultured Phaeodactylibacter sp.
GCCCAGTTCCGAATACGTTGGCGTTATTTTTTGATTCTCCAGTTGGAATACAACAACATGAGGCCAAAAATAAAAATAGTATGGATACTTTTTTCTTCATAGTTGAATGGACTAACAAAGATCTGCTAGTAGTTGTGCGCCTTGACTACATTCGTCATGGATGGTATCAGCGCGTTGAATAAGATATTCCCGAATTTGTAACCGCCTTTTCCAGGCTTCTGCCCATCTGCTGCACCGTGATTATGCATCGGTCATAAATGTATGCCAATCTGGTATCGAGTTTTTTAAATCCAAGCCTTTCGAGTATCACCGTGGGCTTACGACACTCAGGTCTTTTATCCTTATTGGGTGCATACAGCTTAAACAGTACGATACAGGCTGGCAGGTTAGCGAAGAAAGCCTAATGCTCCATAAAGCAGGAACCAGAAACTGGTTTAACACTCTTCGCATTCAGCTTCATCTGGCATTGCACTGCAAAGAATACTCAAAAGCATTTGACCTGTTTGCTTCTGCTCGTAAACACCGGAAGTTCCAAACCCTTCCAGAACGGGACCAGCAGGTCTGGAAAATTTATGAAGCCTACCTGTATTTCCTGCTGTCCATTGATCAGGTTACCGGTAAAAGTGTTGAAGACTTACAGTCAATCAACCGGTTCCGGTTTCAAAAGTTTCTGAATAGTACTGGCACCGTTCAGCAAGATAAAAAGGGATACAACATCGCTATTCTGATAGCTCAGGTCCTTATTCTCATAGCTGATGATAAACACCTCAAAGCCATTGACCGGATTGAAGCCACCTCTATGTATTGTTATCGCCACCTGCACAAGGACAATGACCTTTACAGAGCCAATTGTTTTATAAAGGCCCTGCTGGAACTTCCAAAATCCGGCTTCCATCCTGCTGCAGCGATCCGAAAGGCAAAAGCTCACTTGAAAAAACTAAGTGAGCACGGAACAGAACAGGCCGTTTATAACCATGAAGTGGAAATCCTCCCGTTCGAGGATGCTTGGGCCCTTCTCATCGATCAGCTAAAACCGTAGATTTATTACCTTCGTGATATGGCTGATAAGAATGCTTCTCCCTCTTCTTTTTTGCTCCTGACTTTTTTTCAAAAAGCCTTGCAGGAGCACCCCAACCAAACCCTCGCCGAGTTTTGGAATACCCACTCTGATGTGCCCCCCAGCCAGGCGCAGCTCCTAACCCCTGCGTTCCTCCAGCAACAACTCTACGGGCAAATCGCCCGCCCCTGGGAACGCCTCAAGCGGAACAAGCCCAAAAAGTCTGTGCTTAAAAAAATGATGGCTACCGATTGGGCGAACTTTGAAATCCTCAACCTCCACCCTTCCCTCTCCCGGAAGCCGATGACGCTGAGCTTTGTACTTGAATTCCTGCGCAACGCTATCAGCCACGATAAGGTGCGGTGGGACAAAGACCTGAACGCTACTTTTTCAGACTGGGACAGCAACAAACTCCGTTTTTCCCTACCGGAGCTCATCCGGTTTATGGAAGCTTTTGAAGCTTTCCGCCAATCCTAAAGGGACTACTTCGTCTTTTGCTCCACTTCCCAGTCGATATCCCAGCGGCTGAGGTATCCCTCAATCGGCCCCAGCCCAACTTCCGCACGCCGCTGATTCACGTATTCCGGCTCCAGGATGGGAAAGGGTTCGTAGGTTTCTGTTTCAGCGTTGAAACGTACCTGAGAGCCATACTTCTGAGGCTTATCCTCCCGGGTTTGTATGCGGTCGTACATCAGCGCGTAGCTCGACCAGCTGGCCTCCCCCTCTTTGCAGGCCGCTTCGATCATCGGCAGGTAGCGTTTTTGCAGCTCATAATCCGCGTGCTGAATGACCAGGAAAGCAGCAGAAGCCGCTGTACCGCCCACCTGCGAACGCAGGGGCCAGCCATTCTCTTCTATAATTTCAACCAAAGCTTCCTGATTCTCTTCGTTGATGCGGTGTTTAAGTTCCCAAATCGCCGGTGTCATTATATTGCGGCGGCCCAGCTTCCCTTCTGCTACACGGGTATGCCCATAAAAAGCCTGATCGGTTTGCATCATGCGCCAAAGCGTACGGGCCAGCTCTGGTTTTTGGTACTTGCCGTGCGCGGCTTCCACTTTTTCCATCTGCTTTTCCGCCAGCGCCTGATAGCGGTCATCTTCGTACAGAAAAACGAGATCAGGATCGCGCATCATGAGCACAGTGGAATCTGAGGGCAGCGCTTGCTCCAAAAACCAGATCGCTGAATCCCGGTTATTAAGCAGGGCATAAGCACAAGCCAGGTTGTACGTATTCGTAAAATCGTCCGCATCCTGCTCATAGCCCTGCCGGTATAAGGCGATGGCTTCCGCCAAATCCCCTGCCTGCCGAAGGGAGTCTGCCTTTACGGTAAAAGGCATCGGGTTTTCCTGAGCTTGCATGCAAAACGCGAAGAGGAAAAGGAATAAAAAAGTCAGGTGATTTCTCATGGTAAATGGTTTTTATCGGTAAAAATTATTGAAAACGGCTCAGTACCAGCGCACGATAGGACTCGATAGGCATCATACCTACTTCCATTCGGCGTTGGTTGAGGTTATCCGGATCTTCGACCGCTGCCAGTTCGATGGTTTTCGTGGCCGGATCAACTTTTGAGAACTGCGTACCGTAACGCTGAGGTTGTCCCGCATTGACCTGAATCCGGTCGTACAGGTAAGCATAATCCTGACCATCCAGTCCGCCATTTTTCACCGCTGCTTCAATGTAAGGCAGTTGGGCCTTTTGCCAATCCGGGTCTTGATCCGCATGCTGAATGAGGATGAAAACAGCCTGCATACCTTCCTCCCCCACCAGCTCGGCAGAGGGAAAGCCGTGCGTTTCAATGATTGTCTTTAGCGCTTCCCGGTTTTCTGCATCCACCTCTACCCCATCCGCATAGCTCATACCGGAAGTATCAATCCTAAACGCTTCTATCAGATAGTCCTGCACATTGCCGCGTGCCAATTGGTCCCGCACTTCCATCGCGATCAGTTGCCGCTGAAGCACGGTATCCTGAGGTTGCTGATCGTCTCTCGTACACGGAATAGGGTTAGGCTTTTGTTCCAGGTATAACCCCTTTTGGCAAAATGCGCCCCAGGTATATTCTGACTGTAACGCCAGAATAGAATCCCGTTTTTCCACTTGTCCAAGATTCTCCAGTACCTCCAATCCGGCAATTAAAAACCGTAACTCCATGGTGTCCGAATAGGCCCGAAGCGAATCAAACTGTTGAGCGGCAGTACTAAAGTCTTCCTCAAGAGTACTGACGATCATACGCCAGCCCAATTGCCACTGTTCTGTTTTGCTCAGCGAAGGTATTTCGGTTTCAGGTGCCGTTTGACAGGCCACCATCAACAAGATGAAGGCCACAGCTGCTAAGCCTCTTTTCATTTTCATTACTTTAAGTTAAAACTAAATGTGACGGGCAGGCGTTTTTGCTGCCCATCGGTATCCCTTATGACCATATCTGTCAGGAACAAACTGCTGTTTGGCTCAAGGTCAGCAAGGTGTTGTTGCACCGTGGTATCCTCAGCAGATTTAGATTTCAGCGTTACCCCCTTCCCGTCTTCCGGTATGATCACCAACTCGAATTGCAGCACCGGATACTCCAAACCTCCAATTTCCAAAAGCATCCCGTCCTCAGTGGTATGCTGAAAGGCATGCAGGGACTGCACACCAGTACCCCGGGTGCCGCTCAGGCCACGCCAGTGAAAAGTCATTGCCTTATCGTACAACTCATAATACTCCGGTATGGTATCCGTATCTATATATGTGGCATGCAACAGTTCCACTCTGCCAATTTCCGGCTCCGGGACTATAGCCTCCCCTTCCCGGCGCAAACGCTCTACCGTACGAAAGCCGGGGATAGGCAACACATTGACATTTGGATCATTGGCGTACTGTTCGTACATCCAACGGTGCCGGGCCACGCTCGTATCTAAACGGATGAGGATAGGCTCTCCGGTCCGGTAAACGAACTGAAAAGGGTCCAAAGATGGTTGCAGCCGTAGCGTATCGACCTGGGCCGCAATGGGTCGTTCCTGGTTGATTTTTAAAATAAGCCGCCCACGGTCGGCGCCGTTGTCTAAACCAAAGACCACCTGTAGCTCGAAGGCATCTGTGCGCTGAGCAGCTACTCTTAGCCTGCGCTGCCCGGCTTCAGAGAACAAAGGCGTAAACTTCATACCTTCATCTGACCGGTCATAACTCCACAACATCAAACTATCGGTGCCCACCGGTTCCTCATTAAAAGTAGCCGACCACGCTGCCATCGACAAGGCTGTCAATGCTTCTGCCGGGAGGTAACGAACCGCTTCACTCGCCCGCCCGTCCCGCTGCCGGAGAACCCAGTGGTAATCCCCCCATTGGATTTCAGTGCCGGAACGGCGCAGCCATGCTTTTGGCCGGGGCAGCTGATCGACTTTACGGCGGGAGAACTCGCCATAGCGTTCACTGAATAAACCGTCCTGAAAGACCCGCCCGGGCTCCGGTGAAATGCCGACACCCAGGCTGGTGTAGAACGCTTTTTCATCTGTGGTACGGGCAAGAAGGTGCAACTGATCTCCTTCGCTTAAGGCTGCCGTTGCCTGCCTCCAGATTTCCTGAACTTCACCGGGCGAAGCCGCTTCCAAAATCCGGTCAGGCCCGCTTTTTTTGATGAGGTTTACACACAGCTGTTCAACATCCAGGCCCTGCCCTCCTTTGGTAATCTGAAAAGATTTGTTTTTTATCCTCGCCAATCGACCTGGCTCAACCTCCTGAATGATCGTTCCGGCAGTACTGGCAAACGGATGATTGTACCATTGCACACCCAGTAATTCCTGTCCCAGTTGCAACCGGTAGGGGCTGCTTTCCCAGGGATGGTGGGTATTGATTTTCTGGATATTCTCATCAGCTAAAGCCACACAAAGCTCAGTCTTCTCGCCTTCCGCCCTTGGGCCAGCAATTTTCATCATAGCGTACACTCCTGCCTCCATCATAGCCACCCGGAGATCATCAGAATACACCTTACCCAAACCAATAATACCGCAACTCAGGCGCCCCCAGGCATCTTCCACCGCCAAAATGAGCACCAAATCCTCCTCCATACCAACCCCGGCTGGCCAGCAGTCTTT
>CAZNHN010000017.1:29975-35643 GCA_964572415.1 uncultured Phaeodactylibacter sp.
CCGCTTTTAGGGATGAGAATGCCCTGACCTCAGATTTCCAAGCGGTTATGGAGGAAGTGAGTGGAATGGAATTAGACGGTTTTTTCCGGCAGTGGCTCTACCAGCCGGGACTGCCAGAGATTGCGGTGGAGTGGTCGTACGAAAACGATGAATTGACCTTGGATATCCGTCAGGTGCAGGCCGGTCCCGCCTTTGATTTTTCACTGGATATTTTGGCGGAAAGCCAAGATCGCGAAGAGCAAACTTGGACGGTTGAGATTGATCGTTCACAGCAGTCTTTTAGCCTGCCCTTTACCGAAAAAGAAGAGACCAGCTGACTGCCCCTGTAAAGCAAGGCCTGCGTCTTATTACGCCACAACACCTGCTCACCCAGCACCAACTCGAAACGCTCAGCGCTCAGGGCATGCAGGGCAGCAGGAGTCAGAAAGGTAGCCGACAGAGCATTGTCCGTACCACTGAGCTGCGCCGGGCTGAATAATGGTAACCGATAAGGTCCCCAGGCCAGGGCATCCGCACTTTCACTGGGCTGCTTCCCCCAGTTGGTAAACACGTCTTGTTCCGCAAAGGCATCCACCGCCTGACCTGCCCTTTCCAATCCGCCGCCCGGTAGCTGTTCTGCCAGATTGAAAGAAAACAGCAACACCAATAATCCCGTAACAGGCAGCACCGACAGGTACTTAGCCGCCCGCCACGGAGCCGAAGACCGCTGTGCCAGCATTTGCAACCGGCTTCTCAGATGAGCAGCAAAAGTATTGGACAGCGGATGACAGCTATGCCCCATACGCTGCAGCGCTAAAAACTGCGCGTAGGTATGCCGGCTGCCTATTTCACGGGATACGTAGGCATCTGCAATGTATTCATGCACCTGCTGAAGCGCTGTACGGTAGGCATAGACCAGTGGATTGAACCACTTCAAAATCAGGTAACATTCCATCAATAGCACATCCAGGCTGTGCCGCTGCCGGACGTGCACCAACTCATGCTCCAGTACAATACGCTTAGCTTCAGGCAGGTCTTCGCCTTTCCAAAATACATAACTAAAAAAACTGCTGGCCGGAATGTCCCGGTCGGGCGTCAATAAAGTGTAGCGCCCCTTTTGCTCCCGACGGCTGCGCCGGATCAGCCCCCGTAGCGCAAACAAACGCATACTGAGCCGACCAAGCATGAATAAGGCTCCCGCCATGTAAAGCCCCAGCAAAATATCAGCCAGGCTCAGGGCAAAAGCAGGCGTTGGGGAAGCCAGCTGCCCGTAAATTTGCAACTTCGTTAACTGTGCTTCCCGCACCACTGGCAGGAGCACCTCCCCCGCAACGGTAGAGGGAGCCACTGCCTGCTCAATATGAAGCAGAGGTATAGCAAGAGACACCGCCGGCATCAGCAACAGGTACACCCGGTTGAACTGAAAGAAGGTTTCCCGGCAGAGCCAATAGTGATAGAGCGCGTAAAACAGCGCCAGACAAATACTGGACTCCAGTAAATACTGCGTGACGCTACTGGGTATCATGATCCTCCTGGTTTTTGATCTTGTCGAGCAGGGCTTCCAACTCACCGTAAGAAACTTCCTCCTCCTGTACGAAATGGGACAGCAAGGCCTCCGCAGAACTTTCAAAATAGGAGGTCATCAGGTGCCGGAAGGCTTTGCTCCGGTACTCCTGCTTGCTAACAGCCGGATAATAGCGGTTGCTTTTCCCGAAGGCTTCATGCCCAATGAAACCTTCCCCCTCCAACTTGCGCACCATGGAGGAAACCGTGGTAACTGGTGGCGGTGGCGGTGGAAGCTCCGCTACTATTTCTTTCAGAAAGGCCCGCTTTAGCTTCCAAAGCGCCTGCATGACAGCTTCTTCTTTTTCGTTCAATTGTCTCATAGGACAAGTATACAACGAAATTTTCGTTATATCAACTAAAACATCGTTTTTGTAACGAAAAAATCGTTATCCTTCGATTTGCTGCCGGATATAAGCCTCCTGACGCTCCTGAATATCGGTGTCTGGTGCATAGGCGGTGATGCGATAGGTATCGGGCCCAAGCTGTGCGACGTTAGCCGGATAAGCCGGAGCGGTCCAGGGTGAAGCAGCAAGCCATTGCTCCAGGCGCTGCTGGGCATTGGGGCCTTCCAACGTTACCTCAAAGGAAAACGGGGAGAGTGCTGTTTTTTCCACCGACCGGTAAATTGCAGGTTTCTGAATCAAATGATAAGGCAACACCAGTAAGCCACCATCTTCTCCGGCCAGCTGCACACTTCTCCCACGCAGCTGCAAAATTTTGTAGGACCGGCCTTCATGACTCAGATAATCCCCAGGGCGCAGGTCCCCTTCCAGCCGCAGCAAAAGCCCGGGGTAGAAATCCTTCCACCAGGGCCAGCCCAACACGGTCAGCAAAATGATCGTTGCCAGTGCAAAAACCGGGGAGGCCAGCAACAGGCGGTAAAATGCAAAAACGGCCCAACTCAGCCATAAGGCCACGCCCGCTCTCAATAACAAGCCCTCCAGGCGCTGCCGCTGCCGCCGGCTCTTCACAAGAGGCAGCCCATACTTTTTAAGTGCGTACAGCAATGCCTGGAGCAGCAAGGCTAACAGGCCAAGCATGAGCACTAACCCTAATGGCAAAGTGGACAATTGGATCATAGCATGCCTTTTTCGGTGAACAACTGCCCCAGGTAATATCGGACCTCTGGCTTTAACTCCAGCACCTCACGCTCGTGGGGGACCAAAAGCTGACTGCGCTGTAGTTCTTTGATCCGGCTCCCTGCCCAGTCTGCTCCTTCTGAAGCAAACAGACGGACAAAACGCCGGTGAGTCAGCGCCCGGTGCAAATACAGCTGCAGCAGAATAAAGTACCATGTGGCGTCATCCAGAACCGGAAAATCCGGGCGGTGGATCTTGGTTTCCAGCCTGTTCCGGCCCTGTCCATTAGTTCTGAGATGGGCCAGCCAAAGGCGCAGCGCTATTCCAATATTCCCATCGCTTTGGCGGTGCAGGCGGCCAAACAACTGATCCCACGCCTTCATCCGCACCAACTCCTCGGATTGCCCACCAATATACAGGGGCACTCCGCCGGTCTTATGACGGGCCCAAACGGCAGCGCGCAAATGCTGAAGCGATAATGGCCGGAGGATAACCGTGGCAATCATGGCTTCATCCACCGGGCTCTGTGCCCGAAGCACCTGTAGGGTATTCAAATTACAACTCAACAGGAAAACATGGCGCTTTCCAAAAGTCTGCACCGCCTCCAGCAGTTGCCCGAAGGCCTGCCCCTGATCTGCCCCGCGCTGCCACCACAGTTCGATATCTTCCAAAATAAATACTGTGCCGGCTGACATTTCCTCCAGTAGCACCGTCAGAGGGCCTCTTGTCCCTGTCGCCTGCTCAAAGGCTTTTTGCAAGGCTCGCGGAGAGGTGGCACCGCCCTGAGGAGGAATGACTTTCAGGTAACTGCCTCCGAAAATCTGCCGTGTGGCATACTCCAAAAAGTAGCTTTTGCCACTGAGTGCTTCTCCGGTAATCAGAATACCGCCACCGGGCCCTTGCTTCCGGTCTTCCAGGGCTTCCTGCACCTGCAACAACTCCGCATCCCGGCTTTCTGAGCGGGTCCGTAGATTGAGGTGTTTGCCCGAAAACAACTGCCGGTAATAATAAGGATAGGCTTCGCGCACAGTCTGAACCGGGCCAACAGCTTTGGCAAAAACCCGAAGCCGGTCCCGGTCACTGCGCAGGGCCTGCTCCCGTCGCTCTATGGCAGCCTGTGCCACATCTTGCTGCTTTTGAGCAGCATAGTCCCGCAGCCTGTGCCGCTGCATCGTTACGCGCTCTTCCAGCTTGCGACGCCAGGCAACGATACCGCGGCGTCGGCTTTCCTTGCGTACATACTGAGACAAATCCTCTGCCTGTGCTATGATATGATCAATCGTCAGTGCAGATTCCGTGGCTTCAAATTGTTCCTCCAATTCTGCCTGAAATGCCGTGAATACATCTGACACCTCCTGTTCGAGCTCTGCGAGTTGCTCCTCAGATTTATCCAGAATACTGGAAAGGGCCTCATAACTTTCCGCATCCTCAGCCGCATCCACACCGTAGTGGAGCAAACTCCCGATATTAAAAATCTGCCCGCTCAGTGGGTTCAACTGCTGCCGCAGGCGGATGAGCTCGTTCTCCAGCGTTTGGGAAAACTGCGTGTCGACCAGGTAGTCGGCAATTTCCAGCAGGGATAACTTCAGTGGGGGCTGCCCTTTGGTCTGCAATGCTCTGAAGTCACGGCGTGTAGCCTGGTCCATAAGCTCGACTTCAACGGGAAGCGGCGAGGTGATGCGCCCGGTTTGTTCCATAAAGTGCCAGAGTACGGATTCTGTATTGTCCATATCCTCTTCATCACGCTGAAAAGGGGCCATAGTCAGCGCTTCGGTGGCACCATTATCCAATTGGGTTTTTAAGGTATGGCAGGCTTGCCTGAGGCTTGCCATTTGTGCAGTCAGCCCGCCTACGTACACTTCGCTCAAAGCATTCAGGGCATCGGTTTTGCCAGACCGGAGCAAAAGGGAGGTATGGGTCAGTTGCTGATTGACTTCAAAATTGCGATGGAACAGCTGCTGATTGTTTTTCCAGGAAACGCCGAAAGCTTCAAGGTCCTGTGCAGCCGATTTAGCAGACTTTCTACCCCACTTTTGTTTTTCCTGCTTTAGCCATTTGCTCAGGCCAACGGGCTGCTCCTGACGGGTAAGGGCATTGCAAAGGGCACGGTCCTCATTCCGGAGCCTGATCAGCGGTTTAGCCACCATGCCTTCCACCTGCTGCCGGAGTTGTTCGAAGCCCTCTTCAAACTGAGCATTGGTTTCTTCCAAAAGGCCTGCCAACGACCGGTTGCTTTTGGGCTCCAGCTGTTGGTGAAGTTTGCGGGCTAACTGCCGGGTGGCCAGCATCAACCGGGCATTAAGCTGGCCAAAATCAAGTCTTCCTGAAGGACCATTTGGTTTCGGCGGCGGGCCCATTTTAGAATAGGCCGCTTTAGCCTGACCTTCTTTGTACGCCCGGCGCCATTTTCCAGTGCAACACGATGCGGCAAGGCTTCTAATACCTGCTCACAGGAAGTTAAATACTGCTCCAGTGCTTCTGCAAGCAACTGCGACAGGCTGTCCAGTTCCTGATGCCGGAAAACAGCGGAACCCCCGCGAAGGTCCTCCAAATGGCTGACCAGCATAGGTATGGAAAGGGTTTGGTGTTCCGCTACCGAATCTAATAATGCCTTAAAAGCGGATTCCTGGTCTGTCACCCACTGCTGATAGTGCTGCTGTACCACCGCCAGTGCCCGGGCTGACAGCTGATCCATCGCCTTTTCCAAGCCTGAATCCAAGGCCTTCACCACCTCCGCCAGCTGACTTTCTTCCGGCATCTCCAGATGATCCAGTGCCTGGCTTTTTCCGGGTTCGAAAATCTGCTTTTGCTCCAGATCCCTGAGGCCCAGCTCGGTCGTCTCGAAGGTGGACGATGCTTTGACCAGCAAGGTGGTGCCAATGAGCCCGACCAGTTCGTTGGTCTGCTTTACGAAAGTGGCTTCCGTTCCGGTTTGAATGTTGGGAATGCCGATGAAGATCAAATCCGCCTCTGCCGACATGGTCTTCATCAGATCGTAAAAAGGGGTGCGGTCCAGTGCGTTGTTGATGACCTTGATCTCGGCT
>CAZNHN010000017.1:35653-39328 GCA_964572415.1 uncultured Phaeodactylibacter sp.
CGAAACTCATCCAGCAGCGCCTGAATGCGCTTCTCAATCATGCGCCGGTCCACATTAAAATCATTGACCAGCAACACCCGGACGCGGGCATTACGCCATTCATTGGAGGCACCGATGAAGCGGGCCAGGTGCAGCATCAGCTCGGCATTATTGCTGATGCCCCGCCACCACATATCGATTTGCTCCCGTTTTCGAAAGCCCCAGCGTTTGTCGTAGTCCAAATAAAGCACGTTGTAGTCCAGATCGATCAGCCGTTCGGTCATCTGGGCAAACCAGATGGGGTCCCGTGTATTTTTAGCCCACCCCATGAGCACCGTATTAGGCTCCAGTCCGGAAAAGCCAAAGGTGGTGGCGATGGTCTCAATGCCTTTGTACACATTACTGACTTCGATGCGCCGCCCAAATACGCCGTACTTTTGCAGGAGGTCATCATTGACTTTCTGTTTGTGTTTGGGGAAAAGCACCTTGGACTGCCGGTTCTCCACCAGGTCGAAGTTAGTCACCATCCCCACCTGACCAGCCAGCGTCTTCCCAAACTCGATCAAATGGGGGCGCTGCTCAGAGCTGCCGCTAAAAAGCATGATATTAGGCTTCCAGTTGCGTTTGTGGTCTTCGGTAATCTCCATGCGCTTGAGCCCCGATTTGACGACCGTAGACCAGACACTCTGCCAGACATCACCGGTACCCAGGCTCACCTGTTTGCGCTGCAACCACAGGAACACCCCACCAATAACGACCAGAGCTGCCACCATGGCCAGCATGTCCAGCTTGAACATGACGGCAAAGGTCGCCATGAAGCCTACCAGGCCTATCCATTTGCTTACGCGAAAGGACGGCTTAAAGTCAGAACTGGCCCAGCTTTCCAGGAAGAAGGCAATATTGATGAAGCCATAGGCTGCCAGGTAGAACATGGAAACGATCCGGGCGATGAGGTCTAATTCCCCTATCAGAATGCCACCTTCCGCAATCAGGATGGTGAGGATCAGCCCGTTGCGGGGCTCGTTGGCCACCCCGGCGCCTTTGGCAAAAATGCGGGGCGTAATCCGGTCAAGCGACATGGCCTGCAATATCCGGGGAGCGCCCAAAATGCCACCAATAGCAGAAGATAGCGTCGCGCCCCAGATACCGGCAATAACCGCCGGAGCCCAGATCGATATTTTGCCAAGGATATTATAGTCCGACCGCAGGACTTCAAGGTCTACGTTGCTGTAAAGAAAGATGGCCAGCGCAAGGTACACCACGAAGCCCACGACGATAGCGGCAATCGTACCGACGGGGATATCCCGCTTGGGGTCAGCCAAATCTCCCGACATCGCAATACCTGCTGTGAAGCCGGTCACCGCCGGGAAAAAGATGGCAAAAACTGTTTCCATCGGCACTGTATCACTGACCAGCGTTTCCGGAATAGCGGCTTCGGCCGGGCTGCCGCCCATAAAAATCACCACCAGGGAAGCTAAAATTGCTGCCAGAATAAAAAACTGCGTTTTGATAGCGACAGAAGTGCTAATAAAAGCCAGCACCATCAAGAGGAACAGGAATAAACTCCCGGTACTCCGCATGCCATTGATATCCGTACTCAAGCCCAGGAAAGCATTAAAGCTCTCAGCAAAGCCCACCAGGTAAAGCGCAATGCTCAAAGCCGTGCCCACGAACAAGGTCAGACCAATCGCCCCACCAATCGGCAGCCCCAGGCTGCGCGATAATACGTAGTACACCCCGCCGGCACCAACTTTCTTATCCGTAGCAATGGAAGAGATGCTCAGCCCCGTGCTGAACGAGATCACATGCGCAATGACCACAATGATAATGGAGCCCCAAAGCCCGGCATTACCAACCACCCAGCCCATCCGCATGTACATGATCACACCAAGGATAGTCAAAATGGAAGGCGTAAACACCCCATCAAAAGCCCGGAATTTCTTTTGTCTGCTCATTGCTGCCGAAGGTAAGAAATCTGAGCCTTCCGGGAAAATCCGTAATATTTCGGCCACGGAGAAAGTAAAAAGGACGGAAAAGCGTTTATAAAGAGAACTATTCTATCAGCAAGACTTGCCTTACATGCGATTGACTGCCCTGATCCTTTTGATATTGCCCATTCTGGCCTTTGCCCAATCCGGCCTGCCCGAAACCGAAGACCTGCAGCAGCAGCTGTCTGCTCCGGATGCCGCACCGGAAGAGCGGGCCTGGGCTTACATTCAGCTCGCCCGGCAGCACCTTAACCCGAACTGCCCCTGTTATCAGCCCGACTCCGCCTATCATTACCTGCGGGAAGGGCAACGGCAGTACCGCAAACTCAGCAACCGGGAACTGCGCAAAGCTGGGCAACTGGGGTACGATGAGCAGCAGGTCAATCAGCTGAAGCAGGATATACGGGAAGAAGGGCTAAAGTACTATCAGGCCAAAGGCAGCAGTGCAGGTGTCGCCTATTACCTTGACAACTACGGGCGGCTGTCTCACGAACTGCGCACGGAGGGCACGAAATACTTCCTGGAACTCCGCTTCAAAGAACTACAGGCCGAAAGCCAGTACGATAGCCTGAAGGCATTTGCAGAAACCTTCGCCCCCCAGCTCAAGGAATACCTGCCCTCCCTGCAGCCTCAACTGGAACGCGCCGTATTTGAGGCCTTCTTCACCACTCAGGACAGTACCAATCTCAATGACCTCTTCCGGTTGCTCCGCGATTTTCCCGATGCCGCTCCCCTGCTCGATGCCCCCATCAGCCGGGCACTTTCGGAATTTCCGCTAATTACAAAAACCGAAAACATCCTCCGCGAAGCCGACCACCGGGACTTACCCAAGACCGTGCGGGTCATCTACCTGTACCACTACTTCACCGGCGACTGGGGCGACCTGATTGGGTTCCAGAACCGCTACCCGTTCTATTCCGATAGCTTCAACCTGAAACGGGCCGTAACCGTTGCTCAGCTAGCCCCCGACCTTGACCTTGGCTTCACGGACGACCGCAAGGATGCCTTTGAGCGTTATATTGAGCTTGGCGCGCCCACCCAAAAAGCCTACTTCGCCCTGCAGCAGTACATTGCGCGGGACGTGGAAGCTCAAAACTGGGACCGCGCCCTGGCCAAAGTCGAACAATTTGCCGGCTACTTTGGCGAAAAGGACGAGCGCATTCAGCAATTGCAGGAAATCCTCCGGGCGCCCTCCGAAGGCATTGCGCCCCGCAGCCTGGGCGACACCCTCAACTCCATTGATGGGGAATACGCCCCGGTACTAAGCGCCGATGGGCAGCGGATGTACTTTTGCCGCAACCGCGACGGGGACGAGGACATCTACTTTGCCGACCGGACGGAGGTGGGTTGGAGCTACCCGGAGCCCATCACCGCCCTCAATACTAAAAGCAGCCACGAAGCGCCCCTCAACATCTCCCCCGATGGCAGCACCCTTCTGATGTACGATGGTGGCGTGGTGGAGTATACCGAACGTACCGTTGATGGATGGTCGCCCTCGGTGCCCTTCTTTCCAGAAGACCGCCGCCCGGACTGGCAGGGCATGTCAGCCATTACCGCCGATGGGGAAGCGGTGATTTTCGCCGCCCGCTCTATCGATTGCATTGGCGCGCGCAATGAGGACAACATCGATTTATTTGTCGCGTACCGGCAAGCCGACGGGCAGTGGGGGCCGCCCATCAATCTGGGTACCACCCTCAATACCCCGTTT